>REED01000017.1 GCA_007695225.1 Gemmatimonadales bacterium
GGAGAGGGTGTGGCGGGGGTGACGGTGACCCTGGTGGGCGTGGGGAGCCGGACCACCACCACGGGAGCGGCGGGGAGCTACGTCTTCACCGGCGTGGTGGCCGGCGGATACGCCGTCCAGATCAGCGGATTCCCCACCGGGATCACCTTTTCCGAGACCACCCGCGCCGCGGCCATCACCGCGGCGGCCCAGGAGGTGGTGGTGGACTTCCAGGGTGGCTGGGTCCGGACGGCCTCCATCTCGGGGCGGGTGCAGGTGGGAAGTGCCCCGGTGGAAGGGGTCCTGATCCGGCTCGGGGGCGACGCTGCCGCCGAGACCCGCACCGATGCCTCTGGACGGTACGCCTTCGGGACGCTCCGGGCAGGGGGTTACACGGTGACCCTGGTGGAGCCCCCGTCCTCGGGGGAGTTCCCCCTCCTCTCCGCTTCGGTGACGCTGGAGGTGGGGGAGGCGGGGGTGGTGGACTTCACGGGTGAGCCCCGGGTGGGGACCGGGTCCATCGCCGGAACCGTGCGAAGGGACACGACCCCGCTTACCGGGGTCACCGTGACCCTCTCCGGCACAGCTTCCCGGCAGGTCCAGACGGATGGAGGCGGGACCTATGCCTTCCCGGAACTGGACCCGGGGGCCTACACGGTCACCCTGTCGGGGCTCCCCACCGGTGTGACTTTCTCCTCCACCAGCCAGGGGGTGGTGCTGGCGTCCGGTCAGGCCCTCACCGTGGACTTCACCGGGTCGGACGGGACGCCGGCGTCGGTGGCCATCACCGGGCTCACCTCGCTCCAGGGGACGCCACTGGACCCCCGGGACCTCTCGGGGGTGGTGGTGGTCCAGTTGGCGGTGGATCCAGGGAGCGAGACCCTCTCCCGTGTGGAGGTGATCCTGGACGGGAAGGTGGCTGCGGCGCAGGGCTTCTCCCAGGCTTCCCCGCCCCGGGGGAGCGCCGCCACGCCCACCCTTGTGTCCCTGGCGGTGAACACCGCGCTCCACGATACCCTCACCGGAACACCGGAGTGGCTGAACGGACCCCGTCCCCTCCGTGCCCGGGTGGTGGCCGTGGGGGGCGCCTCCTGGACGGCGGAACTCCAGGAGCCACCCGTCCTGAACAACCGGGACCTCCTCGTTCCCCGGGTCACCTCCACCCGGGAGGCCACCTCCGAGAGCGGACTCCTCTGGCGAGGGGGGGACGTGACCGTCCACGCCGTTCCCGTCCTCTTCTCCGGCCTCTCGGTCACGCGCCTGACCACCCGATTCTTCGGGGTGGAGGTCGAGTCCAGCCCGGCGGTGTTCACGCGGGAGATGCTGGGGGAAGTCACATCCACCCCCACGCCGGGGACAAACCTCGTCGTGACCACGGTCCTTTCGAATGGTGAGCCCGGGCCGGAGGGGTCCGGGCAGGTCCGCTACGAGTCGGTTCCGCCGTGGGAGACGACGCCCTTCCAGCTCACCGCGCGGGTCGCCGGAGACACGCTCCGGTGCTGCGGCGGGAACTGGGTGAATCCGGACTATCGTTGGGCGGCCGGGGGACCTGGCGCCACGGACCGGGTGAATGGAATCGATGGGGTGGGAGGCGTCTCCATCACCTACCATGCGGGGCCCCCCTCGCTCTCCGATGCGGAACTGGCCTCTCGCCCGGCGGCCGCCACGCCGGGGGAGGCGGGGCTCGCGCCGGCGTCCACGGGGGAGGCGGCCACCGCCTACCGCGTGGTGGCCGTGCTCGAGGACGCGCTGGGGAACCGCAGGATCATCCCCATGGAAGGCGGCGGAGTGAACCCCCTGGGGACCTTCCACGTGGACGCGGGCGTTCCCGGACTTCAGTTCTTTGAGCTGTTCCGGGACCGAACCATCTTCAACGGAGCCATCAGTCGGCCCTGGCCATCGCCGCCCCCGACGGTCGCCTTTGCCGTCTTCGCCCCGCCCGAGCTCACGCCGCCATCGGGGAGCGGTTTCCTGAGCTTCGGCGCGGCGACCCGGATCCTGCGACTGGATGCATCGGGAACGGCGTGCGCGGTGGGCGCGGCGTCGGGATGCGTTCCGATCCAGGCCAGCCCGCTCCGTGAACTTCCCCGCACCGTTGTCGAAGAGGGCCCGGTCAGTGAGGGATACTACGTGTATCACGGGCAGGTCTTCAGCCTTGCCGGCGTTCCCGGCAACACGGTCGGTTTCCGCTACCTGGTGGACGAGACCCCTCCCACGGTGGGGGCTCCCTCCGTTCGGGATGCCATCACCCCGGGTGGGCGCCTCCCCTTCACCGCCCTGGCCCAGGACAATGTGGATCTCCTGGACGCCTGGCCTGCGCTGGAGTTCGGTGGGCTGTCCTCCGGCCCCACCGTCTTTCCGGCGGGTTCGCCCACGGCATTCGGCACCCCCTGGACGGACCAGTTGACCCACCGGTCCACGGCGTCCTTCAGCATCCCCCACACCCTGGTGGCCATGGAAACCACGGTGGAGGGGCGTCCCGGGGGTTCGCGAGCCCTGGTCCCCCTGAGCGCGGTGCAGGCCGTCAGCCGGGACGTGGCGGGGAACATCGGCACCGGGCGGACCGTCCTGGCCCGGGCGTCGGTGCCGGCGGGGCGGAGCTTCCTGGAGCATCCCACCTTCGCCGGGGGAGGCGAGGTGCGCATGGTGGACGATGATCCGGACAGGGTCCTCGTCCTCTGCATGAACGAGGACCGGCCCTGCGAGAGCACCCATCCTGACGTCATCGCCGCCACCTCCCAGGCCGTCACCATCCGCATCCGACGGGCCATGGAGGCGGGGTGTCCCGGGGTGACGGCGGCCACGTTCAACCCCTTCGACGAGGTCTGGGTCTACGCTGCCTGGGGCCACGCCTCCCTGCCCGGCGGCGCCCACCTGCAGCGGGTGGGGGTGGCGACCGACTTCGGGAGCCACGGGTGCTCGTTCGGCGTCTACCGGGGCTCCTTCGAGGCGATAGTCCCGGGGTCGCGCTTCGCCGGAACCGGGTGGAGGGACTTGGACATGGTCACGCTCCATGCCGTAGGGGTGGATCGGTCCACCGGGACCGGCCTCCTCCTCGAGTCCTTCCCGTGGTTGTGGCTGCGGGACAACTGACCCGGGGGGGAGGGGGGGAGAGGGGCGTCCGGAGGAGGGGGCGGTGCACCCCCTCCTCCCCTTCCCGAGGGTCCGGCCCTCGCCGGACCCGGGCCTCCTGGGATCCGGGGCCCATCCATGGGCGTACGCTACGGTGCTCCGGAACCGGGGGGCGACCCCGGGGTTTCTCCCCCCGTCCCAGCCAGCGGTAGGGGGAGCTTCGGCTCGTCGGCCGGACACCCCGTCGCCGGTGGGAAGACGGC
>REED01000112.1 GCA_007695225.1 Gemmatimonadales bacterium
CCTGCCGCCCCAACCCGAAGGGGGAAGGGGGGTTGCGGCCCTGGATCTTCGTTGGGCCGCTTCACCGATGCTACCGCATCGCTTTCAGCGACCCGCCTTGACCAGGACGCGCAAGACCCCTTCCCGGCGGCCCCTCTACTTCTTCAACGGCCTTTTAGGGCGGGGACGGCAAAGTCCCGGAACCCCGGGTTGGCGGAGGACCCAAGGTAGGCCTGGTAGATCTCCCGGCCCTCCACCTCCCTCACCGGGACCACATTTCCCGGACTCGAGGGAAGGGCGATGAGGGGCTCGACGGTGGAGAGGTCGATCTCGTCCTGGGCGTCGTATTCCGCGTCCGGGTCGGCCACCCATTCGCTCCAGTCCTCTTCCCGCCCCTGGGACCTCAGGTAACGGCGGGTCTCCTGGTCGGAGGGGAATACCGTGGTGGTGGCGCCCATCTCGGTGCCCATGTTGGCGATGACGTGCCGATCCATGGCAGAGAGCGATGCGAGCCCCGGTCCGTGGTACTCCACCACCTTTCCAACGCACCCGTCCACGCCATACCGCCGGAGCATCTCCAGGATCACATCCTTGGCGCTCACCCAGTCGGAAAGCTCTCCGGTGAGCCTCACCCCGAGCACTTCGGGCATCCGGAACCGAAAGGGCTCTCCTGCCATGGCCAGGGCCACTTCCACCCCTCCGGCTCCGATGGCCAGCATTCCCAGGGCGCCGCCGGCGGGGGTGTGACTGTCCGAGCCCAGGAGGGTCCGGCCGGGCTTGCCGAATCGCTCCTGGTGCACCGGGTGGCTCACTCCGTTTCCGGCCCGGGAAAACCAGAGCCCGAACCGTCGTGCGGCACTCTCCAGGAAGAGATGGTCATCGGGGTTCCGGTGGTCCGCCTGGATCAGGTTGTGATCCACGTACTGGACCGAGACCTCGGTGCGGACGCGGTGGAGTTGGAGGGCCTCCAGTTCCAGCATGACCAGGGTCCCGGTGGCGTCCTGGGTCAGCGTCTGATCGATGCGGATGCCGAGTTCCTCGCCGGGCACGAGTTCGCCCTCCAGCAGGTGCTCGGCGATGAGCTTGCGGGTGACGTTTCTTCCCATGCGGCCTCCTTGACCGGAGTCGGTACCAGAGGGAGGTGTCCGGGGGGGCGGGCCTGTTCCGGCGCCGCATGTCCCATCCCCCTTCGATTCAGCCCGTCACGGCCCCCAGCAGGTCGGCGGGGAGCTCGTCCACGAAGGCCCGGAACCGCTGGAGCTGATCCGGACCCAGGCGGAACTCGGTGGGGCCCAGCCGACCTTCCACCGAGGTGGCCCGGGACAGGCGAAGGAAGAGCTCCACCGGGATCCTTACCCCCATGGTCTCCAAGACGTAGCCCTGGCCCGGCGACTCCCGGTAGGTACTGAGCTCGAGCTGGACCGGTTCTCCTCCGCCGATACGAAGGTGAAGGACGTCCACCTCCCCCTCGTAGACCCATTCATGGGAGATCCCCATGAAGAAGAGCTGGAGCCCCGACTGGTTCGGTCCGATGGGATGGTTCGGGCCGGCGGAGAGGGCGATGGCCCCCATCCGGAGTTCACTCCCGGTGGGGTCGATCCCCGGGGTGAAGGAGGTCTCGGTGACCTGCATGGGGATGAGGCGCCAGCTCCGGAAGTCCAGGTCGGGGTCGGACTCCATCTCCACCAGCCCCTGCCGCGCAGCGTCCCCGGTGAGCGCTTCCTCTTCCGCCGGGGGAGGGGCGCCAGGGGATCGGTCGGCGGGGGGCTGGGTGGCGGGACCCTCCGGCGGCGAAGGCGGGGTGACGTTCGTTCCTTCCATACCCCCGGTCCCGCACCCCGCCGCCAGGAAGAGGCCCATGGCCACGAAAAGCGCGGAGAAGGGCAGGGGCCGCAGGGTGGAGAAGGATCGGGTCATGGAGGTGGGTCCAGGGGTCGGGATGCAGGAACAACGGGTCGGCATGCAGGAGCGACCTCCCTCACCCTAGCGGAAGGCCCCTACGCGCGACAAGCACCTGCCCACCTCCCCCGCCGCTTCGCCCCTCGGGCTCGCGCCTGCCGCGGAGGGGCGTCATGAGCGAGGCGCGCGAGTGGAGCGCGCTTCGGGTTTACGGTCTGCGGTTTACAGCCCGCCCCTGCGGGCGTATCCCTTGATGCTTCCGATTGGCGCATGCTTTCTGTCCCCCCGACCCCTCCACCTCCCATGACGCTGCGCGTCCGCTTCGCCCCATCCCCCACCGGCTACCTCCACGTGGGGGGAGCCCGCACCGCCCTCTTCAACTGGCTCCTGGCCCGAAAGGAGGGGGGGACCTTCATCCTCCGCATCGAGGACACGGATCGGGAGCGCTCCTCGGAGGAGATGACCCGGGCCATCCTGGAGGGGCTGAGCTGGCTCGGTCTGGACTGGGATGAGGGGCCCCATTTCCAGAGCGAGGGCTTGGAGCGACACCGCAGGGAGGCCCTCCGTCTCCTCAAAGAGGGAAAGGCCTATCTGGACCTCACCACGCCCGAGGAGCTGGCCCGGGTCCGGGAGGCGGATCCCGCCGCAGCCCTCCGATACCCCCGGGAGCAGGCCGAGGCGCTCCCACCCGGTGAGGCGGCGGAGCGGGCGGCGGAAGGGGAGCCCCATGCCCTCCGCTTCCTCATCCCCGACGGCGAGACCACCTGGGTGGACAGGGTCCATGGCGATGTCCGCTTCCGGAACCCGGAGATCGAGGACCTGGTCCTCCTCCGGACGGATGGCACGCCCACCTACAACCTGGCGGTGGTCTCCGATGACGCGGAGCACCGTGTGACCCTGGTCATCCGTGGCGACGATCACATCTCCAACACCCCGAAACAGATCCTCCTCCACGAGGCCCTGGGCAACCTCACCCCGGACTTCGCCCATGTCCCCATGATCATGGGGCCGGACGGGAAGCGTCTCTCCAAGCGCCACGGGGCGGCGGCGGTGGGCGACTACCATCACCAGGGGATCCTCCCCGAGGCCATGAACAACTTCCTGGCCCTCCTGGGCTGGAACCCGGGCACCGAAGAGGAGATCTTCACCCGGGAGACGCTGGTGGAGGCCTTCTCCCTGGACCGGGTCCAGAAGAAGAGCGCCGTCTTCGATCCGAAGAAGCTGGAGTGGCTGAACGGTCAGCATCTCTCCCGGACCCCCGCCGGAGCCCTGGCGGGAGAGGTGCTGGATCGGCTGGGCGAGCTCCGTTCCGCGGCGGAGGCCCGGATCCAGGGGGAGCCCGGGTGGCTCGAAGGGCTGGTGGAGCTCTTGAAGCCCCGGGCCCGCTCCGTGGACGACATCGCGGACCAGGCAAGGCCCTTCCTCAGCGAGACCCTCATCTACGACGCCGATGCGGTGACGAAGCACTGGAGGAAGGATCCGGAAGCCGCCCGGGGCCACCTCTCCGCCCTCCGGGATGGATTGGCCTCCATGGAGTGGACCGAGGAGGCGCTGGAGACCGGAGTCCGGGCCCTGGCCGAGGGACGGGGCGTGGGGGCGGGGAAGCTCATCCATCCCCTCCGTGTGGCCCTCACCGGGCAGGCGGTGAGCCCGGGGATCTTCGAGGTTCTGATGGTCATGGGAAGGGAGACGGCGTTGGCCCGGATCGAGGCGGCGCTCGACCGGGTCGAGGAGGAGGAAGGTCCGGGGGAAACAAACGATTCCTGATGCTTGACTTCCCGAAGCGACGAGGGTTAATCTGGACTTCTCGTGGCCGCGATCGTGGGTGGAAATCCCCGGCCCACAACCTCTTTCGGAGCCATGGATGCCCGCCGTACTGACCGATACCGAGCGGAAGATCCTGGACTACATGGTGCACTACCTTCGCGCCAACACCTACCAGCCGTCCATTCGCGAGATTGGCGAGGAGTTCGGGATCCGGAGTACCAAGACCGTCTCGGAGCATCTCCAGGCGCTGGCGGAGAAGGGATACGTGGAGCGGGATCCCTCCCGATCCCGGGGGATCCGCATCCTGGGGGTGGACCTGAACCCCCAGACCGTTTCGGTTCCCTGCTTCACCGCCCTGCCCGACGACCGCACGGGGTTCGCCTCGGATGGGGTGGAGGCCTACCTCTCCATCGATCGACGGATGACCGGGGGGAAGGGTTCCTACTTCGTACGGGCCCGGGGAGACGCCTTCGCGGGGATGGGGATCGAGGCGGGTGACCTCTTCCTGGTGGAACCTGCGATCCCGGGGGCACTCCGGGACGGGGACCTGGCCGTGGTCCATGTCCATGACGGCCCGGGGCTCTTCCGGGTGCGGCGGATGGATTCCGGACTTGCCCTCCTCAACGGTCGCCCGCCCAAGGGGGATTCCCCCCTCGTCCTCTCCGAGGACCATCGGGTCAACGGGAAGGTCACCGCCCTCTACCGGCGGCTGGACGGGGCCCAGGTCACCACCTCCCCCACGGCCCACTGACCTTCAGCCCGGTGCCGCTGCAGCCCACGGATCCTCGTCCCGGGGACCGTTGCTGGATGGCCCGGGCGCTGGAGAAGGCCCGGGAGGCCTGGACCCTGGACGAGGTGCCGGTAGGCGCCGTGCTGGTCCGGGACGGGCGCATCCTGGCCGAGGGGCACAACCGCACCCGGACGTGGTCCGACCCCACCGCCCATGCCGAGGGGGTGGTGATCCGGGAGGCGGCTCGGCGCCAGGGACACTGGCGCCTGCTGGATACCACCCTCTACGTGACCCTGGAGCCCTGCGCCCAGTGTTGCGGAAGCATCGTCCTGGCCCGGATCCCCCGGGTGGTCTACGCCGCCCCGGACCCCAAGGCGGGGATGGCGGGAAGCCTGGGCAACCTCCTGCAGGACCCCCGGCTGAACCATCGAGCCGAGGTGACGCCGGAGGTGCTGGGCGAAGAGGGAGGGCGGCTTCTCAGGGCATTCTTCCAGGAACGGCGGGGGAGGGGACGAGGATCATGGGCAGAGGAAGAGTGATGGGGAGACCTGGGACGAGGTCCGAGGAGCGGGTCCGGGAGTTGGAGGCCGCTGGGGTCCTGGGGCGTCTCCTCCTCCGGGTCCCCGTTCTCCTCTTCCTTCTGGGGCTTGCCGCCGTCGGGTGCACTCGGGTGGGCGCGCCCCTGCCGCCGCCCCCTCCGGCAGACCTTCCGCCGGCGTATTCGCCAGGGGATCGGGCCCCGGCGCCTCCCCCTCCGGAGGCCCGCCCCACCCCGGAGGGGCCGAGCCGGGAGGACCCGACTCGGGAGGCGCCGCCCCGGGTCCGTGAGGAGCCGGCCAGGAGCGTCCCTCCCCTGGAGGGGGTGGGGGAAATGGGAATCCGCCTTCCCCAGGGAGAGGTCCGGGCCCTCTGGGTGGTTCGCACCGCCCTCCTCCACCCCGATTCGGCTCGGGCTGCCGTTCATCGGGCCCACCTGGCCGGCTTCAATACCCTCCTGGTCCAGGTTCGTGGGCGGGGCGACGCCTACTACCAATCCCGCTGGGAGCCCCGGGCCGAGACGCTGAGCCGGCAGCCCCTGGACTACGATCCGCTCGCGGTGGTGCTGGAGGAGGCCCATGGGCTGGGCCTGCAGGTGCACGCATGGGTGAACACCCACGTGGTGGCCAGCTCCCTCATCCCTCCCACCGACCCGGGTCACCTGGCGCTCTCCCGTCCCGAGCTCCTGGCGGTGCCCCGGGCCCTGGCGCCCCGGCTCCACCGGATGGAACCACGGGATCCGGCCTACCTCCGGACCCTCCTGGAGTGGACCCGCTTCCAGGGAACACAGGTGGAGGGGCTCTACACCAACCCCGGCCACCCCGGGGTTCAGGATCACATGGTGGCCGTGGTGGCGGACCTCCTGGAGCGCTACCCGGTGGATGGGCTGCACCTGGACTACATCCGCTACCCCTCGCCGGAGTTCGACTACTCCAGGGCCTCCCTGGAGGGCTTCGAGGCGTGGCTCAGGGCCCGGGGGGCCGATTCCCAGCGTCTCCGCCGGGGTGGGGAGGCGCTCCGGGCCAGGGATCCCTTGCTCCTTCCGGACCTCTTCCCTGGGGAATGGGGCGACTATCGTCGGGAACGGGTCACCGAGCTCATGGCTCGACTCCGCCACGAGGCCCGGATCCATCGTCCCGAGGCCGTGGTCTCGGCAGCGGTCTTCGCCAACGCCGACGACGCCCGGAACGGTCGCTTCCAGGAGTGGGAGTCGTGGCTCCGCAACGGGATCGTGGATGTGGTGGCGCCCATGGCGTACACCGCCTCCGATGCCACCTGGAACCTTCAGATCCAGCGTGCGGCAGAGGCGGGTGACCCCCGCCGGGTCTGGGCTGGGGTGGGGGTGTACCAGAACTCCTTCGCGGGCGCCGTATCGAAGGGGCGCCGGGCCGGGCAGTTGGGGGTAGGGGGAGTGGTCCTCTTCTCCTACGATTGGGCCGTGGGCCCGGAGGGACTCCAGGCGGCCCGGGGAAGCTATCTGGACCGGTATGCCCGGGAGGTCTGGGGGGGCGCGGTTCTTTCCGGATGGTGACGCCTCACCGGCGACGCCTCACGGTCCTCACGGTGCCCGGGGCGCCCTGGATGATGCCCTCCCCGGGGAGCCTGCCGGCGCCTCGGCCCCTCCCCGGTCAGTGGGGCTGGAGCCGGTAGCCCACTTTTCGCACCGTAAGAAGGTGCCGGGGATTGGAGGGGTCGTCCTCCAGCTTCCGGCGGAGTTCGAAGAGGTGGGTGTCCACCGTGCGGCTGGTGATGGGGGTCCGGGGGTTCCAGACCTCCCGTAGCAGCTCCGGGCGGGAGGCCACCGCGCCCTCTCGCCGGGCGAGGGCCAGGAGGAGTTCGAATTCCTTCGGCGTGAGGTCCACCATCCGCCCTCCCTTCCGGACTACGTGGGTGGAAGGGTCCACCTGGATATCGCTGAAGGAGATGACCCGGGGACGTAACCCCGGACCATTTCCAGGAAGGGGTCGCTCCCCACCCCCACCCGTGGCCGGGGCAACGCCTTCTCCGGTTGATGCGCCGGTGTCTCCCCCGCTGTGGCCTGCACCGTTGGAGGTGCGGGCACGCTGGGTCGAGGCCATCATCCCCGTGATCGACCGCTCTTCTTCCATCAATGCGTCCGGTGACTCATCGAGAGAGGGCCACCGGTCCTGGGCCCGTGCGTCCCCACTTCCCAGGCCCGGGACGGTCACCTCGCTCCGTTGGCCCTTCGTCCGGCGGAGGAGCGCTTCCACACGGGCCATGAATTCCCGCGGTCTGTAGGGCTTGGTGACATAGTCATCGGCCCCGCTCTGGAGACCCAGCACCTTCTCCGATTCCGAGTCGTGCCGGGAGAGGACCAGGGCGGGAAGGGTGGAGCCCCGCCGCCGCAGGTACTGGAGGAGCCGGTAGCCGTCGAGTCCGGGGAGTTTCAACTCCAGGATGACAAGATCCAGCTCCGGGGATTGGGCTCGCTCCAGCCCTTCCATCCCATCGGTGAGCCACTCCACTTCGTAGCCCTCCAGGTTGAGGTCGGTGCTCAGACGGACGGCCTCTTCCTCTGCCTCTTCCAGGAGGAGGATACGACCGCGCATGCCCTCGGCGGATGGCTCATTCATTGCGTTCCTCCAAGGCGTTCCTATTCACGGGTAGCAAGCCTTCGGGCCATTCGGGACCAGGGTTTCACCCGAAGGGTTGCACCTGTCCGGGCGCGATGGTATCGGGCACGACAGTGACGGTCCCGCGAGTCCACCATTGTTTCCAGGGGGCAAAGTAAGGGGTCGGGCGAACTTTCGCACGGGGTTTCATGTCAAAAGCCAATTCGGGGTGCCCGCTCGGGGTTCCGCAGGACCTTCTCAGGCGTACTTCAGGAGGCCACGCCCGCCGTCTCCGTGGACGGGACTTCGCCGGATCCCGGACCCGCCTCGGTGGGGAGCCCTTCCGCCGGGTTCCGCCCCCAGATGCGGAGGATCCCCCAGAGGATCACGATCCCCATCGCGATGGCCCAGACGGGGTGGATCCACTCCAGGGCTGCCGGGATCTCTCCCACCGCCAGCGCCACCACCGCCACCACCAGGGCGTAGGGGAGCTGGGTTCGGACATGGTCCACCAGGTCACAGGACGAGGCCATGGAGCTCAGCACCGTGGTGTCGGAGATGGGAGAGCTGTGGTCCCCGAAGACGGCGCCGGCCATGACGGAGCTGATGGTTCCCAGGAGGATGGCGTAGTGCTCGCCTCCGGCGAAGCCCACCCCGGCGCCCATGGCCACTGCCAGGGGGATCACCACCGGGAAGAGGATGGCCATGGTCCCCCAGGACGTGCCGGTGGAGAAGGCGGTGAGAGCCGCAACCAGGAAGACCAGACCGGGGAGGAGGCCCAGGGGGAGGGTCTCCTGGAGAAGGGAGGCCAGGTAGGGACCCGTTCCCAGCTCACCGGTGACACCCCCCAGCCCCCAGGCCAGGACCAGGATGATCACCGCCATGAGCATGGACTGGATCCCCCCCATCCAGGCGTCCAGCGCCTCTTTCACGGAGAGGATCTTCTGGCCCGCCACCAGGGCGATGGCGGTGACGCATCCGGCAAAGGAGGCCCAGAGGAGGGCGCTGAAGGGATCCGCCTCACCGATGACGTTGACGATGGTCCGGTCCCCGGGGGCCAGTGCCGCCGCCCCCGTTCCCCACAGTCCCGCCAACGCCACCCCGATCACCACCAGGACGGGCACGGCGGCGTTGTACCACCGGTGGGGTGCGTCGGGAGGGGGCTGGAGGGCCTCGGCGGAGGGGTCCGAGGCGGGGACGGCGCCAGGGCGGATGAGGCCACCGCCGGAGTAGGACCGCCGTTCCGCCTTGTACATGGCCCCGAAGTCCCGGCGCATGAGGATCACCAGGAGGACGAAGGCCAGGGCCAGGATGGGGTAGAAGAGGTACGGGATGGAGTGGAGGACCACCAGGAAGGGGTTGTCGGCCCCGGCCTGGAGCTGCTGGGCGATGGCCGGATCGGTGGCCCGTTCCGCGGCTCCCGCCAGTCCGTCCCGGACCTGGGTGATCTGGAAGCCGATCCAGGTGGTGACCACGGCACTCACCGCCAGCGGGGCGGCGGTGGAGTCCACGATGTACGCCAGCTTCTCCCGGGAGATGAGGAGCCGGTCGGTCATGGGACGGAGGGCGTTCCCCCGGATGAGGGTGTTGGCGTAGTCGTCGAAGAAGATGAAGACGGCGGAGGCCCAGGTAAGGAACTGCCCTCGGGTCCGGTTCGTGGCCAGCTTTTCCAGCACCTCCACGATCCCCTGGGTCCCTCCGCTCCGGGCCATGACCCCCACCATTCCCCCAAGGAGAAGGCTGAACATGACGATGGCCATGTGGTCCGGATCCACCAGGGCATCCACCAGGAACTGCAGCGCCCCTCCCGTTCCCGTGACGGGGTTGTTCCCCGCCAGGAAGACGGCCCCCATCCAGACGCCTGCAAAGAGGGAGAGGATCACCTCCCGGGTGAGAAGGGCCAGGAGGATGGCGACGAGGGGTGGGATGAGGCTGAGCCACCCGGGTTCGATGGGAAGGGTCATGGCAGGGGCTGACGAAGCCGGGCGAGGGATGGCCGGGGCGGGACCAGAGACGCGGGGTTCCCGGGGCCTGAAAACCGCGAAGCCCCTGAAAACCGGGGGAAGATGGTCCATCGGAGCGAAGCCCGCAAACCGGGCCGCCTCCCATCTCGGAAGGAGGAGGACGCGTTGACACCTCTTGGAGGCCGGGCCTAGCTTTGGCCGAATTCATCCCCAGGGTGGATCACCTGCGCCCCGCTCCCTTCACGCGACGAGTCGTTACCATGTCCTCCCTGCAGCGCGTGACCCTCATGGATCCGGTGGCGGTGCAGCGGACCCTGGTTCGGATGGCCCGGGAGATCGTGGAGCGGAACGAGGGCGTGGAGAACCTGGTGGTCATGGGGATCCACCGGCGCGGAGTGGAGCTGGCGGATCGGATCCGGGGCGTCCTGGAGTCCGAGGAGGGCGTGAAGATCCCCTTCGGCACCCTGGACATCACCCTGTACCGGGACGACCTGGAGACGGTGGGTCCCCGCCCCCTCGTGGGGGAGTCCTCCCTTCCCATGGACGGAGTGGACGACCAGACGGTGGTAGTTGTGGACGACGTCCTCTTCACCGGGCGGACCGCCCGGGCCGCCATGAATGAACTCATGGACTGGGGTCGGCCCAGTCGGATCCTCCTCTGTGTCCTGGTGGACCGCGGGGGTCGGGAACTCCCCATCCAGCCCGACATCGTTGGGCGGAACGTGAGCGCGCTCCCCACTCAGCGGGTGGAGGTCCTGGTCCCCGAACAGGACGGCCGCCTCGCCGTGGAAGTGGTGACGCCCAGCCTGGGGGCTTCGGAGTGAGCCATTCCACGTCGCCGCTGGGGAAGGACCTCATCGGCCTGGAGCACCTCTCCGCCGAACAGATCCGCTCCATCCTGGACACGGCCGAGCCCTTCAAGGAGATCTCGGAGCGGCGGATCAAGAAGGTCCCGGTCCTCCGGGGGAAGACCATTGTGAACCTCTTCCTGGAGCCCTCCACCCGGACCCGGATCTCCTTCGAGTTCGCCGAGAAACGCCTCTCCGCAGACACGGTGAACATCGCCTCCACCGGTTCCTCGGTGCAGAAGGGTGAGACCCTGGTGGACACCGCCCGGAACCTGGAGGCCATGCGCATCGACATGGTGGTGATCCGGCACTGGGCCTCGGGGGCCGCCCAGTTCCTTGCGGACCGGATCCCCTCCAACGTCATCAACGCCGGGGATGGGGCCCATGAGCACCCCACGCAGGCCCTCCTGGACATCCTCACCATCCGGGACCACCGGGGCTCCCTGGAGGGACTGCGGGTCTGCGTGGTAGGGGATATCGTCCACTCCCGGGTAGCCCGTTCCAACATCTTCGGCCTCCTCAAGCTGGGGGCGGAGGTGGCGGTTTGTGGGCCCCGGACCCTCCTTCCCACCGGGATCGAGACCCTGGGCGTCCGTGTCTTCCACCGGGTGGAGGAGGCCATCGAGTGGGCGGATGTCCTGAATGTCCTCCGCCTGCAATTGGAGCGGATGCAGGGGGGGTTCATCCCTTCCCTCCGGGAATACAACCGCTTCTACGGCGTCACCCGGGAGAAGATCGAGCGGGCGCCCCGGGATCTCCTCATCCTCCACCCCGGCCCCATGAACCGGGGGGTGGAGATCGACTCCGACGTGGCCGACGGCCCCCACTCCGTCATTTTGAAGCAGGTCACCAACGGGGTGGCGGTGCGCATGGCCGTCCTCTACCTCCTGGCGGGTGGGCAGCCGGAGCAGGCGGAGGCGGCGAAGCGGGGCGGCGGGGGGCGGGGATGAGGATGCGGACTCCAGAGTCGGTTCCGACTCCACCCCGTCGTGTTGACCCGGGGTTCATGCGCGCCCCTGTCCGACCCGGTTCTTCCCGTCTCGATTCTTCTCGACCTGATTCTTCCAGCGAACCCGAGGTGCGGCTGTGAGCAAGCGACCCCTATTCCTGAAGGGAGGCCGGGTGGTGGACCCCTCCACCGGGACCGACCAGATCCTGGATCTCCTTCTCTCCGACGGCCAGGTGACGGCCGTGGGGTCGGAGCTGGACGCACCGGAGGGAGCCCGGGTGGTGGATTGCGCCGGGAAGGTGGTGACGCCCGGGCTCATCGATGTCCATGTCCACCTCCGGCAGCCGGGAGGCGAGCACAAGGAAACCATCGCCTCCGGGGCCCGGGCGGCGGCGGCCGGGGGCTTCACCGCCGTGTGCGCCATGCCCAACACGGACCCGGTCATCGACTCGCCGGCCACGGTGGGGTTCGTGGCGGCAGCAGGACGGGACGCGGGCTCGGCCCGGGTCTATCCGGTAGGGGCCCTCTCCCTGGGGCAGAAGGGGGAGCGCCTGACGGAGATCGGGGAGCTGGTGGAAGCCGGGGCGGTGGCCATCACCGATGACGGGCTCCCGGTGATGGACTCGGGCCTCATGCGCCGGGCGCTGGAGTACGCGTCGGGGTTCGACATTCCGGTGGCGGACCACGCCGAGGACCTGGGGCTTTCCCGGGGTGGGGTGATGAACGAGGGCGTGGTCTCGGCTCGCTTGGGTCTGCGGGGGAAGCCCAATGCGTCAGAGGACGTCCATACCCTCCGGGACCTCCTGGTGGCGGAACTCACGGGGGGGCACATCCACCTGCAGCACGTCTCCACCCGTGCCAGCGTGGACGCCATCCGCCGGGCGAAGGCCCGGGGGGTCCGGGTCACTGCGGAGGCCACTCCGCACCACCTGCTCCTCACTGAGGAGGCCGTGGACGGGTACCGGACCGAGGCGAAGATGAACCCGCCCCTCCGCGCTGAGGAGGACCGAAAAGCCGTGATCGCCGGGTTCCTGGACGGGACGCTGGACATCCTGGCCACGGATCACGCGCCCCATCACTATGACGAGAAGGAGCAGGCCTTCGACGACGCCCCCTTCGGGATCGTGGGGCTGGAGACGGCGGTGGGGCTGATCCTCACCCACTTCGTGGGGAAAGGGGAGATGGAACTGGCCACCTTCGTGGAGCGGGCCTCCTGCCAGCCCGCCCGAGCCTTCCGCCTCCCCGGGGGAACCCTGGCCAAGGGAAGTCCCGCCGATGTCACGGTCCTGGACCTGGAGGCGACATGGACGGTGGACCCCAGGCGCTTCCTCTCCCTGAGCCGGAACACCCCTTTCACGGAATGGGCGCTCACCGGCCGGGCGGTGATGACCGTGGTGGGTGGACGGGTGGTGTGGGAGGAGGGGGGGTAGACAACGAAAAGCGGGCGCGACCCCTGGGGAAGGGATCGCGCCCGCTTCGACCTCTGAGGGCGACGGTTCGTCAGCCCTGCTTCAGGCCATTCACATGCTTGTGCAACTGCGACTTGGCCCGTGCCACCTTGTTGGGGTGGAAGATCCGGCGTGTCGCGGCTCGATCCAGGAGCGCCGACACTTCTCGGAGGCGGGCCTCGGCGGTTTCGGGATCCTCAGCCTGGCGAACCCGCTTCACGGCGGTCCGGATCCGGGAGCGGACAGCGCGATTCTTCGCCTGCCACTTCCGACTGAGTTCCATGCGCTTCTTGGCACTCTTGATGTTCGGCATTCCAACCTCAAGTCCATTGAACGAACCCTATAGAGCGGTGAAGTATAGATCCGCATCGGATTCAGGGCAATAGCCCCCCACGGGGTGGTTCCCACCTCCAGGTTGAGATAGGTTCTCCGGCTATGCAATGGATCCTCATCGCACCCATCCTCATCTTCTCCATCGTCATCCACGAGGTGGCCCACGCCTGGGTGGCCCGGAGGGAAGGGGACGATACCCCGGAGCGTCAGGGCCGGATCACCCTGAATCCCATCCCCCACCTGGACCCGGTGGGATCGGTCCTGGTGCCCGCCGTCCTGGCCTTCCTCCCGGGGAACTTCCTCTTCGGGTGGGCCCGCCCGGTAATGGTGGACATCCGGAACTTCCGGGATCCGGTTTGGAGCGACATCCGGGTCTCCATGGCCGGACCGGCCTCCAACCTGGTGCTGGCCGGTCTCTTCACCCTCCTGCTGGTGCCTGCCATTCTCCTGGCGGATGGGACCGGGCCCACCGGCGGGCTCCTGGGGGAGAGCGTCTGGGTGGCGGGGGCCTTCTACGGGATCCTGATCAACCTCATCCTGGCCATCTTCAACCTCATCCCGGTGCCTCCCCTGGACGGCTCCCATGTGATGCGGCACCTCCTACCCCACCGACTCCGGGAGCCCTATGACCGATTCGGACGGGTGGGGGTGCTGGTCCTCCTCGCTGCTCTCTTCTTCATTCCCGGGGCGCTCCAGATCATCATGGTCCCGGTGCAGCTCGTAACCGAACTCCTCTTGGCGGTGGCGGTGATCCTCCTGGAGGTGTTTCGGTGATGCTCTCACCCCTGGCCCGGGGAGAGGGGCGGACAGGGAACCGTGGAGCGGGGCGGGATGACGCCCCGGATGGCGCTCGGGATGGGGTGTTCCTGGTGGAGATCGAGCGGTTCCAGGGTCCCATGGACCTCCTCCTCCACCTCATCCGCCAGCAGGACCTGGACATCTTCGACATCCCCATCGCCCGGATCACCGACCAGTTCCTGGTGGCCGTGAAGGGGATCCAGGCCTCGGACCTGGACTCGGCTGGGGAGTTCCTGGAAATGGCCGCCACCCTCATCCGGATCAAGGCCCAGCTCCTCCTGCCGCGCCCTGAATCCGACGAGGACGAGGACCCCCGGGCCGAGCTGGTACGTCGACTCCTGGAGTATGAGCAGGTGCGGGAGATCACACACCACATGGAGAACGCGGAGGCGGAGCGATCCCGTCGCTTCTCCAAGGGTTTCGTGGCGCCCCGGCCCCGGACCCCGGTGGAGGAGACCGCCCTGGAGACCACCTGGGACGAGGTCTTCCAGGCCGCGTTGGAGGTGACCCTACCGGACCTGGCGAGCCGGGACCACCGGGTCACCCCCCGCACCGTCTCCATGGACGAGAAGGTTCTCCTCATCCTGAGCCGGCTCCGGGAGGGTGGCCTCGGCCCAGGGGAAGGAGAGCGCCGGGTGGAGTTCCGGGCCCTGGTGGCCCCCTTCCAGGAGCGGATGCACGGCGTCATGACCTTCCTGGCGGGATTGGAGCTCTCCCGACGGCGACGGATCCACCTGCGCCAGTCGGCTCCCTTCCATGACCTCTGGCTCTACTGGCGGGAACGGGAGCCCGGAGACGAGACGGATCCGGCGACGGATACCCTGGGAGCGAGGGAAGAATGAGGCCGATTCAGATCGTCGAGGCGGTACTTTTCGCCAGCGATGCCCCACTTCGATCCGATGAGATCGCCCGGGCCGATGAGAGCCTGGATGAGGATGTGGTGGAGGAAGCCCTGCAGGACCTCAAGCAGCTCTACCTGGAGAGCGAGCGGGCCTTCGACCTGGTAGAGGTGGCCGGGGGATACCAGATCCTCACTCGTCCCGAGTTCGCCGGCTACCTCGAACGGTTCGACACGGTCCCCCGGCCCTCCCGCCTTTCGGGACCGGCGCTGGAGACGCTGGCCATCATTGCCTACCGCCAGCCCCTGGGACGCCTCGAGGTGGAGCATATCCGGGGGGTGGGAGCTTCCGGGGTCATCCGAACCCTTCAGGACCGGGGGCTGGTGGAGGTCGTGGGGCGGAGCGATGGGCTCGGGCGGCCCCTCCTCTACGGGACCACCTCCCGTTTCCTGGAGCACTTCGGGTTCCGTTCCCTGGAGGACCTCCCCCGCCCGGAAGAGCTTCCCGTGATCCTCCGGGACCGAACGCTCCCGATCCTCCCTGAGGACGAGGAGGGTGAGGAGACGGAGGACAAGGGGATTGAGGGCGACGGGACGGGGGACAAGGAGACGGAGGACAAGGGGATTGAGGGCGAGGACAGAGAGGGCGAGGAGATTGAGGACCAGAAGCAGGAGAGCCAGGGGCCGGGGGACCCAGAGGGATGACGAACCAGGGGAAAGGTCGTGAAGAGGGGGTGGGGAAGGGGGGGGAGATGCGCCTCCAGAAGTTCCTCTCCCGGGCCGGTGTGGCTTCCCGCCGGGAGGCGGAAGCGCTCATGGCCCAGGGGCGGGTCCGGGTGAACGGGGTTCCGGCGGTGACGCCGGGGATCCAGGTGGATCCCACCCGGGACCGGGTGGAGGTGGACGGTCAGAGAGTGGGGATGGAGACGCCCCGCTGGATCCTCTTGAACAAACCACCCGGGGTCCTCACGACGCGAAAGGATCCCAAGGGGCGACCCACCGTGTACGGCCTCCTTCCCTCCGATGCCGGGAGCCTGCGTTACGTGGGCCGGCTGGACCGGGACACCGACGGCCTCCTCCTTCTCACCAACGAGGGGGACGTGGCCCACCGCCTCCTCCACCCCTCCACCGGGGTTTCCCGGGAGTATCGGGCCCAGGTGGAGGGAGTCCCCGACGCGGTGGCGCTCCGCCGGCTGGCCCAGGGGGTAACGCTGGAGGACGGGATGGCCCGGGCGGAGTCCGTCCGGCTCCTGGGTCGGCGCCCCGATGGAAGCGGCCTGGTTTCCCTGGTGCTCCGGGAGGGGCGGAAGCGCGAGGTCCGGCGGCTTCTGGAGGCGGTGGGTCATCCGGTCCGACGCCTCCGCAGGGTCGCCTTCGGACCGCAACGCCTCACCGGAGTCGCGCCCGGGGAATGGCGGGAGCTGGAGCCTGGCGAGATCCAGAAGCTGAAGCGGGCCGCCACCGGGGGTTGAATCCCCCAAACCCTTCATCACAGGAGTCGGTCTCTATGGGCGATCCCCCTCCCACCCTCACCGTCCTGGATCACCCCCTCATCCAGCACAAGCTGGCCCACCTCCGCGCCCGCCGGAGCCCGAAGAAGCTCTTCCGGGAGTTGGTGGACGAGATCACCACCCTCATGGCGTATGAGGTGACCCGGGACCTTCCCCTCCGGGACGTGTCCGTTCGGACACCCCTGGAACGGACCACGGGACGAAAGATCCGGGGAAAGAAGCTGGTGGTGGTGCCCATCTTACGTGCCGGGCTGGGAATGGTGGATGCGGTGATCCGTCTCATTCCTGGTGCGCGGGTGGGCCATATCGGGCTCTTCCGGGACGAGGGGACCCTGAAGCCCGTGACCTACTACTTCAAGATTCCCTCCTCTCCAGAGGAACGTAGCTTCATCGTGGTGGACCCCATGTTGGCTACCGGAGGCTCCGCCAGCGAAGCGGTGCGGCTTCTCAAGGAGGCTGGAGCCGGATCGGTGCGCTTCATGTGCATCGTGGCGGCGCCGGAGGGCGTGGAGGCGCTGTCCATGGCCCATCCGGACCTCCCCATCTTTGCGGCAGCGCTGGATCGGGAACTCAACCGGGACGGGTTCATTGTTCCGGGGCTCGGAGACGCGGGGGACCGTCTATTCGGGACCCGCTAGAAGGCTGTTGAAGAAGTAGAGGGGCCGCCGGGAAGGGGTCTTGCGCGACCCACGCGCTTTGCGCGTGGGTG
>REED01000157.1 GCA_007695225.1 Gemmatimonadales bacterium
GCCCCGGCCAGGACCAGGTACTGGAAGGCCCGACCGGTCTCGGCCTCGGGGGAGGGTCCCAGCGCGGGGGAGCCCCCGTCCCGGGACGCGGTTGCGGGAGGAGCGGCCCGGCTGGCCAATGGCCGCTAGTCCTGGGTCCGACCGGACGCCAGAAGGGCGCGAATCACCCGGACCAGTTCCTCGTCATCCACGATGGGCTTCGTGAGGTAGTCGTCGAACCCCTGGGAGAGGAAGCGCTCCCGATCCCCCGTCATGGCATGGGCCGTGAGGGCGATGACGGGGATGGATCGAAGGGACTCCTCCTCCCGCATGCGCAGGAGCACCTCGGTGCCGTCCATCCCGGGGAGGGAGATGTCCAGCAGGACCAGCTCCGGACGATCCTCCCGCATTCCCTCCAGGGCCAGGATTCCGGTCTCGTATTCCGAAATCTCAAAGGCGTCCTCGAGGATGGCCTGGACCAGGAGTCGATTGTCCGGGTTGTCCTCCACCAGGGCGATCTTCGGTTTCATGTCCCGTACTCCTCTGAATCGTTTGGCGCCGCGACCCCGCTCTCCCCCAATTCCCGGAGGGTATCATGGAAGCAGGCGCGGAAGGGCGGAAGGATGATGTTCACCTCGGACCAGTCCCCGGATGCTGCGGCCGCCTCGAGGCGCGAGGCCAGATGCTGCAAGGCCACCCCCCCCACATTCGCCGCAGAGGACTTGAGGGCATGAGCGCCTCGCTCGATCCGCTGCAGATCCGCCACCGCCGCCCCCGCCTCCACCTCTTCCAGTCGGGTCGGCGCATGACCCAGGAAAAGGGCCACGATCTTGCCCAGGAGCTCGTCTCCGCCCCACTCCCGCAGGCGTTGGAAGGCCGCGGGATCCAGGAGGGTCTCAGGAGCGGGGAACGTCATACTCCTTCCTCTCCGCCGTTTCCCATCGAGGCCTCGGCGGACAAACGAATGGCCCGGACCCCCTCAGCTACTCCCTGGGGATGGCCATAGACCGCTGAGCCCGCCACCAGGACATCGGCACCGGCGGAAACCACGGCTCCCGCCGTCGCGGCATCGATGCCCCCGTCCACCTGAACGGCCACCGATTCTCCCGGGCGGAGCTCCTCGAGGAGGGCCTGGACCCGGGCCACCCGACCCGGAGAAGTGGGGATGAAGGCCTGCCCGCCGAAACCGGGATTCACCGTCATGACCAGGACCAGGTCCACGAATGGGAGGACATCCCGGAGAAGCTCCACCGGAGTGGCTGGATTTACCGCAACTCCTGGAAGGGCACCAAGTTCCCGGATCTGCTCCAACACCCGGTGAAGGTGGGTGCAGGCCTCGTGGTGGACGGTGATCCGATGGGCCCCGGCCCGGATGAAGTCCGCCACGTACCGCTCCGGAGACTCGATCATGAGGTGGACATCCACCGGAAGGGAGGTGCTCCGGCACACCGCCTCCGTGATGGCCGGGCCGAGAGTGAGGTTGGGCACGAAGTGCCCGTCCATCACATCCACGTGGATCCAGTCCCCTCCGGCCTCCTCCGCGGCCTGGACCTCCTCGCCCAGGCGGGCAAAGTCCGCTGAGAGGATGGAAGGCGCGATCCTTACCCCTCCTTGACGTCCTGACGGGTTCATGGATTCCGCTCCATCCGGGAGATGCTCCCTCCGGCTGTCCCCACCAGGACCAGGGCCGCGCTGTCCAGGAAGAGACCGGTTTCCACCACCCCGGCCCTCCCCCGGAGGCTTTCCTGAAGGCCCCGGGGATCGGAGATTCCGTTGGGAAAGGTCAGGTCCACCACGTGGTTTCCGTTGTCCGTGAGGAAGGGCTCGCCGCTCTCTCCCCGAGTCCGAAGCCGGGGCTGTGCTCCGAGCACCTGGAAGAACGTGAGGTGGCTGCGCCATCCGAAGGGAACCACCTCCACGGGGAGGGGTGCCTGGGTCCCCAGGCGCCGCACCATCTTCCCCGGGTCCGCGATGACCACGAAGCGCCGGGCCTCCTGAACCACCATCTTCTCCCGAAGAAGGGCGCCGCCCAGTCCCTTGATGAGGTCGAGGCTTGGGTCCACCTCGTCGGCGCCATCCACTGCCAGGTCCAGGGGAACGACCTCGTGGAGTTCCTGGAGGGGGATGCCCAGCTCATGGGCCCGGGCAGCGGTGGCCTCGGAGGTGGGCACGCCCAGGAGGTCCCGCAGTTCTCCCTGGGCCAGGGCCTCGCCCAGGGCATCCAGGAAGTGTCGGACGGTGCTCCCGGTGCCCAGCCCGATCTTCATCCCGGACTCCACCTCCCTGAGGGCGGCGCGTCCAGCCAGGCGCTTCAGGTCTTCCAATGCTTCTTCCTTCACGAGGGGACGGGTTGGAGACGGGTCTCCGGCCGAAGGTCTCCGCCCAATGTTCCGCCGGGCAACCAGGGGAGACCCGATCCAGCCAAAGGCCCCGCGGCGAGCCCCCGGCCCTGGAGCCTGGAGCCTGGAGCCTGGAGCGGGGCAAATCTAGAGGCACGGTTTCCTCCGGACCAGTGCTGGCCCCTCCCTCGCCCCCCCTCAGAAGGCTGTGGAAGAAGTAGGGGGTCCAACGTTGGGAGCGCCAGGAAGCCGCGGCGCAGGGGCCGGCGCGCAGGCATGACGAGAGCTATGTCGAGGGGAGCCAACGAAAGAAGGGCTCCCTGCCGACCCAATCCCACGGGAGAATCGGCTGGGAGAATCGGCCTGTGGTCGATGAAGGGGTGCGGTCCTGGCTCTTCATTGCAGCCCCTCACCGATCCTCTCGCATCGCCGTCGGCCGTCGGAACACCGCCCGGGCACCCACGCACACCGCGAGGTGGCGCGTGCCAGACCCCTTCTCCGTGGTCCCTGTACTTCTTCTTCAAAGGCCTTCCAACCTCGTTCTGGGGATTCACTGCCTACAGCGTCCCCCCCGGCGCACCCACGGTGTCCCACCAGGAGACCTCTCTTGACATCTGCGCCCCGGCAGTGTGACAATCGAGTATGCGACACGAATGGATCAACGCCGCCCCGGAGTATTCCTACTGGTATTGGTCCGGCCCTTGGGCCGGGAGCCAGCGGAGCGTGCGCGCGTAGATCCCTTTCACACCAGGTCGCGCCCGATCCGAACGGGCTCCCGGAACACTCCGGGAGCCCGTTCTCTTTTGCGGCTCCCGGACGCGGTTCCGACCTCCCAAACCAGCCGAGGACGAAAACATGATCATCGTGACACGCATCGGGACCACGGACGAGGAGTTGGACCGCATCCGGGAACGGGTGGAGTCCATGGGCCTTCGCACCCACCTCTCCCGCGGAGAGAACCGAACCATCATCGGGTGCATCGGGGATGAGGAA
>REED01000083.1 GCA_007695225.1 Gemmatimonadales bacterium
GTCCGGGAAGGCGAGTCCCGGGGCCTGATGGTCTCCGGCATCTACGGTAGCGCCCCGGGAAACGCAAGGCGATGCGCTCCGGACCAGCCGTGAACGAGCCGCTCCCGGCCCCGCCGCCGACCCGCTCCAGGGGCTCATCCAGGGGCTCACGCCCGGGCCCTCCCCCACCAGCCGGCTCCCGCCGCGACCCCCAGGGCCAGGAGGAGCCAGGGCCACCACGCCGCTCCCCCGGGTGCCGGCACCAGGAGGCGCCCGCCCCCCACCAGGAAGAGGAAGAGGGAAAGGGAGCCCATGGCCGTCGCCCGCCCGTCCCGGAGGAGGCTTCGCACCGGGTGGGCCGGGTCTTTCCCCGCCGCACGGGCCGTGCGCCGCCAGAGCCCCATCGGTTGGACCTTCCGGTAGAAGGCCACCAGCGTCCCCCGGTCGGTGGGCGGTCCGAGGTAGGCCGCGGCCACCGCCGCCAGGGTGGAGACCAGGGCCATCCCACCGAGCCGGATCACCTCCTGGTCGGTACCGAAGAGGAAGAAGGGGGCGGCCACCAGGGAGACCACCATGGCCGCCAGCTCCGAGAAGAGGGTGATCCGCTCCCAGAGCCAGCGGAGCACCAGCACCGAGCCCATCCCCGCCCCGAAGAGGAGGGAGATGAGCCAGGCCTCCTGGATCGACCCCAGGTGGGCCATGACCACCAGCGCGATCCCCAGGATGAGGAGGTTGGAGAGGCGAGCCACCACCACCAGCTCCCGGCCTCCGGGCTCCCGGCGGAGCCAGTGGCGGCAGAGGAGCCGCTCATAGATGTCCCGGCTCCAGTAGCTGGCCCCCCAGTTCAGGTGGGTGTCGATGGTGGAGGCGAGGGCGGCCAGGAGCCCGGTGAGCATCAGGCCCCGGATTCCCACCGGGAGGAGCTCGTCGATCCCCGTCACGAAGAGGAGCTCCCGCTGGGCGGCCAGGGCATCGCCGCCGGCACCCCCCGCGAGGCCCGGCTCCAGGGGATAGATGACCAGGAGCCCCACCGCGATGACGAGCCAGAGGAGGCTTCGAAGGACGATCTGGAGCCAGGCGAAGACGATCCCGGCGACGCGGGCATCCCGGTGCGTCCGGCACGCCATGGAGCGCTGGGCCAGGTAGCCGGTCCCGTCGGAGTTCATCTGGAAGAGCCACTGGAGGCCGATGACCACCAGGAAGGCGAAGGCCGCCTCCTCGGCTCCCGGGGAGAAGGAGAGGAGCTCGGAGGCCCGGGCCTCTCCGTAGAGCTCCACCACCCGGTCCGTGAGCCCGCCCAGCCCTCCCACCTCCCGGGCCACGAACCAGGCGTAGGCCAGGGTTCCCAGCATGGCCAGGCCGAACTGGAGCACGTCGGTGGTGACCACCCCCCGGAGCCCCCCGGTCATGGAGTAGGTGGCGGTGAACCCCACGATCAGCGCGATGGAGAGAAGGTTGTTCGTGGTGGCCACCGCCGGGTCGATTCCCGTCACCCCCGAGGCCAGGGTGAAGCCCAGGTGGGCCACGATCCCGCTCAGGAACCCGTGGACGCCCTCCGGGAGCCAGAGGTGCCACGGAAGGAAGACCTCGGCGATGCGCACCGCGGCCACCAGGACCATGGCCAGCACCACGCAGTTGATGACGGTCCCGTAGTAGACCGCCTTCAGGACCCGGAGGGGGAGGACCCCGCGCCCCGAGTACCGGAGCTCGGTGAACTCGGCGTCGGTCAGGACCCCGGCCCGCCGCCAGAGGCGCGAGAAGACGAAGGCCAGGAAGAGGAAGGCGATCCCGTAGATCCAGAGGCGCCAGACCAGGAAGATCCCCCCGGTGGCCACGAGCCCCGCCACCAGCAGCGGCGTGTCGGCGGCGAACTGGGTGGCGGCCATGCTGGTGCCCGCCTGCCACCCCTTGAGCGTGCGCCCCGCCAGGAAATACTCCTCGAGCCCCCGACTCGCCGACCGGCGTGCGCGCAGTCCGGCGGAGACGGCGTAGAGGATGAAGGCCAGGACGATGAGGAGGTCGATCATCGGCGGGCGGAGCCGGGCACGAGGCGATCAGGGGGCCTGGTCTACGGAGCCCCGTCGGTCCGGCAGTGTTCCCGGCGCTCCGTTCGTCGCGTCCCGGGATCTTCGAGGCGGCCTACGGAAGCACGGTGATCCCGTCCAGCCCCCGGAAGGCGCCGTCGAAGGTGGCGACGCGGCCCCCTGCGGACTTCCGCGCCACGGTCAGGATCGCCGCATCGGCGAAGCTCAGCCCACGATCCCCCTGGGACCGGAACGTCTCCAGGGCCGGGAGGAACACGTCCGAGGCGGGGACGAAGAGGAGTTCCCGGGCCCTCAGGAGGGCGTCCCCGGCGGCCACTGCGGTGGGGTGGTCGACCCGCATCTGAAGGACGGTGACCAGTTCGAGGAACACGTACTCCAGGAGCAGTCCCTCCTCCCATTCCCCCTGGAGGAAACGCTCCATGAAGGCCGCCGCGGCGGCGTGGTGCACATCCCCCTCGTTCATCCAGGCGACGAGGACGCTCGTGTCCAGGACGATCACGCGGAGGGTCCCCGGGGCCTGCGCCTCACCGCCTCGGGGCCCTCACCCACCGTAGACCACCTGGTCCACCTCCTCGCTGAGGCGCTCGTTCCCATGGGGGAAGGGGCGTGGCCGGAGGTCGGCCAGGGTGCCGGTCCGAAGGTGGTCACCCGGGCGAGCCAGGTAGACCTGGATGGCCTCGTTCACCGTCTCTCCGATGGTGCGTCCGGTGAGGGCGGCGCGGGCCTTCAGGGCACGGTAGGCCCGCTCATCGAGGTTCCGGATCGTGGTGTCCATATCCAAGAATACCACAACGATGCAATGTGTTACAAGTGTTGAAGGCCACTGTTCTTTCCTGCGCCCCGGGCAATCCGTGTGGGACAGGCACCCCGGCCCCTCCCGGCCCCCCCCGGTCCCACCCCCCGGTCCCCCCCCCCGGCCCCTCCCGGCCTACCCCGACTCCACGGCCTCCCAGGCGCGGAAGAGGAGCGCATCGGGGATCTGGACCTCCCGGGCGTAGTCGGCGCCGGCCTCGTCCCACCGGGGACGGATGCCCCGCGTCCGGTTCTGCCGGATGAGGTCCAGCGCCGGGTCGCCGGGATCGATGTTCATCCGGGGCAGCCCCTGGCCCAGGGGCCAGCCCTCAGGCGAGAAGAAGGCGAACTCCCCGTCCCTGCGGCGATCCACCCGGAACCCGTCCTCGTGGACGGCCCGGTGATGGACCCGGCAGAGCAGGACCAGATTCTCCAGCGAGGTGGGACCGCCCATGGACCAGTGGCGGATGTGGTGCCCCTCGGCGAACCGGAG
>REED01000211.1 GCA_007695225.1 Gemmatimonadales bacterium
GTTGTTGGCCCAGGGTACCCTTAAGGTTGGGGAAGCCATGAAAGAGGTGTCGGAGCCCTGCTGCTACCTGGAGGTACGAGAGGCCCGACCCCCGATACAGCGGGGGGGAGCCAGAAGGGTCGGGTGAACCCGATGGGACCGACGGCAAAGTAGACGCCCGGCGGAGGGCAGGTCAAGCCGCTCGTAAACGGACGTTTCCCTCCTCAGGGGAGATGGAGTCTGTCCCGGAACCGATTCAGGGTGGCCGGGCCGATGCCTGGTACCCGAAGAAGGTCGTCCGGCGTCTGATACGGTCCGTTCCGGAGCCGGTCTTCTTCGATACGGGCCGCCAGGGCCGGGCCCACCCCGGGGAGCCGCTGAAGCTCTTCCCGACTCGCACGGTTCACCGCCACCCGGTCTCCTTGTCCTCCCCCGCCCCCCGCAGCGTCCCACCCCGCTCCGCCCGGGGGCGGGGCGGGGTGGGATGCCCCGGGAGAGGTCGCGCCGGGAGAGGTCGCACCGGGAGGGGACGCGATGGGGGCGGGCGGATGGGTGGAGTGTGGAGCCGCCGCCACCTCCAGGAAGGGTCGGAGGCGGTCCAGGGTGGCCGGCCCCACCCCCTGTACCCGGACCAGTTCGTCCACATTCCGAAAGGGCCCTTCCGCCTCCCGGGACCGGACGATCCGCCCGGCCAGCGCCGGGCCTACTCCGGGGAGCCGGGCCAGCTCCACCTCCGGAGCCTGGTTGGGATCGATCCGCTCCCCGGGGGCCAGGGGAGTCCGACGGCGCTCCTCTGCAGCCAACGCCGTCCGGGTGCCCTCCACCAGGCCGGCGTAGGCGGCGGTGTCCGGGGGAAGGAGAGGAGGTGCGCTCCGGACCTCCCACCCGAACCGAAGGAGGGAAGCCAGGAGAAGGACGGCAACTGCCGTGGCTGCGGCCCTGCGCTCGTCGGCGTTCATGGGGGGAAGCTGGGGGGGGACTCGGGGCGTTGAAATGGGACATGGGGCCGTCATGGACTCTCGTCCCCCTGCCGGCGCCCTCGGGGGCCCGGATGGCCCTCCCTCTGATGGCCCTCCCTCTCATGACCCTCCCGGACCGAACGGATCCCGCCCCCGACGATCCAGTCGCTCCACCGGACCGGCGGAGAACTCCATCCGCCCCCAGAATCCCAACTGGAACTGGGTGAACCCGGTGCGCATCCCGGTGAAGGACCGGCGGTCCACCACCGACACCTGCCCCCCCACCTCCAGCCCGGAGAGGACCGTATCCAGGGTGAACCCCGCCGAGCGATTCACCAGGTCCAGGAAGGGGACACAGGTGGTCCGTCCCTCGGCGATGCGGCACTCGGTCACCGTAGTGTACTGGGCGGTCACCGCCACCCGGAAGGGTCCTTCCAGCCGGCCCTGTACTGCCCCGCCGCCGGGTGCGAAGCGGGTCTCCACGGTCACCCCGTGCTCGTCCTGATCCCGCCGCGTCCGCCCGGTGGGATCGGTCCCCTCGCCCCGACCGAAGGTGCCCCGGTAGCGGGTGGAGATCCCGCCGACCCACTCCAGGGAGAGTTCCGATGGGATCCGGAGCTCATTCCGGGACCGGGCCTGTAAGCCGTTTCCATGGCTGATGTTCTCTCGAATCCGCTGGTATCCGGTGGTGAAGGCCACCCGCTGGAGCGCCTCCCCCCACGCTTCGGGCAGGGGGAGATTCGAGGCCCCCGCCCGGAGATCCGGCCAGTTCCGGCTCCGGGCCTCCCGCTCCGAGCGCCGATCCAGGGAGGCCACCCGATTCTCCTGGAGATTCACGTTCACGAAGAGAGAGGCAGGGAGCTGAAGGCCCGTCCCGGCGGCCACGTTGGTCCGATCCACCAGGGTGGTGGCCCGGGCTTCATCCAGGTTCCCGAGGGCCCCCAGCCCCCCCCACCCCAGTTGGAAGCCCAGGTCCGGGGAGACGTCCTCCCGGAAGAAGGCGGACACGATCCCGTCCTGAACGGTGACATTCACCGGGCTCAGAGCCCGCACCGCCGGCGCCCATCGGGAATCTCCCCTTCGACCCGCCGCCTCCGGGCCACCCTGGGGCGCCCCCGGGATGGCGGCGGGGGGGCGGGCTTCCATCCGGAGCATCCGGACCAGCTCCAGGGTCACCCCGGCCCGAAGGTCCCGATCCACTCGGATGTTCCGGAGGAGGGCCCCGGGATCCTCGAAGGCCAGGGGGTCCCCCCGTACCAGGCGGGCGCTCCGCTGCGAACCGAACCGGCTCTGTCCGCTCAGGTCCGAGCGCAGCCCCCGGGCCAATTCCGGACGGAGACCGAAGCGGGCAACCATGTCCCGGTGGGTCTCCCACCCCACGTTCTGTCCCAGGAGCCGCCGCCGCTCTTCCTGCACCAGCGCCCGGGCCTCTGGATCGGCCACTCCCGCCAACGGGTCCAGCAGATCCCGTCGGGTTTCCAGATCCAACCCGAAGGTGAGGGTGCCCCCAGGCCGGAAGGCGATGCGGGCACGGGAATCCAGCCAGCTCTCCGGGGCCTCCTCGGTGGAGCCCATGGGCTGCATCTCCCCCGGGGTTCCCTCCAGGGGAACGGTGGTGGCCAGGATCTGGTCGAACCGGGTGATCCGGTAGCTCCGCTGGCGGTAGAGGGAGGCCATCCGCAGCACCTCCGGGGACCACTGGAACTGGGCCTGGTTCACCCGCCGGGCCCACGCCGGTGGCAGGAAGACCCGAACCACCGGCTCCAGGAATCCGGGAACCAGGTCGGTGAACCGGGGGTCGGGGCGGAAGTCCAGGATCACCTCCCCCTCCACCCCGGTGGAGCGGGTCTCGGTGGTGAGGGTGCGCCCCTCGTTCCGGTCGATCCCGGCTCGGAGCTCCAGCGAGCGGAGCATGAGGTCCAGGGGGGCGTGACCGGTGGTCCCCCGCATCCGCCCCGCCACCCCGCCCCGGGTTTCCCGGAAGCGGTCCGTCCGGATGTTCAGGAGTCCGCCTCCCCTCAGATCCGTCCCTTCCAGGAAGAAGGGGTCCCGATCGGAGCGGATATGGGAGAAGGAGAGGGGGAGGTCCATCTCCCACGCTTCGGGGAGATTCCCCCCCATCTGCAGGCTTCCCGAGAGGTTCACCACGCTTTCGTCCTGGAAGGTGGCGGACTCCTCCAGGGTCCGGAATCGGGGGCCGGTCCCCTGGTATCCCAACCGGGCCTGGAGGAGGTCGCCCCCATCCAGCTCCACGGTCATGTGTCGGGCGCCGCCCGGGGTCCGGATCCCGCCCCCGAGGCGGAGTTCGTTGATCCAGACCTCGCCGGTGGTGGGGCTCCCGTCCCGGTTCCACACCCCCAGGGCAATTTCCCGGACCGCGGCCAGGTTCGGGGCCCGGGCTCGATCCTTCAGCACCACGGCATAGGTGGAGTCGGCGCTCCACTCCACCACCGGGCCCTCCCCCGGCCCGGGAGGGTTTCGGGCCAGCCGGAGTTCGGCCCGCTGCCTCAGGTCGATCCACCGGTTGAACTCCAGGACCCGCTCCGGAAGCCAGTCCTCGGGGGAGACGGCGGCAGGGTCCGGCACCGCCTCCAGTTCCGTGCGCCAGAGGTAGAAGTTGTCCGGGTCGCTCCCCACCTTCACGAAGAAGTCCGTCCCCCCCAGGGGCCCCCAGTCCCCCTCCCGGGCCAGGGCCCAGAGGCGCATCTCCCGATAGGCCAGGAAGTCCCGGGGACGCTGGAGGAACCGGGAGTGGGCCTCGGCCCGATCCCCCGTCCCCAGGTCCCGATAGCGGAGGGCCAGGGAGCGCTCCTGGAACTCCACACCCCGACCCGCCACCACTGAGGAAGGGTCGTCCAGGAGCTCCAACACCCCGGGGGGCGGCCGGTAGGCCGCCCCTTCGCTCAAGACCCCCACCGGGGAGACGTCCAGCGATCCCCCGATGGCCAGGGTATCCCCCCCGATCCCCCGCAGGACCCCTTCCCCGCCCCGCTTCACCCATCGGGATCCCACCAGTCGCATCCGGGCCAGGGTGAGCCTCGACTCCCGCTCTCCCGCAACCGTGATCCGGAGGAACTGGACGTTCCGCCAGTCGGCCCTGGAGAACCCCCCGGCCGGGTAGATGGCCTCAGGGCCCCGGATGGGGATCCGGTAGCGGCGGAACCGGGTCCCCGTCCCCGCCCGGTCCCGGGCCAGGAAGGGAGAGGTTCCGTCCAGCCGGACCACGTAGCGGGCATAGCGCTCCTCGGTATCCAGCACCCCGTTCCCGTTCAGGTCCTCGGTATCCCGACGGCCATTCCCCGCCGTGCAGTTGGCCCGGGGGTCGGCGATGGGATAGACCCGCCCCGGCTCCGCCAGGCAGTCCTCCGGCCAGACCCCCCGCCGATCCGCCGAGGGATCCCAGATCTCACCCCGCTGCGGGTCCGCCTCCTGGTCCAGGACTCCCAGCCCCCAGGGGCGCCCGATGTCCGTCCGAAAGCCCGAGGTGTTCCCCTCTTCGTCGATGAAGTAGGCGTCCTCGCTCACCAGCCCCAGATCCACCACCAGCGTCAGGGCGTCTCCCTCGGCCACATAGAACTCCAGGTACTCGGTCTGGGTCAGGTCGGTGCCGGTGGCGGAGAGTAGGGTGGTGAAGGACCGCCAGCGCGCCTCCTCGTGCTGGAAGCCCGGCACCCCGCCGAAGGAGAGGAGGAGCCCCGGCTCCCGGGTCTGGCTCCCGGCAATGGTGATCTGGCGGTCGATGTCGGACCGGGGGAAGAAGCCCTCGAAGACGCCGATGGAATCCCCCGCCGGGCCCTCCTCCACCCAACTGTGCTGCCAGACCAGGGGAAGGGCCGACTGGGCGTCCATCACCTCGGGAAGGACGTCCCGGGCCCCCTCCCGGAAGTCGGGCACGCTTCCCAGGTGCCAATTGGGGGAAAGGAGAGAGATGGTCCGCTCGTCCCCCCCGTCGAAGTCGTCCAGGTAGGCCGCGCCGGAGATATTGGGATCGGGGAGGGACACCGCCAGCTCCCCCTCCACCCGGAGGGCCGTCGGACGCTCCCCGCCATCCCGCCGATTCCCCAGCACACGCTCCAGGGCGCGCTCCAGCAAGGGGAGGTCCCAGGCCAGGTCGGTCCGACCACCCACGATCCCCATGGACCCCGGCTCCGCGCCGAAGCGGGGGCGGTTCACGATGTCCCGCTCCACCTGGTAGAGCCCCACGAGATCCACCGATCCCTGGCGCCCCACATCCACCCGGGCGCTCCCCCCCAGGAGGTTTGTGGGTCGGGGACGGAAGAGGCTGAGCTGCTCCCACGAGATCTGGAGCCGGTCTGAGGAACTCCGGGCCAAAAGGAAATCGGGCTGCAGGAGGGTGACCACTCCCATCTCCGGATCCATGAGGTAGTCCACCCCGGGGCGGAGGAGACGGTCCCCCAGCATGATCCGCTCACTCCCCTCTCGGACGCCGAAGGCCCCCAGGGGGAAGGTGGAGGCCACCCCGGTGCTCCGGGAGCGGAGGGTGAGGTTGAGGCGGTAGAGCCCTCCGCCCTGTCGGTCCAGGGGATCCTCCGCCAGGTAGATCCGCCGGTTGGCGTCCTCCCCCAGGATGGCCCGGGTGGCCTCCGCGCTCAGTCCCTCCGACGGAACCGGCGGCGGCTCCAGGAAGGGGCGAAGGGTGGGAAAGACCAGGAAGGTGCCCGAGAGGCCGGCGCCCTCGGGGCCGAAGGCCTCGGGCTGTAGGAAGGCGAAGGGGTCCACCCGTTCCCGGGGCGCATCCTCGTCCAGCCCGAAGAGGCGTAGCAGGGAGATCCTCCCGCCATCGGGACGACGCTTGAAGGTCTGGCCGCCACTCATCTCTCCCAGGGAAATATCCAGCTCCACCGACTCGAGCTCCACCTGCTCCGAACTGGAGAGGCGGTAGAACTGCCGGAGCTCCTGGTCCCAGGTGGGGCGGCCGGGCTGGTGGCGCGCCCGGGTGGCCCTCAGGAGACGGAGGCGGGGAACCCCCCCCTCGTTCTGGATCCGCTCCGGGTTGTAGTCTCCGATGGTGTCCCCCCGGGCGGTGATGTAGGTCACGGCCAGGGCCTCGTCAGGACTCAGGGGGATGCGAAGCCCCACCCAGAGGCCGCTGGGATGGAGGTAATAGTCCACCCCCGGACGGAGATGCCGGTACCATCCCGACTCCCGCACCGTCTCACCGGTGGGGCCGGTGGCCTCCGCGTCGGCGCGGATGAATCCCTCCACCTGCTGCCGGAGGAGAGGGTCCCGCTCCATTCGCCAGAGTTGGATGGGCTCCGGCCCCGGGCTCTGGCCCAGGGGCGCGTCCCCGGGACGAAGGTTCAGGACATCGAGCTGGGGGTAGCCGTCGAGTTCCCCCGCCTCGGTGAGAAAGAAGAACTGCCCCTGGACGTAGTCGGCGTCATCGATGACCAGGGTGTCCTCACGGATCACCCCCACTTCTCCGCGACCCAGGCGGAACTCCCGGGTCTGGCGGCTCCCCTGCTGCTGAGCCACCAGGGCCTGGAAGGTGATCCCTCCCGTCTGCGCCGCGGCCAGCATCCCGAAGTTCCCCGCCGGGATTCCCCGAGTGAGGAAGCGGCTCCCCGGAAGGTCGAAGGTCACGTCCCCCAGCTCGAGCCGCTGCAGGAGTTCTCCTTCTTCTCCCTCGTAGAAGAGCTGGAACCGGTTGGCGGCGGTGAACTCCCGGGTCTGGTCGAAATCCACGTCCACCCGGAGCCGATCCGCCACCAGCCCGTCCATCTGGAGCCCGAACTGCAGGTCGGGCTGAAGCTGGGGGATGAGGCCCGGGTTGCAGGTGAGCTGGAGCGTGGCGTCACATGGGCGGAAGCGGGCCCAGTCCCCGCCGAACTCCCCTCGGGCCTGGAAGAGGATGGCCAGGTCCGCCAGGGGAGAGGTGGGAGGGAACAAGGCCGAGGGGGGTCGGACCGTGTCACCGGCAGGGGGGGGCGCCCCGACCTGCGTCCCGCCCGAATCCGCCCCCACACCGGCTTCTCCCACGCCGGGGGCGAAAGCGAGGGCTGCGGTGGACAGGAGGATCCGGAGGAGCATCAGCGAGGGGGCTCGAAGCGTCGGTTCGGCGAAGGGGCGGGAGGGGGGGGACCACTGGACGGAATTCCGGGTAGGATTTCGGCTTGGAGGGAGGCGCCGGGTCCATCCCCATGATCCGTACCCGAACGGAACATGGAAGGAGCCCGTCGCCCTCCCGCTCCTCCACGGCCATCCTCACCGGTACCCGGTACCGCATGTCGATCCTCACCCGCTACCTGATCCGGTCCCACGTGGGGCCGTTCCTCTTCGCCTTCACGGCGGTGACGGGTCTCCTCTTCCTGAACGCCGTGGCACAGCGCCTCGAGGATCTGGCCGGCAAGGGGCTGGGGATCCAGATCATGGGGGAGTTCATGATGCTCTCCCTCCCCCACATCGTGGCCCTCACCTTCCCCATGTCCATCCTGGTGGCGGTCCTCTACACCTTCTCGGACCTCACCGCCCAGAATGAGATCACCGCCATCGCCGCGGGAGGCGTCCGGCCGGTGCGCCTCCTCTTCCCCCTCCTGGTGGTGGGGCTGGGGATGAGCGCATTGATGTTCTACTTCAATGACCGGGTGCTTCCCGAATCGAACCATCAGTTAAGTTCCCTCCTCCGTGACGTGGGAAGCAAGAGTCCCACCTTCGAACTCCGGGAAGAGGTGGTCAACGAGGTCCACACCGGAGACGACTCCCGGTACTTCCTACGGGCCCGGACCATCGACCAGGCCTCCAACGTCCTCACCGACGTGGTCATCTACGATCTTTCCCGGGCCGCCGACTCCCGGATCATCGTGGCCCAGCGGGGAGAGATGGCCTTCACTCCCGACATGTCGGACCTCTACATGACCCTCTCCGACGGCACCGTCTTCGAGGTCACCGACGACCGGCCGGGAGCGTTCCAGCGGATGGACTTCCAGCGCCAGATCCTGCCCCTGCGGGGCGTGGGAGCCGAGTTGGATCGTCGCACCGGCGGGGGCACCCGGAGTGACCGGGAGATGTCCATCCCCATGCTTCGGGAACAGGTGGAGAACAATCTGGAGCAGCTCCACGGCATCGCCGAGGAGAGTCGGGTGCTCTCTCGGCGCACGGTGGAGCTTGCCCTCAGCATGGGGCCCTCGGCGGAACGAGGCACGGGAGAGCGGCTCTCCCCGGAGATGGTGGAGACGGGGCCGGGGGCGGATCCCGACCTGGACCAGGCTGCTTCCATGCACCGGATCAACCAGACGCGGTGGGAGGTGCACCGGCTGAATGTCTACCGGTACCGGGTGGAAATCCACAAGAAGTGGGCCATCGCCTTCGCCTGTCTCATCTTCGTGCTCCTGGGCGGTCCGTTCGCCGTGCGCTTCCCCCAGGGAGGGGTGGGGATGGTCATCGCCACCTCGGTGGGGATCTTCTTCCTCTACTGGATGGGGCTCATCGGCGGAGAGCGATTCGCGGACCGGGGCCTCATGGACCCCGTGCTGGCCATGTGGCTCCCCAACCTGATCCTGGCGGTCCCCGCCGGGTACATGGCCCTTCGAATGGGTCGCCAGATTTCCACGAACCGGGGGGGGAGCCGCTGGGATGAGCTGGTATATCGGGTCCGTACCCTCCCCGGTACAATCCGCGATCGACGGAACTCCAGGGTTCCGGCCGGTCCGGAACCCACCGTCTGACCGCCGGGAAACGATACGCGCATGGGCATTCGCATCCTGGATCGGCTGGTGGCCCGCACCTTCCTCCGGCTCTTTTTCATCTTCGTTCTGGGCGCGCCCCTCCTCTTCATCCTGGGGGACGTGACCGAGAACCTGGATCGGTACCTGGACCGGGGCCTCCCCCTGGGGCAGGTCCTGATCTCCTACGCCTACCAGTATCCCCAGTTCGTCTTCTGGTCCTTCCCCATCGCGGCCCTCCTCGCTGCAGTCTTCACCATCCAGCCCATGACGGTCCACCGGGAGGTCATGGCGGCCAAGGCCGGAGGCGTCTCCTTCCATCGGTTGGTGGCTCCCCTGGTGATGCTGGGCCTGATCTTCACCGGACTGGGAGTGTTCCTGTCGGAAATCGTCCCTCGGACCAACCTGACCGCGGCGGAGCTGCGCCAGGACCGGGAACGGCGGGCGGGATGGCGCGCTCAGGCGGTGTACCTCACCGACGAGGGGGAATCCCTCATGTACCGCCGCCTCACGGTGAACGACGGACGGATGATGGGCATCGTCCTCCTCCGGGAACCGACGGAACCCGATGAGCCATCGGTCCACATCATGGCCCGGGAAGGACTCTGGGACGAGGAGGAGGGATGGCGCTTCCTGGATGGGTACCGACGGGAGCTCCACCCCAACGGAGAAGAGCGGGTGGAGTCCTTCGCCTCCCTGAACTACGAGGCTCTCCGGGAGGCCCCTGACGACCTGGTGGAGACGGTCCGGGACGAGGACGAGATGACCCGGGACCAGCTTGCCACCCTGGCCGAGCGAGTGGCCCGTTCCGGGGGGGACACGGGCCGCCTTTTGGTAAAGAAGGAGCAGCGGATGGCCATCCCCGTGGCCACCCTGGTGATCATCCTCTTCGGGGCCCCTCTGGCCACCTCCTCCAAGCGGGGGGGCGCCGCCTTCGGCATCGGTCTGGCCCTGGGGACCACCATCCTCTACCTGGTCCTTTTCCGGGTCTCGGGGGCCCTCGGCTATGCCGGCACGCTGGATCCCCTCCTGGCCGCCTGGCTCCCCAACCTTCTCTTCCTGCTGGCGGGGCTAGTGCTTCTGGCGCGGGTTCGAACCTGAACTGAGCCCCCTGAACTGAGCCCCCTGAACTGAGCCCTCTGGGCTGAGTCCCCTGGGCTGAGACAACCCGAACGGAGCCCCTTGGATCCACGCTCCCGTCAGGAGCGGAGGGACTCAAGGAACCCCGGAAGAAGCCTTCCGCGGCAGACCTCCTGGACCGGCCCCCGGAGGGTTACCTCCAGGTTCGTGGTCACCGTCACCTCCATCTCCCCCCCCTCCATCTCCACGGTGATGGGCCCGGGCTCCAGGCGTCCCGTCGCCACCGCCGCCACCGAGGCGGCGCAGGAACTCGTCCCTGATGCCGAGGTCCGCCCCACCCCCCGCTCCCAGATGGCGATCCGGAGCCGCTGAGGGGGACCGGGAGCCCGGCCCCTCGCCCCATCCCTCACCCCCACCTGGGCCTTCACCCGGGCCGCCGCCCCACCCTCCACCGGGGCATCCACCGGGCCACCCACAGGAGCTTCCACCCAGGCGAGCTGCACGTTGGTCCCCCGGGTGAAGGCAGGGTGGGTGGCCAGGAAGGGCCCCAGGGCCTCCAGGTTCGCGGGGGAGAGGTCTTCGGTGAACACCACCGCGTGGGGGTTCCCGACGGAGACGGCGAGGAAGGCCACCGCGCCCAGGGACGGGTGGTCCAGGCGGACCGGGGCCTCTCCCGACTCCACCCACCCGCCCGGAACCTTCAACTCCACCGCCGTGGGACCGACCCGGGCCCGCCCCATCTGAACCGACAGGTCCAGGATCCCCGTGGAGGTCCGACCGTGGACCTGCATCCCGATGAGGCTTCCGCCGCTCCGAACCTGGAAGGGTTCCTCCTCCACCAGCCCGGCAGAGTGGAGATGGGCCCCCAGGATCCGGAGTCCGTTTCCGCTCCGTTCGAACTCGGAGCCGTCGGGGTTGAACATGCGGAGAGGGAAGACCCCGTCACCGGGAGCGGGATCCAGGAGGACCACGATCCCATCCGACCCCACCCCTTCCCACCGATGACAGATCCGCTCCACCGCCTCGCCGGAGAGGAGCCATCCTTCCTCGGCGGAAGCTTCCGGTGGTGCGGCTTGGAAGACCAGGTAGTCGTTCCCCAGCCCGTGGGCCCGGTAGTACTTGGATTCGATGATCACCGCCCTCCACCTCCCCGCTGAAACCCGTCCCACCTCCCCCTCGTAGGGAGGCCCGTAGCCGCTCCTGCCTCGGTTCCGGCATTTCCGCTGCCGACGCAACCACCACGAACCACCGGACGTCGAAGGCACAGACGGGGAAGGGAGCCGGAACATGAGGCATCACATCGGGCTGACGCGGATGATCGGGAGAATGACCATGGATTGGCAAGGCGGACGGATAGAGCGGAGGACGCGGGGATCGGGATGGACACGGCGTGTCCTGCCCCCGGTGCTGGGGATGCTGGCGCTGGGATGGGCGGGGGCAGGACCGCTGTCGGGAGCGGAGCCCGGGACCGAAAAACTGTCGGGTGAGGGCTGGAATGAGGGGGCGGCGCAGGTGGACACCCTCAGCAGTGGGGAGAGCCGGGATTCCCGGACTCCTCCGCCGGTGCCCGCCATGAACGCAGTGCGGGTGCAGGGCGCGCCCCCGGTCATCGATGGGAATCTGAACGATCCGGCCTGGGAATACGCCCCCGTGGCCACCGATTTCGTCCAGGTGGAGCCCCACGAGGGGCGCTCCGCCTCGGAGCGCACCGAAGTCCGGGTCCTCTATGACGACGAGGCCCTCTACGTGGCCTTCCGGGCCTGGGACTCCCAGCCCGATTCCATCGTGGGCCAGCTCACCCGTCGGGATCAGCAGTCCTACTCGGACCGGGTCCATGTCATGGTGGACTCCTACCACGACCGGCGCACCGCCTTCCACTTCGCCGTGAATCCGGTGGGCGTGAAGCTCGACCTCTACCGCTTCAACGACTCCCAGGAGGACACGGGGTGGGACGCGGTGTGGGACGTGGCCACCCGGGTGGACGACCAGGGGTGGACGGCCGAGTTCCGGGTCCCCCTCTCCCAGCTCCGCTTCTCCAGCGCACCGGTCCAGACCTGGGGGATCAACTTCGCCCGGGAGATCGCCCGGCGGAACGAGCTGGCGGTCTGGGCTCCCCTCTCCCCCCGGGACCAGTCCATCGTCTCCCGTGCCGGGGAACTCCAGGGGATCCGCGATCTCTATACCCGGCGGCGCATCGAGGTGCTCCCCTACTCCGTGGCCCGTGCCACCCGGGGACCGGGGGACGCGGCCAACCCCTTCTTCAGCTCCACCGATGTGGGAGGTGAGGTGGGCGGCGACGTGAAGATCGGGATCACCAACAACCTGACCCTGGACCTGACGGTGAATCCTGACTTCGGTCAGGTGGAGGCGGACCCCGGGCAGGTGAATCTCACCGCCTTCGAGACCTTCCTCCCGGAGCGCCGGCCCTTCTTCACCGAGGGCGCCAGTATCTTCAACTTCGGGATCGGCGTGGGGGACGGAGACGGAAGCGCCGAGTCCCTCTTCTACTCCCGCCGGGTGGGACGGGCCCCCCAGGGTGGGGTGGATGGCGGGGGATGGGTGGACCGCCCCTCCCAGACCCGGATCCTGGCGGCGGGGAAGTTGTCGGGGAAGACGGAGAGCGGCTGGTCCGTCGGGGCACTCAGCGCCCTCACCGGCTCGGAGGAGGCCCGCATCGCCCACGCAGACGGCACCCGGGACAGCCGGACCATCGAGCCTCTGGCCAACTACTCCCTCCTCCGCGTCCAGCGGGACTTCCGGGACGGGGGGAGCGCCGTGGGGCTCATCGGCACGGGAACCTTCCGGGACGGGGGCCCGTCGGCAGAGCTGGGACTGCGGGACCAGGCCTTTTCCGGAGGCGTGGACCTCCGCCACCGCTTCCGGGACAACACGCTGGAGTTCAAGGCGTACCTTTTGGGCTCCCACGTCTCGGGATCCGAGTTCGCCATGGAGCGCACCCAGCGGTCCCCGGCCCGCTACTACCAGCGGCCGGACGCAGAGCACCTCACCCTGGACCCCACCGCCACCTCCCTCTTCGGATGGTCGGCGAACATGGAGCTCTTCAAGGTGGGCGGCGGACCCTGGCGCTATGCCTCCCTGACCCAGATCCGGTCCCCCGGCTTCGAGGTCAACGACCTGGGCTTCATGCCCGGCGCCGATCACGTCAACCAGGTGGGCTTCGTGGGCTACCGGCAGACGGAGCCGGGGCGCTGGCTCCGGAACTGGGGAGTGAACGCGAATGCCTGGGCGGCGTGGACCTTCGGTTGGGAGCAGACCGGTCTTGGGGGGAATGTCAACGGGCAGTTCACCCTGAACAACAACTGGAACGGGTACGGCGGAGTGAACGTGAATGCCTCCACCCTGAACACCACCCTCCTCCGGGGAGGACCGGCCTTCCGGACCGAACGACAGTGGAATGGCTGGAACGGCCTCAACAGCGACGGGCGCCGCGACCTCCAAGTCAGCATGAACACCAACTGGAGCGTCCGCCCCGAGAGCGACTCCTGGTCCTTCAACGCCTCCCCCAACGTCCGGTGGCGTCCGTCGGAGCGGGCCACCGTCCGGGTGGGGCCCTTCGCCAACTGGCGGGTGGAGGACCGCCAGTGGGTGGACCGGGTGGGAACCGACAACGGGCCGGCGTACCTGTTCGGCCGGATGGACCAGACCACCTTCGGGCTCACCACCCGGCTGGACCTGGCCCTCTCCCCCACCCTCTCCCTCCAGTTCTACGGCCAGCCCTTCATGTCGGCTGGAAGCTTCGGGGAGTTCAAGCAGGTCAACGATCCCCGAGGGGCCAGCTATGCCCAGCGGGTCGCCCCCGTGACCGCTCGCCGGGACGGAACGGGATTCGTCGCCGACCTGAACGGAAACGGAGCGGAGGAACGCTTCCGGAACCCGGACTTCAACGTGGCCCAGTTCCGCTCCAACGCGGTTCTCCGGTGGGAGTACCGCCCCGGGTCCACCCTCTATGCGGTCTGGGGCCAGGCTCGGGACCACTTCAGCCAGGACGGAGACTTCCGGTTGGGAGACGGGATGGGTGACCTCTTCAGCCAGGAGTCGGAGAACGTCCTGATGCTCAAGGTGAGCTACTGGCTCAGCCCCTGACGGGGATCCTCTCCATCCGTGGAAGCCGAAGGGCCGGTCCCAACGCAGGGGGCCGGCCCTTCGGCGTTTCCAGCCGGGGTTTGCAGCCAGCGTTTCCATCCGGCATTTCCAGCCCCGGATCCAGTCCAACCCCGCTGACTCGTACCTCCAGAGTGTATTCGGTATTGACTGAACAATCGAAACGTACAATCCTTACACGCTCAGTCACCGCGAGATTCCTCCTGCCATTGCAGCGTCATGGATCCAGCCGTCGAACGCTTCATCGAACGCATGGGCCTCGAGGCCGAAGCCGATGGACTCCCCCGCATCAGCGGACGAATCCTGGCTTTCCTCATCACCGCCGAGGCTCCGGCGTCCCTGGATGGGATCGCCGAGGCGCTCCGCGTGAGCCGAGCCTCGGTAAGCACCAACTGTCGACTGCTGGAGGAGATCGGGGCCGCAGGCCGGGTCTCGCTTCCCGGGGATCGAAAGGATTACTACGAGTTGGCGCCGGGCTTCCCGGAGCGCTTTTTCGCCAGTACCCGGAAGCGAACCCGGAGCAAGGTGAAACTTGCAGAAGAGGCGCTGGCACGCCTTCCGGAAGGAGAGGCCACCGCCCGGGGACGGATGAGGCTATGGCGGGACTTCCACGCCTTCATCCTGGATGAACTGGACGGCGTGGAGGGCCGCTGGCGCATCCTGGCTGCCGACCGGGACGCCCTCACTCCCCCCTCGAATTCCCGATGATGCTCAGCCGTCGAACCTGTCCGGCCCGCGCTCGCCTCGCCGGAGCGGGAGGGTTCCTGGTCCTCCTCTTCGGCGTCCTGGCGCCACCTCCCGCCGGTGCCCAGATCGTTGAGACCGATCCCTTCCCCCCCTCGTTGGGGACCCAGGGCCCAGGGGATGACCTCCCATGGGCGACCTCCCTCTCCCTGGCCGAAGCCGAACGCCGGGCCATCGACCTGGGCGAGGAAGTGGCGATCGTCCGGGAGCGGATCGCCCAGGCCGAGGAGGAGATCACCCAGATTCGGGCCGGCGCCCTCCCTGCGGTCTCAGCCAACCTGGCCTACACCCGCTCCATTCGGAGCATCTTCGACGGCCTGGCCGCTCCCGGGCCCCCGGACGATGAACCATCCAACGGTCCCGGGGACGGTGAGGACAACCCATTCGCCGACCTTCCCTTCGGTCGCCCCAACACCTGGATCGCCGGCATTCGGGTCACCCAGCCCCTCTACGTGGCCGGTCGGGTGGGAATCGGACTGGACATCGCTGAACGGGTGCGGGAAACCCTCCGGCACGAATTGGCGGAAACCGAGGCAGAAGTCCGTCTCCAGGTCCGGGAGGCCTACTTCCAGTCCGCGTTCACCCGCGTTCTGGTGGAGATCGCCGAAGAGGCCTACGCGCTGGCCGACGCCCAGCTTCAGCAGGTCCAGGACTTCCGGGATCAGGGGGTCGCCTCGGAGTTGGACGTCCTCACCGCCCGGGTGGAGCGGGACAACCTGGAGCCCCAGGTGGTGGAAGCCCGCAACGGCGCCCACCTCGCCCTCCTGGCCCTCCTCCGGCTGGTCCAACTCCCGGGGGATACCGAGGTGGAGCTTACCACACCCCTCACAGCAGAGCTCTCCCCGGTGGACGCCCCGGCCCTCCGGGCAGCGCTGGAAGAACGAGCCATCCTCCGGGCAGCCCGCACCCGGATCCGCATCGAAGAGGACCAGGTCCGCCTGGCCCGCTCCGGCTACCGCCCCACGGTCGGTGCCTTCCTGGACCTGGGGTGGCAGGCCTTCCCCGCCACCGTCCTCCCCACCGGGGGTGGAGGGTGGCGGGAGGACTGGAACGCCGGCTTTCAGGTCTCCATTCCGGTATTCAACGGCTTCCGCACCCGCGCCGAGATCCAGAGCGCCCGGTCCGGCGTGCGGCAGGCGGACCTGGAGCTGGACCAGCTCATCGAGGGGCTGATCCTGGGGCTGGAAGGGGACCTCTCCCAGTTGGAGGCGGCCCTTTCTCAGGTGGAGGCCCGCCGGGGGACGGTAGAGGAGGCCCTCCGGATCGTGGAACTGGCCGAGCTTCGCTTCGCCGCGGGCTCCGGTACGGCCCTTGAGCTCTCCAACACCCGCCTCCTCCTCCAGCGTGCACGAGTGAACGAGGTGGAGGCAATCCTCTCCTACGTCACCGCTCTGGCCCGTCTCGAACGGGCCTCCGGGGGATCCGTCCCCCTCCTCCGCGACCGCATCCAGGAATACGACTGACCATGAAGCGCATGGGAACCACGGGCTGGGTCCTTACGGGACTTGCCCTCGTCATCGTGTTGATCTTCGGAATTCGGCTGGTGCAGCTCTCCGCCGAGGAGGACCCCGCCGACACGGTGGACCAGATCCGGGAACGGGAGGGAATCCCCGTCGTGGTGGCGGAGGCGGAGCGCGGCACGCTGGAGGTATGGCGGACGTTCTCCGGCACCGTCACCGGCGAGCGGGAGTCGGTGCTGCGAGCCCGGAGCGACGATGAGGTCAGGGAGGTCCGGGTCCGGGTGGGGGACAGGGTCCAATCCGGTCAGATGCTGGTTCGCCAGGCGGGGCAGGCATCCGACGCTCGGATTCGACAGGCCGACGCGGCTCTCCAGCAGGCGCAGCGGCAAGTGGAGAGGCTCCGCCCCCTCTGGGAAGCCGGTGCCCTCTCGGACCAGGACTGGGAGGATGCGAACACCCGGATGGAACTCGCCCGTGCGGACCGGGAGGCCCTATCCGGGACCACCGATGGGATCGCCCCCATCGCAGGGCTCGTCTCCGAGGTACCGGCCCGGGTCGGGATGATCCCTACCCAGGGAGATGCACTGGTCCGGATCGTGGATGATTCGGCCTGGCGAATTCCCCTCCGGGTGAGCCCCGACCAGGCCGCCGAGCTCCAGGCCGGGCAGGCCGCCCGGGTGGGAACGGGCGTCGACCCGGTGGTGGGCCTGGTGGACCGGGTGACTCTCCAGGCGGATCCCCGTTCCCGCCTGGTGGAAGTGGATGTCCGGGTGGACGGGGCGAGCGCGGCAGGGCGTCTCCGTCCAGGAAGCTTCGCCACCGTCCAGGTGCTGGTGGACATACGGGAAGAGGTGGTGCGGATTCCCCGGACCGCCCTCCGGCCAGAGGGAGTCTGGGTCCTGAACGGAGACGACGTGGTCGAGCTTCGGGAGGTCGAGGCCGGGCTCCAGGGCGACGAGTGGGTGGAAATCATGGTGGGAGTGGACGTGGGTGAACGGGTAGTGACCGAGGGCGCACGCTTCCTCTCAGACGGGGCCCGGGCCCAGGTGGTGGACTGATGTTCCGCTTCCTTCCCCGCCTGGCGGTGCAGCGCCCCGTCCTGGCCACCATGCTCATCGTGGTCTTCGTCGTGCTGGGCGCGTTCTCCTTCTTCCAGCTCCGCGTGGACCTCTTTCCCGACGTGGAGTTTCCGGTAGTGACGGTGACCACCGTCTACCCCGGGGCGGGGCCGGAGGAGGTGGCCACCCAGGTGACCGAGCTCATCGAGGACGCGGTCTCCAACATCGCCAACCTCGACGAACTCACCTCCTTCAGCCGGGACAACCTCTCCATCGTCATCCTCCAGTTTGAACTGGAGGTGGACGCCGACCTGGCGGCCATCGACGTGAAGGACCAGGTGGACGCGATCCGGGCCCAGCTTCCGTCGGACGCCGAGGCCCCGGTGGTCCAGAAGTTCGACATCGACGCCTTCCCCGTGATGCAGGTCGCACTTTCCGGACCCCAGGGCGCGGACCGACTCTTCGACCTGGCCGACGACCAGCTCCGGGAGCGTCTCTCCCGGGTGGCCGGGGTGGCCGACGTGAGCGTGGTGGGCGGCCGGACCCGGGAGGTGGAGGTCACCGTCTTCCCCCACCGCCTCGAGGCCTTCGAACTCTCGGTCCAGGACGTGGTGGATCTCATCCGCGCCGAGAACCTGGTGGTGCCCGGTGGTCGGGTGGAGGACGGGACCCGGACCACATCGGTGCGGGTCACCGGGGAATACCGGGAGGTGCGGGAATTGGAGGAGCTTCGTCTCTTCCTGGCGGACGGCAACGTGCTGCGCCTGGGTGAGGTGGCCCAGGTGGAGGACGGGTACGGGGACCGGACCCAGCTTGCCCGCTCCCAGGGGGAATCGGCCGTCTCCATCTCGATCCAGAAACAGGCAGACGCCAACACCGTCACCACCGTGGCGGGGATCCGGGTGGAACTGGACGCCATCCGGGCCGAGGTCCTTCCTCCCGGGGCCCAGCTCGTGGTGGTGCAGGACGGAAGCGAGTTCATCGAGGACGCCATCGCCGATGTGCTCTCGGCCATCGCCATCGGGATCCTCCTCACCACCCTCATCCTCTTCCTTTTCCTCCACTCCTGGCGGGGCACCCTGGTGGCGGCGCTGGCCATGCCCGCCACCATCATCTCCACCTTCCTCCTCCTGGACCAGGCGGGCTTCACCCTCAATGTGATGACCCTTCTGGCCCTGGGGGTCACGGTGGGCATCCTGGTGACCAACACCATCGTGGTGCTGGAAAACATCTATCGCTACCTGGACATGGGATACGATCCAGCGGAGGCGGCGGAAGAAGGAACGGCGGAGATCGGGGTTGCGGTTGCGGCGTCGGCCCTCACGAATCTGGTGGTCTTCACCCCCATCGCCTTCATGCGGGGGATCATCGGGCAGTTCTTCTACGCCTTCGGGCTCACCGTGGTCTTCGCCACCCTCTTCTCGGTGGTCATCTCCTTCATCCTGGCGCCCCTCCTGGCGGCAAAGCTCCTGAGGAAGAACGAGTCGAGGCGGGCGGGGCGGTCCATGCTGGCCCCGGCCTGGCGGATCTGGGACCGTGGATACCTGGGCCTCACGGACAGTTATCGAAAGGGTCTGACCTGGGCCCTTTCCTCTCCGGCGAAGGGGTGGGCGATCATCGGCGCGGTGACGGTCTTCTTCGTGGGCTCCCTTGCGCTCTCCACCCAGTTCGTGGGAGGGGAGTTCCTCCCCGACGCCGACGAGGGGATCATCCAGGTGGACATCGAGCTTCCCGCCGATGCAGCCATCGACCGGACGGAACGGATGGTGATGGCCTTCGAGCCGAAGCTCATGGAGCTGGACGAGGTGGAGGCGATCCTGAGCACCGTGGCGGCAGGGACCGGCTTCCAGGCCGCCGCCGAGTCGGCGAACCGGGCCCAGCTCCTGGTCACCCTCCGGGAGGACCGGGCCCGTTCCACCGATGAGATGATCCGGGTCATCCGCCCCCTGGCGGCTGGGATCCCCGACGCCGAGATCCAGGTCGGCCGGGCTGGTGGGTTCGGTCCCCAGGCCGGCGCCGACATCCTGGTGACGGTATCGGGCCCCGCAGACCGCCTGGAGGAGGTCACCGAGCAGGTCACCGCCGCCGTGGCCGAGGTCACGGGGCTCACGGACGTTCGAAATACGGTGGAGCAGGCCCGGGAAGAGCTGGTCTTCCGGCCGGACCGGGCCGCCCTGGCCGACGCCGGCCTCACCGTGGGACGGGTGGGAGGCGCAATCCGCGCCGCCCTGGAGGGAGAGGTGGCCGGCGTCTTCCGGAGCGCGGGAGACGAGTTGGATATCCGGGTGCGATACCCGGCGGGGGACCGACTGCGACCCGAACAGGTCCGGGAACTCCGTATCCCCTCCGCCGCCGGGCGGCTCCCCATCACCGCCCTGGGAACGCTGGAACTGGAGGAGAGCGCCCCCGCGATCCGTCGGGAGAATCGGCTCAGGAGCTACGACGTGCAGGCGGACATCGCCTCCGGCAACCTGACCGACCGGGTGGCGGACATCCAGGCTCGGCTGGCTGACGAACCCCTCCCCCCCGGCTACTCCTGGCGCGTGGGCGGCGAATTCGAGGACTTCGGGGACGCCCTCGCCGCAATCCTGGAGGCGCTGGCCCTGGCCATCATCCTCACCTACATCGTCCTGGCCATGATCCTGGAGTCCTTCATCCGCCCCCTCACCATCATGGTGACCCTCCCCCTGGGGATGGCGGGTGGGTTCCTGGGACTCATGCTGGCCGGTGTCCCGCTCAACATCTTCGCCATGATGGCGGTGGTGATGCTGGTGGGGATCGTGGTGAACAATGCCATCCTCATCCTCGATTACGCCGGGCAGCTTCAGCGGAAGGGGAAGAGCGCCGTCGAGGCCGTGGGGGAGGCGGGCCCGGTTCGACTCCGCCCCATCCTGATGAGCAACGTGGCCATCGCCGTGGCCCTCCTCCCCCAGGCGGTGGGCACGGGCGCCGGGGCGGGATTCCGGATTCCCATGGCGGTGGTGACCATCGGGGGAGCCCTGGTGGCCGCCGTCTTCACCCTCTTCCTGATCCCGGTGATCTACGTGAAGAGCGAAGCGCTGGTGGACCGCTGGAAGGCCCGCTTCCGCGCCCTTGGGGAGCGACTCTCCCCCGAGAAGGAGGACGAAGGGGCGCCCTTCGACGCCGCCAAGGCCCGATAGTCATACCCCGAGGCGGAGGTTGGGCTGGAGTTGGGTGGGAGGCGGATTCCGTCCGCCCTTCCCCTCATCGCCCCAGGAGCGCCTCCACCTCGTCAGGGTCGGTGGGAAGCGCGGCGGTGAGCACCTCGCCGCCCTCCTCCGTCACCAGGACATCGTCCTCGATGCGGATCCCCATGCCACGGAAGGGGGCGGCGCGATCGGGCCCGGAGCTGCCGGCGCCGGATCCCGGGCCAGGCCGTGCGCCTGCTCGGGGCCCCGGGTCGGAGGTGCTCGCTCCAGCCGGCGCCCCCCCGGCCAACGGGGCCCCCGCCGCCCCGGCCAGCGCCTCGGTTTCTCCCAGGAAGCCCAGGGGGGGGAAATAGAGCCCCGGCTCCACCGTCAGGACCATTCCCGGCTCCAGGACCCTGGAGCTCCCTGAAACGGCGTAGTCTCCGGGGTCGTGGGTGTCCAGCCCCAGCCAGTGGGAGGTCTGATGGGGGTAGAAGGGGCGATGGGCCTCGGCCTCCAGGAGCTCCTCCACGTCGCCCTCCAGGACGCCCAGCTCGACCAGCCCCTCCACCAGACACTCCAGCGCCGCCCGATGCACCCGGTCCACCGGAACCCCGGGAGCCACCGCCGCCACCCCCGCAGCCCGAGCCGCCTCCACGCATCGGTAGACGTCCCGCTGCGCAGGGGTGAATCGCCCCGACGCGGGGACGGTGCGGGAGATATCCGCGGCGTAGAGCCTGACTTCGGCTCCGGCGTCCAGGAGGACCAGCTCCGGACCCCGGATTCGGCGCTGGTTTTCGACGTAGTGGAGGACGCACCCGTTGGGCCCCGAGGCCACGATGGGGGCGAAGGCGGGACCGGTGGCCCCGCCTCGGCGGAAGCCCGCCACGAGGGCCGCCTCCAACTCCCACTCGCCCACCCCCGGCCCCAGGACCCGGAACGCCTCCTGGAACCCCTGCACTGAGGCCGCCACTGCCTGGCGCATGGCCGCCACCTCCTCCGGCTCCTTCCGGAGACGGAGTTCGTGGAGGATCCCTCCCGGGTCCACCACGCCCCGGGGTCCGCTTCCCGTCCGGCTTCCCCGGGTGCGGCTCCAGCGGAGGGCCTCCATGACGCCCTTCTCCGCCGTGGGGGCCACCCCCAGTCGGAAGTGCACCCGAGGCGCCCCCCGGAGGAGTTCGGGAAGTTCCTTCTCCAACATGGCGATGGAGCGCACCCCGTCCACCCGCAGGAGATCCTGGGCCCCCTGGGGACCCAATCGGGGTCCTGTCCAGACCTCCATGGTCGGATCCCTGGGACGGACGAAGAGGACGGACCGCTCCCGGTCGCCGTGCCCCCTCAGGACCAGTACCGCCTCGGGCTCCCGGCATCCACTCAGATAGAAGAGATCCGAGTCGGGGCGGTAGGGGAGTTCCGAATCCCCCCCCCGGATGAGGGGGGGAGCGGCGGGAAGGACCATGGCGTCCTCCCCCAGGTGATGGAGGACCCGGCTCCGGCGCCGGGCGAAGAGCTCCGCGGGGAAATCCAGCAGCGTATCCGTTTCCATGGGGCAAAAACTAACAGGCGAGGGCGACCCGAGCCTCCCCCCGACCCACAGCGGTCCAGTCAGGGCTGCCCCGGGACCTCGACAGAGCTACCCGGAGGCCGATACGTTCCGATACGCCTCGACGTTCCCCCAACTCCTCCCAGCATCCGGCTTTCCTGCCATGACGTCCTTCCCGACCCCCTCCCTCGCCCCCTTCCCGGGAATCGTCCTGACCCTGACATTTGCGGCCACCCTGACCCTGGGCGTGAGCCAGCCCCTGGGAGCCCTTTCGGCTCTGCAGGATGCCCCCCCAGCGGCGATGGACACCCTTCAGCAAGCCCCCCTGGGGGATACCCTGGCCCCCATCCCGCTGGAGGGCGTCCTGGTGGACATCCTCCGGAGCCCCATCCGTACCGGGGCGTCCCCTTTCGCCGTCTCGGCGCTGGGAGAGGAGTTGAGGACCCGGGGCCGATCGGACAGTTCGGTGGCGGAACTCCTCCACGGCCTTCCAGGGGTCCAGATCCAGAATCGCTTCAACGATGCGGTGGGGGAGCGGATCTCCATCCGGGGATTCGGTGCCCGCTCCCAGTTCGGGGTTCGGGGGATCAGGATCCTGGTGGACGGGATCCCCGCTACCCTCCCTGATGGCCAGTCCACCCTGGACCACCTGGACCTGGGAACGGTGGGTCGGGTGGAGGCCCTTCGGGGACCCGGGTCGGCCTTGTACGGGAACGCTGCAGGCGGAGTTCTGGATTTTCGAACCCAGGCCCCGCCGGCCTCTCCTGTGCGCCAGGAGGTCCGGGTCACCCGGGGCGATCATGGGCTCTCCCGCACCCAGAGCACCACCAGTGGGTCCATGGGGGAGGTGGGATACCTCTTCAACGTGGCCCGGTACGAGTGGGATGGGTACCGCACCCGGGTGGGCGGCGAGGAGGGGGAGGTATACGGCAAAAGCCTTCGGGATCACCTGAATTCCCAGATCACCTTTCCCCTGGGTGGCGGCATGGCCCGGCTGGTGCTTAACGGGGTGGAGCTGGACGGGGAGAACCCGGGCTCCCTGAACGCCGCCGACATCGCGCTGGGGGACCGACGGGCCTTTCCGGGGAATGTGAACCAGGGGACAAGCAAGCAGGTCCGCCAGGGGCAGGCGGGGCTCCAGTGGGTAGGGCCGGTGGGGGACACCCGGGAAGTGGAGGTAAGTACCTACGGGATCCGGCGGGAGCTGGTGAATCCCATTCCCGGAACCGTGGTAGATCTGGACCGATCCGCCCTTGGGCTCAGAACCCTGCTCAGGAGCGACCGCCAGTCCAGCTTCGGGAGCGTCTGGTGGGCCGCGGGGGCCGAGGCGGATCTCATGCGGGACCGGCGCCTCAACTTCGGGAACGTGGGCGGGGAGCCGGGAGAACTCAGGCTCGACCAGTCAGAGCAGGTCCTGGGCGGCGCCGTCTTCGTCCAGGCCCTCCTCCCGGTGAGCCCGATCCTACAGGTCATGACGGGCCTTCGCTACGACCGGATCCGCTTCTCCGTCGACGATCGGATGGCGGGTCTTCCCATCGGGGAGAACGGGGCGGTCCGCGCTGACGGATCGGGCGCCCGGACCCTGGACTCGGCCTCTCCGTCGTTGGGAATCCACGCCGCCCTCCACCCGGCGTTCGGGGTGTACATGAACCTTTCCACCGCCTTCGAGACCCCCACCACCACCGAACTGGCCAACCGGGTGGATGGGGTGGGTGGATTCAACCCCGACCTGGATCCACAGGTGGGCGTGACCTCCGAGGTCGGGGCCCGAGGCGTCCTCCTTCCGGCGGCTGCGTGGGAGGTGACCTTCTTCCACACCCTTCTCTTCAACGAACTGGTCCCCTTCGAGGTCGAAACGGACCCGGGCCGGACCTACTTCCGGAACTCCGGACGCTCCGCCCGCACCGGGTGGGAGGTAGCCCTCCAGGTGACGCCTGACCCCAACCTCTCCGCCCGGTTGGTCCTCTCTACCAACGATGCCCGCTTCCGGAACTACGAGGTGGACGGGATCGACTTCTCCGGGAACCGGGTGCCGGGGATCATCCCCCGGCGGGCCGAGGGGATGGTGCGGGTGGGCCCGGGACTCTGGTTCATGGAACTCCGGGGCGAGACCAATTCCTCCATCCAGGTCAATGACGCCAACGAGCCAGGGAGCGCCTCTCCAGGATACCAGCTCCTGGACTTCCGGGCCGGTCTCAACGAGGCTCGACTCCTGGGGCTGCGGATGAGCCCGTTCGTGGGAGTCACCAACCTGCTGGACACGGAATACAACAGTTCGGTAGTGGTGAACGCCTTCGGGGGAAGGTTCTTCGAGCCCGGCCCCGGGCGAAGCCTCTACCTGGGAGCGAGCCTCGCCGTCCAGCGGTGAACCTCCGGGTCCGACCCCTTCCCCCCTTCCGGACTCCGCATTACCCTATCGGCCATGACAGGGGTGCTGGGACCTTTTCTCCCGGCTGAGATCACACCCTCACGGACCTGACCGGGTAATGCCGGCCCAGGGAGTCGCCGAAGGAGTTTTCCATGTCGTTCATCGAAGTGCAGGACCAGCAGTTCGCCCCCCTCTGGAAGGCCATCCGGACCCACCGCTTCCTCCTCTCCACCCGGGACGGCACCATCCCCGACGAGGTCTTCGCCACCTGGATGCGGCAGGACTACCTCTTCGTGGAAGCGGCCATCCCCTTCATTGCCGGGATGATCCCACGGGCTCCCCGGGAGCACTGGGGGCCCCTGGCCGGGGTGGTTTCGGCGCTGGAAAAGGAGTTGAAGCTCTTCGAGGAACGAGCCGCCGCGGTGGGGCTCCGGATTCGGGGCGCGCCCCCCTCCTTCACCTGTCATGCCTACATCCAGTTCCTCATGGCCACGGGATACCAGGGGAGCTACGCCGAGGCCTTCACCGTCCTCTACGCGGCGGAGCGGGCCTACCACGAGTCGTGGAAGGTCGTGCAGGAGGGACTGGCCAAGGACTCTCCCTGGACGCCGTTCGTGGAGAACTGGGCCGGGGCGGACTTCGCCGGATACGTGGACTTCCTGGCGGGGGAGCTGGAGGCGCTGGCGGCCGAGGCGGGCGAGAAGGAGCGGGCCCGCATGGGGGAGCTCTACCGCCTCACCCTCCTCTACGAGATCGCCTTCTGGGAAATGGCGGTGGAGGGAGAGACGTGGCCCGGTGTGGAGAATGACCTGGCCCCGGAGGAGGATGGTCCGGCCTGGAATCCCGACCCCGCCACCCGTCCCGACTCCGCCTGGGCCCACATGGTGAAGAAGGAGACCCCATGACCCTCACCGACCATCTCTACCGCGCCGCCCAGCCCCTCTGGGACGCCCAGCTCCAGCACCCCTTCGTAAAGGGGATCGGGGACGGAACCCTGGAGGAAGAGCGCTTCCGCCGCTGGGTCCTCCAGGACTACGGCTATCTGAAGGAGTTCTCCCGGATTTTCGCCTGGGCCGTGGCGAAGGCGGACCGACTGGAGTCCATGGGATGGTACGCCAAGGTCCTGGATCTGACCCTGAATTCGGAGATGGAGCTCCACCGCTCCTATGCCGCCCGTTTCGGGATCTCCCCGGAGGAACTGGAGGCGGAGCCCATGTGGCCCACCACCCGGGCCTACACCGACTTCCTGGTGCGGACTGCTGCCGATGGAGACATGGCCGATCTCCTCGCCGCCCTCCTCCCCTGCGCCTGGGGGTACGTGGTCATCGGTCGAGCCCTGGCGGAAGGAGCCCCTCCCGACGACCAGCGCTACGCCGACTGGATTGCGCAGTATGCCTCCGACGAATTCGCCGAGGCGGGCGCCTGGCTCCGTAGCGAGCTGGATCGGGTGACCAACCAGGGAGGCGGTGAGGTGGGCAAGGAGAAGCGAGCCCGGCTGCAGGAGATCTTCGTCCTCTCCTCCCGCTACGAACTCCGCTTCTGGGACATGTGCTGGGAGGGGGAGAGCTGGGAGTAGGCCGGACAAACGCTTCGCCTCAGCCCCCTCAGCGGACGGGGGCCCTCAGCGAACCGGGATCTCCGGGATTTCCGGGACCTCCGCTTCCGGAGCCCCCTTCCGAGAGGCCAGGGGCTCCCCGGCTGCGCAGTAGTCCGGGTCCACCCGGACCAGCAGCGCATTCACCACCGGGCGCTCCCCTGCCGGGTAGGAGGGGCGACTCACCCGGCGCCCCCGGACCACCATCACCGAAGACCCTCCGCCATCCAGGTTCAGGGCCTCGGTGGCTCCCAGGGAGCGGAAGAGTTCGGCCAGCTCCGGGAGGGTCATCCCCTCAGCGCTCCCCTCTCTTCGCCCCTCCACCACCGCGATCCAGACGCGGGCACGATCCGGGTCCCAGCCCAGAGCGGTGCGGGGGTGCCGATTGGAGGCGAAACCCGGACGCTCCGCCTGCTGGAGATCGTCCACCCATCGCCCATCGGAAAGGAGGGGGGGGAAGCCGGAGAGGATCTCGGTGACCCCATCGGGCTCCCGGGTGGAGAGAACCCACTCACCCACCGCCAGGGAATCCCCATCCCACTGGACCGGCCCCACCGAGGGAAGGCTACCGGGCTTCCAGGCGAAGACGGGGCGGGAGGAACGTCCCCGGATCTCACCGCCCGACGCCTCCAGCCCGATGGGGCGATTCTCCTCCGTGAAGAAGTCCCCATTCACCGCCGCCACCACCTGTGATCCGGCTCGCCGGGCCAACTCCGAAACCGAGACCCTGGCCTGATCCACTCCGGAGGTGGCCACCTGGAAACCCACGTCGCAACGGGTGGGGTCCACCTCCAGGAGATGGAGCGACCAGGGCTCCACCGAGCTTCGCACGGCCCGGTACACCACCCCGTCGCCCAGGCGGAAGGTGGAGACACGGTCCGGAACCATGTAGTCCACCAGTCCCTGGGGGAGGCCCCGGGTCAGAGCCGGCGGTCGGTCGGGGGGCTCGCACCCCGCCGCAACGAAGAGGAGCAGAAGGGCCGCTATCGCCCCTCGACTCCACCCGCGCCTTATGATCGGATCTCCTGCATTCATCGTCGGCTTCGGCTCAGTTCGTGGATCCGGGGGGTCCCATCCAACCCCGGGGGCGGATACCTTTCCCGGGCAGGGACGGGTCCCCCCACTGCGGCAGCCGTTTTCCCGACCCCGCGACAACACCCTCTTCCCGGTCCTCCATGCCCCCTTCGTCCATGCGCCCTTGGTCCCCTTCCCTTCCCCTGGGCCGCTCCCTGGGCCTCGTCCTGGTCACCGGGCTCCTCGTCGTCCTCCTCACGGGTCCCCTGGCCCCGTCCCTCGAAGGACAGAATCGGGATGAGATCCGGGTGGGTCTCTCCCTGGGCGGCACCGGGTTCCTGGGCCTCGTCACCGAGTACCGGCGGGCCGACTGGGGCGCGGAACTCTACCTGGGCACCATTTCCTTCCGGGAGATCGCCGTGGCGGTCTCAGGGAAGCGCTACTTCACCGACGGCCGGATTCGTCCCGCCGCGGGGCTCGGGCTCTGGAGCCTCACCGCCTGGACCGAGGATGGAAGCGGTTCGGTCCTCATCCTCCGGGCTCCCCTGGCGGCGGAATGGGTCGTCACCGGCGGTCACGCCCTGGGGGTGGAGGTGGCGCTGAACCGTGCCTTGGCGGTCAACCGCCTGGACCCGGATGACGATACCCCACCCGGTACCACCCTGGTCCCCCTTCCCGGCGCCTACTACCGCCACGGATGGCAACGCTGAGGGCCCGCCCCCGCTCCCTTCAGCGCCACCCCTCCTCCTCGGGTTCGTCCCAGCTCTCATCCCAGAAGCGGTCCTCCGCCTCCCGAATGGACTCCTCGTCCAGGGGCTCCTCCTCCTCGGACTCCACCGACCCTTCCTCCAGGATTCTCCGGAGGACCTCGTCGGACACGACCGGCCGGTCACCCTCCACCGTCCGTCGAACCCGGCGGCGGGAAAGCACACCGGCCAGGACGACCATGGCCGCCAGCACCAGGAAGAGATAGACGAGGGCCATCGTCAATCCAGGGGCTCCATTCCGGCGTACTTGAGGCCGCTCCCCGTGTTGAAGAGGACCACTTCGTCGGTGTTCTTCAGGTGCCCCGACGCCAGGAGCCGGGGGACGGCAGCCGCCACCGCCCCTCCCTCCGGCGCCCCGAACACGCCGGTGGTCTTCCCCATCACCCCCACCCAGTGGGCCATCTCCCCGTCGGAGACGGCGACGGCCGCCCCGCCCGACTCCCGGAGGGCCCGGAGAATGAGGAAGTCCCCCACCGCTCCCGGCACCCGGAGCCCAGAGGCATAGGTGGTGGCGCCCTCCCAGAATCCGGCGTCTTCCCGACCCTCCTCCCAGGCCCGGACCATGGGCGCGCACCCCTTCGCCTGGACCGAATACATCCGAGGCCGCTCCGGCCCGATCCATCCCAGGGCCTCCATCTCGTCGAAGGCCTTCCACATCCCGATGAGGCCCGTGCCTCCCCCGGTGGGGTAGATGATGGCGTCGGGGAGCCGGCCATCGAGCTGCTCGTAGAGTTCGTACCCCATGGTCTTCTTCCCCTCCACCCGGTAGGGCTCCTTCAGGGTGGACAGGTCCCACCATCCGTGGGCCTCCACCCCCTCCCGCACCACCCGCCCGCAATCGGAGATGAGCCCGTCCAGGAGTTGGAGATGGGCACCGAGGGCACGGATCTCCTCGATGATGGGGGCCGGGGTGTCCCGGGGGGCCACCACGTGCACCGGAAGACCCGCCGCGGCCCCATAGGCGGCGGCGGCCCCCCCGGCATTCCCGGCGGTGGGAAGGGCGAGCTCCGTGGCCCCCAACTCCAGGGCGCGGGACACCGCCAGCGCCATTCCCCGGGCCTTGAAGGAGGCGGTGGGGTTCTGGCCCTCGTCCTTCACCCAGCAGCGCTCCAGCCCCAACGCGTCCGCCAGGCGGTGAGCCGGAAGGAGGGGCGTCCATCCCTCCCCCAGCCCCACCATGCAGGCCGGATCCCGGACAGGAAGGACCTCGGCATAGCGCCAGAGATCACTCCGGCGGGCCACCAGGTCCTCGGGTCGGAAGCGATCCCGAAGGGCCTCCAGGTCGTAGCGGGCGAAAAGGGGCTTCCCCTCAGGTGAGAGGCCATGGAGGGCCTCGCTCTCCAGGATCGCGCCGGTGCCGGTGCACTCCAGGTGGGTCGCACCCGGATACCGACGGGGAATGGGCTCGGACATGTCGAGGTGGGCTGAAGGGTGGGAAAGTGGGCCGGAACGACGGACGAGAAGGAGAGCCCGGACGCCGAATCAGGAAGAGAACCCGGGATCCTCACCGGCGCCACCCCGGGCGCTTCGAAGAAGGATCGCCCCGGTGACAAAGAGGGCCACTCCCACCGGCAGGAGGAGGAAGGGAGGGTCCTGCTCCACCTGAGAAGCCACGTCCCGGGTGGCAGGGAGGAAGGAGATGAGAAGGATCGTCCCGTTGTTCAGGAAGTGGAGGAGAACCCCAACCCAGATGGAGCGCGTTTCCACCACCACCCAGGCCAGGAGGATCCCCAGCCAGAATGTGGGGAGGAAGCGGAACGCCGTCTGGGGGGAGAGATGGAAGATCCCGAAGACAAGAGCGGAGCCCACCACCGCGCCGGCTGTCCCCAGGCGACTCCGGAGCCCCGACAGGACCACACCCCGGAAGAGAAATTCCTCGGCCACCGCCGGGATGGCCGCCACCAGGAGGAGGAGCCAGAGGAAGCGAAGGGGGTCGTCGGTGGTGAGGAAGGCGGCCAGCGCCTCCAGGACCTCAACCGGCACCGGGATGACGAAGCTCTGGGCCCACGCCAGGAACCAGGCCAGGATCACCCCTCCCGCCATGAGGAGGATCGCACCCCTCAGGGGTGCGCCCCGAGGAGGGGGGCGAAGGGAGAAGGTCTTCACGGGATCGTATCCCAGGACCTTCACCAGAAGAAGGGCGGGGAGGAGGAGGAGGCCGATCTGCATGAGGCCGATCCCCACCTCCCCGAAGAGGAGCTGGAGGGGGAGCCCCCCCAGGAGATACAGGAAGGCGACCCCCAGGAGGAAGAGGAGGGTTACCCTGGGCGTAGGGGTATCGCCCTCGACGTGCCGGCGGAGGTCGGTTGGGGAGGGGGAGGACATGTCGGGCTCTCGCCAGGGCATGGGTGGAAGGGGGGCCGGACCGGAGAAGAACGGGAGGACGGAACCGGAGGCAGATCGTAGCACTTCCCCGGGGGAGGACAAAAGTAGCCTTCACACCCCCAGGCGGGTCTCCGGCCCGGGGACGTGGTGATCCGCGTGGCAGGCGAGGCCGTCCGCTCCATCCCCGAACTCCGCGATGCCCTGGACCGGGGATATCGCCCCCCCCGGTGGAGGTGGAGGTGGTGAGGGATCGGACGGAGGTGCGCCTCCAGTTCCGGCGCTGACGCAGGCCCGGTCAGCGGGTGAGGTCGGGCACGCGGCGGACTTCGTTCAGGAAGTCCCGCTCGATGATCCCGTCGCGGAGGTGCACCTGGCGTTGGGCATACTCGGCGATGTCATGCTCATGGGTGACAAGGATGATGGTCTGTCCCTCGTCGTTCAGCCGGACGAAGACGTCCATGATCTCCTCGCTGGTGCGAGAGTCCAGATTCCCCGTGGGCTCGTCCGCCAGGAGGATGGCAGGCTCGTTCACCAGGGCCCGGGCTACGGCGACCCTCTGCCGCTGTCCCCCCGAGAGCTCCGGGGGGCGATGATCCATCCGGTCCGCCAGCCCCACCATCTCCAGCTTGGCCCGGGCCCGGGCCCGACGGTCGGCGGCGGAGGTCCCGGCGTAGATGAGGGGAAGTTCCACGTTGTGGAGGGCCGAGGCCCGGGGGAGGAGGTTGAAGGTCTGGAAGACAAAGCCGATCTCCCGATTCCGGATCCTGGCCAGCCGGGATTCGGAGAGTTGGCTCACGTTCTGACCGTTCAGCCAATACTCGCCGGCGGTAGGGGTATCCAGACACCCGATGAGGTTCATGAAGGTGGACTTCCCGCTTCCGGAGGGGCCCATGATGGCCACAAACTCCCCCCGCTGGATCTCCAGGTCCACACCTCGGAGGGCCCGGACGGTCTCTGCGCCCAACACGTAGTACTTGGTGAGTCCGCGGGTCCGGATCACCACTGCGTCTCCATGCTCCATCTCCGTCCTCCTCATGGTTTCCTCCCCACGACGGACTCCAACTCGACCCGCACCAGCAGGAGATCGTAGCGGGTCTCGACCCGGCCCGCCTCCTCCTGGATACTACGGGAGAGATGGGCGCTGATCTTCAGACTGTCGCAGATTCGCTTGGCTGCTGAAGCCGTGGAAGAGGGGGGAACCAGAGGCAGGTCCTTCGGAGGAGGCCCCGATGAGGAGGGCAGATCCCTTGGAGCGGGCTCCAAGGAGGTGGGGAACGAACGGGGGGGGAAGGTTACTCCAGGGGAGAACCCATGCCTCCCGGTTCAGCTTCCGTTCTGACCCCCGTCCTGGGCCCGGTCGCGTTCCGCCCTCCGAACATCCAGGAGGGAATCGTATTGTGCCTGTTGGGCCTCGTCCAGGATGTCCCGAAAGGCATCCCGGGTAGCCGCCGCAAGGGCGGAGTACTGAAGTCGATGGGCTTCCGCCGCTTCGGCCACCTGCTGTCGGTACGAGTCCAGGATGGAATCGACCTGGGTCCGCTGATCCGGAGCCAGCGTCACCTCGTGGATGACGTACCCCCGGCTGGCCTCGGCTTCAGCCTCGGCACCGTCTTCGGATGCATCGAGGACCACCGTCGTCAGTGTCATATCGGAGGGCGCGCCGGAAGCCGGTGTCACTGCGCGATCCAGCGCCAATCCCACGAGGATCCCCGATCCAAAGACCAGTACGAGGATCGCCGTAGCCGAGATTCTCAGCCGGGTCGATTCACTCATCACCAATCCCCTCCGGCCGCATCCTCAATGGCCAGGATGAATGCATCAAGTCCCACCCGGCTCCCCGCCGCAAAGTGGGCCGGAAGCCCGACCCGGGCCAATTCCTGATTGAGGATGTCCTCGAGTTCCCCGAGCGGCGCCGAGGCCATCTCCATCTCCGGCGGGTCGGAGAGGAGGAGAAGTCCGGCGAACCCGGCGGCCAGGGCGGCAGCAGGCGCCACCATCCGGCCCCAGGAAACGAGCTGGAGGCCCAGTCGGGGGATCCGACGACGGGACCGTTCCTCCAGCAGAGGCCGGGCCCGTGTCAATGTCTCTTCCTGGAATCGGTTCCAGTATCCGGGATCCCCAGCGGCAGGGTCCAGCGGACTCAGATCGACTCCCATCTCTGTATCATTCATCCCGTTCGCTCCTCAGCATCGGGGGCATCACACGTATTGTTATCCGGCTCCTTGTCCGGAGCCAGCAACTCTCTCAGTCGGCGTCTCGCGAAGTGGAGGTGGGAACGAACCGTTCCCGACGGCATCTCCAACCTTTCCGCGATCTCCCGGTGCTTCCACCCCTCCATATCGTGGAGGAGGACCACCTGTCGCTGCACCTCCGTGAGCTGGACCAGCGCGGCGCTCAGTCGGCCCCTCAGCTCACTCTTCTCCGCGGCCTCGTGAGGCCCCGGCTCTTCCGAGCCGATCTGAAGCGGGAGGGGCTCTCCCTCCCGGAGGGACTCCCTCCGAACCAGATTCAGGGAGCGGGTCCGGACGATGGTCATGAACCATCCGGCGAAGCGCTCCGTGTCCCGGCACTCGTCCAGCCGTTCCAGCGCCACCAGGAAGGCTTCCTGGGCAGCATCTTCAGCATCTTCGTGGCGCCCGAGAACTCCCAGGGCCACGGAATAGGCGGCCCGGCGATAGCGGTGCACCAACTGTGCGAATGCCTCCGCCTCCCCGTCCCGGGCAGCGTCCACAAGGGCCGCATCCGGTCGCCCATCCCTCTCTTCTTTTTTAGACACCGCGACCGGCGCTCCTGTTGAGATCCCTCGCGATCCTGGATTCCCGCCTGCGCCATGTTCCGCACCAACGAGATTCTGGAAGCTGTATCCAAGGCCCGGCTGAGGAAAGGTCAAACGAAACGCGACAAGGCGCCGCAGGGCCCCTGGTGGGGTCCTGCGACGCCCTGTCCGGCGTGGAAGAGAGAGGCCGTCCTCAGCACCCGGGAAACGGCGTCCTCCACTCCAACCGGGTCTACCAGGAAGGGGTCAAGCGGTCAGGAGGCGACCTTCCAGCGTCCGAATGGTAGGGTGGGGGTTGGGGGGAGCTCCTCTCCGTATACGAAGGCCCGTACCCGAGGGCCCTTCAAGTCGACGCGGGAGCCCTGGCCCCCGTCCAGAATGACGATCCCGGGAGCATCGCCGTCGCATCTACCCCGCCTGGAACCCCTCCTCGACCGCGGGGCCTTTTGGCGTTCCATGATTCATCTTCTCCAGATCCTCCGACCCTTCTCCCGCAGGCCCAGGAGCCGTGTGGTCGGCTCGTTACGTCATCGCCTGCTTCTGGATAACTCTGGCAGGATCCATACCGTTCCATACGGAAGGGTCGACCATGGGGGCCCACACCCTGGAACACGTTGCCACTGCTGGCCCCAGGACCCGTTCAGGGCCTGGATTAAGGAACCCAGGGGTGGGGCGGGCGAGGGATGGCGTGTATCGCTTTGACACGCATTTCCGTGTCAGAAGAACACACGTTGTCGTATCCCGTCTCAGTTTCCCCGGCCCCTGGCACCACCCCCCCCTCGTCCTCCCCGGCCTCGTCCCTGGTCCTCTGCTGCAGGGGCGCGCGGCGGCGACCAGGCCCGGGCACGGTGGAAGATTTCGCCCAACTCATGGCTGGAGAGGCGTCCCAGGTCTGTCCCCGGTGCCAGGGCTTCCCGAAGAGGTTCTCCTGGAGCATCGGACCGGGCAAAGACCAGGAACAGGAGGGGTGCGCCGGCGTCACCGGGATGCCCGGCCCGGACCCGACCCGCGACGGTCACCGTCCATGACTCCCCCTCAAGCCACAACTCCACCGCCTCTTCCTGTGGACGTACATCCGACGGGGCTGAAGGGGGGGAGGCGTCGCCCTCCCTCGGGTCCGAATCCCGCGTCGGAGGGGAGATCGTCCCCGACCCCGAGGATGGCTTCCGGTCCTGCGGCGGCCCGCTCTCGCCCGTTGACTCCTCCCTCATCAGCTTGCGGACCGGTACCGGACGGCCCGGATGGTCGATGGGTTTCGGTTTCCGCGGAGGCGTGGAGGCTTGGGGCGGCTCGGACATCCTGGGCCTGGGCCGGGGGAAGGCGGATGCGGGGTCAGCGACCGGTTTCAGCCACAGGGACCCGCCCCATCCGCAACGGTGGTCACCTACCCTAAAGATGAGTCCCGAAGGCTCTCGGCGCCAATTGGTTACCCCCCGACGTGGACCAGCCCCCTCCCCAGGGTTACTCTACCCCCGGCATCCGACGGATGTCGATGCCATCTCCATCCGACTCACCCACCGATCCCAACCGCTGCCCCACCTCCATGCCCTCGTCCCTGACTCCGCTCTTCCAGCCCGCCTCCGTGGCCGTCATTGGTGCCGGCCGATCCCCCGGCACGGTGGGTTGGCAGGTCGTGGACAACCTCATCCGGCACGGATTCCAGGGAGCGGTCTACCCGGTCAATCCCGAGGCCCGTTTCGTCCATTCCATCCCAGCCTGGCGGTCGGTTCGGGAGGTTCCGGGCGATGTGGACCTGGCCGTCATCACCCTCCCGAAGGAACTGGTCCTGGATGCGGTGGACGACTGCGGAAGCAAGGGAGTCCCCGGCGTGGTGGTGATCTCCGCCGGCTTCCGGGAGACGGGGGAGGAGGGCGCTCGCCTGGAAAAGCTTCTCATGGAGCGGATCCGCCGCCACGGGATGCGCCTCGTGGGGCCCAATTGCATGGGCCTCCTGAACACGGACCCCGCCCACTCCCTGAATGCCACCTTCGCCCCCACCATGCCCCCTCCCGGCGGGGTCAGCTTCCTCAGCCAGTCCGGCGCCATGGGGGTCACCATCCTGGACTATGCCGCCGAGTACGGGATCGGGATTCGGAACTTCATCTCGGTGGGGAACAAGCCGGATGTGAGCGGAAACGACCTGCTGGAACACTGGGAGACGGACCCGGGGACGCGGGTGATCCTCATGTACCTGGAGACCTTCGGGAATCCAAGGCATTTCACCCGCATCGCTCGGCGGGTGGCCCGGAAGAAGCCCATCATCGTGGTGAAGTCGGGACGGTCCGTGGCGGGGGCCCGTGCCGCATCCTCCCACACCGGCGCCCTCAGCGGGAAGGATTCCACGGTGGACGCCCTCCTGGCCCAGTGCGGCGTGCTCCGGGCCGACACGGTAGAGGAGCTCTTCGACCTGGCCATGGCCTTCAACACCCCGACCCTGCCCAAGGGGAACCGGGTCGCCATCATCACCAACGCCGGCGGTCCGGGCATCATCGTGGCCGACGCATGTGAGGCGGAGGGGCTTGTGGTGACCGATTTCACCCCCGAGACCCTGACGAGACTGAAGGAGGTCTTCCCCGAGGAGGCCTCGGTGAGGAACCCGGTGGACATGATCGCCTCCGCCAATGCGGAGAGCTATCGGGTGGCGCTGGAGATCGTCCTGGCGGACCCAGGGGTGGATGCGGCCATCGCGGCCTTTGTCCCTCCCCTGGGCGTGCGGCAGTCCGACGTGGCCCAGGCCATCGTGGAAGCGGTCCGGGCCCACCCCCAGACCCCGGTGATGGCGGTCCTGATGGGGAGAGACGGGCTCCCCGAGGGACGGGCCGAGCTCAAGGGAGCGGGGGTCCCCGCATACATCTTCCCCGAATCCGCGGTTCGGGCCCTGGCCACCCTCTACCGGTATCGGGTCTGGAAGGAACGACCGGTGCAGGCGCCGCGGCGGTTCCCGGTGGACGATGCCGCCGTGAAGGAGATCCTGGACAAGGCGGAGGCGGAGGGACGGAGCCACCTCCTGGAACCCGAAGCCTACGCCGTCCTGGAGAGCTATGGGATCCCCGTCACACCCCACCAGATGGCCACCTCCGAAGACGAGGCCGCCGAGGCCGCAGCAGCGCTGGGGGGACCGGTGGTGCTGAAGGTGGTCTCGCCCCAGATCCTCCACAAGACGGAGCTGGGCGGAGTGATTCTGGACCTCCGCGACGAGGCTGCGGTTCGGGCTGGCTACCGGGAACTCCGAGAGCGCATCGACGCCCGGGAGCCCGAGGCCAAGGTCCTCGGGGTTTTGGTTGCCCCCTTTCGCAGGGACGGGCGGGAGATGATCCTGGGGATGAGTTCGGACCCCACCTTCGGGCCGGTCCTCGTCTTCGGCCTCGGTGGCATCTACGTGGAGACCTTTCGGGATGTGGCCTTCCGGGTCCCTCCTGTCACTCTCCAGGAGGCGCAGGAGATGATCCGGGAGATCCGGAGCTTTCCCCTCCTTGAGGGGGTACGGGGAGAGGAGGGTGTGTGTCTGGACACTGTAGCGGAAGCGATCCAGCGACTCGCCCAGTTGGTGGTGGACCACGATCGCATCGCCTCCATCGATGTGAATCCCTTCCTGGCATTCCCCCGCGGGGGAATGGCGCTGGACGCCCGGGTGGAAGTGGGTCGGAGGGCGCCATCTGGTCGCCCTGGATCGGTGAGGGCATGACGAAGGGAGTTTCATGGGCCAGTACGACGACATCTCGGAAGAACAGCTTCGGGCTGACCTGGTTCGGTTCGCGGAACTCCTCCTGCGTCTGGAAGAGGAAGGTGGGCTCCTTGTCTCCCCTGCGGATCTCCAGAAGATCCTTGGAGAGTTGCGGCAAAAGCTATTCGCCTGGGAGATCCGATGCAGCCAGCACCTGGGACAGGCGGACGATACCGACGAAGCCGGAGAGGGCCAGGGAGAGGAGACGGCTGCCGGGGAGGGTCCGGATGCTTCCATGCGGGTGGTTCGAGAAGCCCTGGAGCGTCAGAAGCAGATGATCCGGGAATGGTCCGGGGAAGCGGACCGGGAGTCCGATGACTGAGTCGGAACCGCGCGACACCAGCTCCTCGCTGCCCCGAGAGCCAGCCCCACTTGGACCGGCGCTCCCTGAGTCGGTCCCCGCTGAGCCGCGCCCGCCCGCACCGGCCCCTCCGGGGATTACCACCGAGAGGCTCCTGCAGCAGCAGGACCGGCTCCGGCAGGAACTTCTCCGCCTCCGGGCCGAACTGGATTCTCCCCAGGCCCGGGACCTCCGCAGAGGGCTCCGCCAGGGAGGGAGGATCGAGCTGGCCGAAGGTCTTACCGAGATCCTGGAGTCGGTGGAGGGAGCCCTCCGGTCGGTTCGGGCCCTGGAGGGCGTCCTTCGCAGCCCGGAAGGGGCAGGGACACGACCCTACCCGGATCTCCCCAGCGAACTTCCCCTTCGGCTGCGTCAATTCCTTGATGAACGCCGCCGGAAGGGACGGTTGGAGTGGACACTCCAGAGCGACCCGCTCCGGGGGTGGGTCCTGCGATGGAAGGAATACACCATGGAGGGGAACGTTCGAGGTTCAGGACGACTCTACGAGCGTCCCCACGCCTGGATCAACGACTGACTCAGAGCCCCTGCACCGCTTGTAGGACCTCCTCCCCGTAGAAGAGCTTTATGTATCGGGCCTGGGACGGTGTCACTCTTCGCACGGCCCAGACGAGATGCACGTAATTGGGCTCTCGCGGATCCGAAAGGAGGGGCATCCGCGCCTCTTCGGGAGTCAGGTTCCCCTTCTGGTTGTTGCATGGCGAACAGGCCGTGACCACGTTCGTCCAGTGGTTCTCGCCACCCCTGGAAACGGGGAGGACATGATCCCGGGTCAGGAACTGGCGACCCCGGAGCTCGCGGTGGTGCCTACCGCAGTACTGACAGGAGTAGTCGTCCCGGGCGAAGAGGAAGGTATTGGTGACCTGGCGGCGGAACCGCCGGGGAACATGGACGAAACGCACCAACCGGATGACGGTGGGCCACGGAATCTCCTCCCGTTCCGAACGGAACCGCCTCGCCCGGTCCACCTCCAGGATCTCCGCCTTCTGGTCCAGGACAAGCCGGATGGCGCGCCGGGGGGGTACCAGGGTGAGGGGCTCGAACGAGGCGTTCAGCGCCAGACAGCCCATGACTCGTAGCCTCTTCTCCGTCTGAGGGTAGGTTCCCAAATGAGGCCGCAGCCCCCCCCACTCGCCCCCCCATAACTCCCGCCGCCACGCCCCGTTTCTTCCTCGTACCCGGGAAGATCGTCCCCGGTTTCAGAGGAAGATCATCCCTGGCTTCGGAGAATGTACGGTGCCACGGCGTGGCGGGCCAGAAGTTCCCCCTCAGAGAAGGGCGACCGGGTCCCGGTCCACCGAAATCCGAACATCCCCGGGGTCGGGAGAGTGTTCCCGGACCAGGAGGTCCAGAAGTCGCCCCAGCGCCGCCGGCGAAGGTGTGCGAAGAAAGAAGTGCCAACGCCACCGACCGTGGAGGCGTTCGATGGGACAGGGGGCGGGTCCAACCACCTCCACCTCCCCGTGGGTCGCCTCGTCCTCTCTTCCCGCCGGGCCTGTTCCAGCCGGGCCTGTTCCCGCCGGGACCGTTCCCGCCGGAATGAGGCGGCGAAGCCAGGCCACCGCCTTCTCAGCCCCGGCGGCGGCCAGTTCGGGATCCGGGGAGCTCACCACCACGTTGGCGAGCCTCAGATGGGGGGGGTACCGGGGCTCCGTCCGCTCCTTCAACTCCCGGCGGGCAAACCCCTCGTAGTCATGGCGGAGGGCGGCCTGGATGGCGTAGTGGTCCGGTACCGAGGTCTGGACGATGACCTCGCCCCCCAGGGCTCCCCGTCCGGCCCGACCGGCCACCTGGGATAGGAGCTGGAAGGTCCGTTCGCTGGCGCGGAAGTCCGGGAGGTGAAGCCCCACGTCGGCGTTGATCACTCCCACCAGGGTGACGTTGGGGAAATCGAGTCCCTTGGCGATCATCTGGGTCCCCAGGAGGAGGTCCACCTCCCTTCGTTCCACCCGCCCCAGAATCTCGGCATGGGCCCATTTCCCCCCGGTGGTATCCACGTCCATCCGGGCGATTCGGGCAGTGGGAAAGGTCTCGAAGACGATGCGCTCCACCTGTTCCGTCCCCATTCCCCGATAGGAGAGATCCGTATCTCCGCAGCGGGGACAGCGCTGGGGCGCCGGCTCCTCGTGCCGGCAGTGATGGCAGAGAAGACGCTTCCGCCCGCGGTGGAAGGTGAGGGAAACGGAGCAGTGTGGGCACTCCGTCACCTCGCCGCACCCTCGACACTGGACGAAGGATGCGTATCCCCGGCGGTTCAGGAGGAGGATGCCCTGCTGACCCAGCTCCAGTCGGGTCTGCACCGCCTCCACCAGGCGGGGGGAGAGGACGGTCTCCGCTCGGCCCGTCCGCCCATCTCCCTTCCGCAGCGTCCGGAGGTCCACGACCTCCACTGCGGGGAGGGAGGCGCCGGTGGCCCGCTCCGGGAGGGAGAGGAGGGTGAATTTCCCCGACTCCGCGTTCCTCCAACTCTCCAGGGAGGGGGTGGCGCTTCCCAGGACGCACACGGCCCCCTCCCGGTGGGCCCTCAGGACCGCCAGGTCCCGGGCCTGGTACCGGGGCGCCTCGGATTGCTTGTATGATCCATCGTGCTCCTCGTCCACCACGATGGCCCCCAGGTCAGGGAGCGGGGCGAAGAGTGCCGAACGCGCCCCCACCACGATCCGCTTCTCCCCGGATCGGAGCTGGCGCCACTCGTCGTAGCGCTCCCCGTCGGACAGGGCCGAGTGAAGGACGGCCACCTTCTCCCCGAACCAGGCCCGGAAACGGCCCACCGTCTGGGGCGTAAGGGCGATCTCGGGCACCAGCACGATGGCGGTGCAATTCCGCTTCTCCACCACCTCCTTCAGGAGATGGATATAGACCAGGGTCTTCCCCGAGCCGGTGATGCCGTGGAGGAGGAAGGGAGCAGGGGTTGCCCGGTCGAGCCCTGCCACCAGGGAGGCCACGGCCACCGCCTGGGCGGGAATGAGGTCGAACTTCGGGGGAGGGCCCGGCGCCTCCCTCCCCTGAAAGGGATCCCGGAGGAGTTCCTCCTCCTCCACCACCACCAGCCCCTTTTCCTCCAGCCCCGTGACCACAGAGCGGGAAAATCCGTCCTCTCCGGTGAGGATGGCCAGCTCCCGCGCTCCCTCGGTGGTCTCCAGGAGTTCGAAGCACTCCTGCTGGCGTGAGGCCCGACGGAACAGGGATTCCCGTTCCATCAGGTCCGGGGCCGGATGCCGGACCCGCACCACTTTCCGGATCTTGAGGGTGGGCCCCCGGGGGGGCTCCATCTCGTGCTCTACGAGTCCCCGGGAGGTGAGCTCCCGCACGGCGTTCCACGGGGACCCCTTCCCGAGTTCCCTGCGGAGGGCGGAGACGGTGGCGGTCCCCCCTCGCCCTGCCAGGGTGGCCAGTAGTTCCCGAGCCCGGGGCGTGGACTCCGGGGATCCCATGGCCTGTGCCGCCGCTCCCTCCGGTGTCAGGGTGAGGTGATCCCGGGACGCGTCGGATAGAACCGAGGGCACCATGGAGCGGAGGACCACCCCCAGTGGCGTGACGTAGTACGCGGCCATCCAGCGGGCCAACTCCATGAGGGCAACTGGGACCGAGGGCTCCCGCTCCAATACGTCCAGGATGGGGCGGATTCCCCGGATTCCCGAGGGATCGCCTGGACCCACGACCCACCCGATCCGCTCCCCTCGCTGGAAGGGGACCAGCACCCGCGTACCCGGGGGGGGGAGGGGTCCATCCACCCGGTAGGTGAAGGTCCGGAAGAGGGGGAGGGGGAGGGCGACCTCCACATGGGAGGAGGCCCCATGAGAGGAGGCCCTGGTGCCGCTGGACGCCACGCCTATCCCCGGAGGGGGATCCGGAGGAGTTCCTCCTGGATCCGGTCCGGCGTCACCTCGGGGCCGTCGGGACCCCAGTAGACATTCACCTCGCTCCGGACCCCGATCTCCCCCGGGATGTAGACCCCCGGTTCCACCGAGAAACCGGTGTCCACCAGAATCTTACGTACATCCCGGGTCTCCAGGTCATCCAAGTTCGGGCCCGAGCCATGGAGTTCCCTGTCGATGGAGTGCCCCAGGCGGTGTGCGAACCACCGGTCCAGCCCCTCTCGGGCCAGGAGATCCCGGGCCACCCGGTCCACCTCGAATCCCCGGACCTCCTTCCCGCTGCGGGCCCGCTCCCTGAGAAAGTCCAGGGCCCCGTCCCGGGCGCCTCGCACGGCGTCGTAGACCTGGAGGGTCCGGTCATCCGGGGACTCCCCCAGCCAGGCCATCCAGGTCTGGTCTGCGGGAATCCCACCGGGCTCGGCTCCCCACAGGTCAATGAGCACCAGGGTCTCCTCCGCGAGGAGAGCTCCGGGTCCCTCGGGATGGTAATGGGGATCAGAGGCGTTTCGCCCCGTGGCCACACTGCAATCCACCTGTTCCCGGAGCCCCCTCTCCCGGAGACGCCCCCGGATCCAGTCCATGAGCGCGGCCTCGCCCACCGGCCGTCCCTCTCCCGCAGCCAGGGCCGCGTGGTGAAAGGCGGCGTGGACGGTCTCCCGGACCACCTTCGACGCCCGCAGGTGCGAGGCTCGTCCCTCGGGCCCCCAGGAGGAATGGTAGCGGGTCACCAGGTCCCCGGAGCTCACCACCCGGGTACCGGTCTTTTGCACTCCCTCCAGAGCCCCAGCGGGAACCCGATCCACCGTGGGGACATCCCCCCCTGGAGAGCTCTCCATGGCCACGACCCCGACCCCGTGCAGGAGCGTTTCGAGGCCGGCCGTCAGGTCATCCCACCCACGGTAGACCCGTGCCTCCCAGGGCCAGTGGCGCCAGGCGGATGCCTCGATGGCGTGGCGGAGGAGGATGGGATCGCCCTGGGCGGGGAAATAGGCAAAGGCCCGGCGTGTGGTCTTCCCCAGCCCCAGCAGATGATGGGCCAGGGGGTTCTGATCCCGGAAGTCATAGAGGAGCCACCCGTCGACGCCCATCTGGGCCAGTTCAGACTGGAGGGCGATCAGCTCGGCCGGGTTCGTCAGGCGAGGGGTGAGGGCCGGGGGTTCAGGTGCGTTCATCTCGAGTTCTCGGGGAGGGGATCTTCCGGTTTCTTGCGGCCCGTCACCATGTCGAGCCCCAGGATGCGTTCCCGGGTGAGGAGGCGGTGGACCTCCACCTCGCGGGCGAGGGCCGCCCGCACACCTTTCCAGCCCCAGCGGCCCCAGGCCCGCCGGAGGATTCCCACTTTCTCGGGAAGTGTGAAGATCTCGGCAAAGTCGGGAAAGGGCTTCTTTGCCTCCTTCCGGAAGGCCGTCTCCCGATCGGACCACGCCTCGGTGTGGAGCTGCTCCACGCCCGACTCCCGAAGCACCCGCTTGACCTCCATCATCATGAGGGGCCGCGCACCCAGGTGGCGGGAGAGCAGTTCCTTGCGGTCCGGATCCACCGGTGCCTTCCATACCGGCTGGACGAGGGCCACCCACCCCCCAGGCCGGACCACCCGGACCAGTTCCCGAATGGCGGTGGAGGGATCGGAACGGGCGGAGAGTCCCAGCTCGCCCACCGCTACATCGAACACGTGGTTCCGGTAGGGGAGGCTGTCCATGAGGCCCTGCTGGAAGTGGAGCCCACCCTGGACTCCGTGGTGGCGGGCCCGCCCCTCGGCTCGTTCCACGAGGGAGGGGTCCTCGTCCACCCCCACGGCCTGAACCCCGAATTCCCGGACGAAATACTCCGCCGTAACCCCGGACCCGCAGGCCGCCACCAGGATTTCCTGACCCTTCGACATTCCGGTCAGGAGGGCCAGTTGCCGATACAGATCCCGCCCTCCGGGGGGAAAGAGGTCCCGGGGGCTGAGACGCACCAGGTCCAGCATGGACGGCACGTCCCCGGAGTCCAGGGAGGCCCCGTTTGAGGATTCGGTCATGATTGGAGCCGGGGGTCCGCCCTACAGCGGATCCTCCGACAACTCCAACTCCCGGAGAGCCTCTCGAAGGCGGGCCTCTGTATCTGGGTCGACGACATCGTCGGGGGAACCCGAAGAATCCGCGCCATTTCCGGCGGTCAGGGGGTCCTCCTCTTCGGGTCGGAAGCGGCGAAGGGCCATGACCACGCCAAGGACCCCCATGAACAGGGCCATGGGGGGCAGAATCCATGCGAAGAGGCCTGAGCCACGGCTCCGGGGCACGGCCCGGTACTCTTCGCCGTAGTCGGCGAGCATCCATTCCACCAACTCATCGGCCGACTGCCCCTGAAGGGCCCCGGCGTGGATGGCGTCCCGGAGGGCCTGGGCCTCGGAGGAGGGGCACACCTCCAGCATGAACCCTGGGCAATAGGGTGAAAGGAGCCTGGAGACGGCCTTCCGAGCCTCGGGATGAGGCTCGTATGATCCCTCTACGCCCGCGGGAATCTGAGCTCCAGCGGGTTCGGCGAATGCACCCCCCAGCAGCAACACCGCCAGGAGGCCGGACAGAATCCGGAACATGGGCATTCCCTCGATCCGGAGAAATGGATGGACTCGTTGCATCTTTCTAAACTTCGCCAGTACTGATGGGTCCCTCAAGAGGACCGTGGTGGAAGCGCAGTCTCAGCGGTCCTGCCCCACCTCTTCCACGCCGGCCAGCGCCCGGAGCGTGGCCACCACCGCCTTCCCCGTTGCTCTTGGCTCGAATCCGCCCTCCATGACCGCCACCACCCGCCCCCCGCAGGCGGCCTCCGCCCACCCCATGACATCCCGGGTGAGGGCATGGAAGTCCGCCGGTTCCAGGAGGAGCCCACCCAGGGGATCCTGGGCCAGGGCGTCGTATCCGGCGGATACCAGGATGAAGTCGGGGTCGAAGGCGGTGGCCGTGTCCTCGAGCGCCTCCCTCAGGGCCGCACGGTGCGCTGCACCGTCGGTTCCAGGGGGAACCAGAACATTCCGGGTGGTCCCCCTCCCCTCTCCCCCACCCTGCTCGGCCTCAGCCCCTGTTCCCGGATAGGAGGGCCACTGGTGGATCGAGAGGTAGAAGATGTCCGGGTCCTGCCAGAAGATCTCCTGCGTCCCGTTCCCATGGTGGACGTCCCAGTCCACGATGGCCACCCGACGGGCACGTCCCGTCTCCAGCAGGTGCCGGGCGCCCACCGCGACATGATTCACCGCACAGAATCCCATGGACCGCTCCCGGGTGGCATGATGCCCAGGGGGGCGGGCCGCCACGAAGGCGTTGGCCAGTGTGCCGTCCGCCACCCGCTCCACCGCCTCCAGGACGGCCCCCGCGCTCCCCAGGATGGCATCCCGGGAGCCCGCGGAGACCAGCGTCTCTGGCCCCACCTCCATGGAACGGCCCTCCTCCTCCGCCTTCCGACAAACGTGGAAGAGGTGCTCCAGGTGATCTGGAGAGTGGACGCTCAGGAGCTCCTGCATGGTGGCCAGGCGGGACTCGAATTGCTCCACCCGCCCATGGAGGGTGAGGAGGTCCTTCCCCACGGCGGAAGCCAAGGCCCGGAGCCGACCCTGGTGCTCGGGGTGCCCCCACCCCGGATCGTGCAGGGAGGCGGCTGCGTGCAGGAAGAATCCCGTCACGCGTCACCTGTCCCCGGAGATACTCCGCTGGCCGCTGCGGGGATCGCCAGGGGGACCGGCTCCCCCACACGCTCCTGGAGGGAGCTCACGACGTGGGCTTCGGAGCGGAGGGCGTGGATGGCCTCACACGCCGCGCTGGTGGCAGACATGGTGGTGAGGTAGGGAATCTTGTAGGTGATGGCGGCCCGGCGCATGGCATAGTCATCGAACTGGGACTTCTTTCCGAGGGGCGTGTTGATGAGGAGGTCCACGCCCTGGCTCATGATGGCGTCCACGATATCCGGACGCCCTTCCCCCACCTTGAAGATCACTTCCGAGGCGACCCCTTCCCGGGTGAGATGGGCCTGGGTCCCCCGGGTGGCGAGGATCCGGAACCCCATCTGCTGGAAGCGTCGAAGGAGGGGAGTGACGGTGGCCTTGTCCGGCTCATTCACCGTAACCACCAGCGTCCCCCCATCCCGGGGGAGGACGTTGAGGGCGCCGGCCTGGGCCTTGGCGTAGGCCATCCCCAGCGTGTCGTCAAAGCCCATCACCTCTCCCGTGGACCGCATCTCCGGCCCCAGGAGAATGTCCACGTCGAAACGGTTGAAGGGGAAGACCGCCTCCTTCACCGCCACTCCCGGAACCCGGGCCTCCTCGGGAATGTTCAGGTCCGCCAGCCGTTCCCCCATCATCACCCGCGCCGCCAGGCGAGCCAGGGGCACCCCGGTCGCCTTGCTCACGAAGGGGACGGTGCGGGAAGCCCGGGGATTCACCTCCAGGACATAGACCTTCTCGTCCCGGATGGCGTACTGGATGTTCAGGAGCCCCAACACCCCCAGCTCCAGGGCGAAGGCCCGGGTGAGTTCCCGGATCCGGTCCAGTTCCTCCGCCTTCAGCCGATAGGAGGGAAGGACGCACGCCGAGTCCCCGGAGTGGACTCCGGCATCCTCGATGTGCTGCATGATCCCCCCGATGACCACGTCGGTGCCGTCACACAGGGCATCCACATCCGCCTCGAAGGCGTCCTCGATGAAGCGGTCGATGAGGACGGGATGGTCCGGTGACGCCTGGACCGCCTTCCGGAAATACCCTTCCATCGCGGGGGCGTCGTAGACGATCTCCATGCCCCGTCCCCCCAGGACGTAGGAGGGACGGACCAGGACCGGGTACCCGATCCTCTCCGCCACCGCCAGCGCATCCTCCAGGGAGGTGGCGGTCCCGTTGGCGGGGACCAGTGCACCGATCTTCCGGCAGACCTTCTCGAACCGCTCCCGATCCTCGGCCCGGTCGATGGCGTCCACCGAGGTCCCCAGGATGGGGATTCCCGCCTCCTCCAACCCTCTGGCGAGGTTGAGGGGGGTCTGTCCCCCGAGCTGAACGATGACCCCTTTCGGCTTCTCCCGGTGGAGGATCTCCAGCACGTCCTCCAGGGTGAGGGGCTCGAAGTAGAGGCGGTCGGAGACATCGTAGTCGGTGGAGACCGTCTCGGGGTTCGAGTTCACCATGATGGTTTCGTATCCGGCCTTGCGAAGGGCCAGCACCGCCTGGACGCAGCAGTAGTCGAACTCGATCCCCTGGCCGATGCGGTTGGGACCGCTCCCCAGGATCACCACCTTCTCCCGGTCCGAGGGACGGACCTCGTCCTCCTCTTCGTAGGAGGAATAGTAGTAGGGGGTTTCTGCGGGAAACTCCCCGGCGCAGGTGTCCACCACATTGAAGACGGGCCGGATCCCCAACTCCCAGCGGCGGGACCGGACCTCCTCCTCCTTCTCCCCCCGGAGCTTCGCCAGCTGTCGGTCGGAGAACCCCATCCGCTTCATCCGTCGGATCTCCACCGCCCCCACTTCGGGGAGAGCGGCGTACCACAGCTCCATCTCCACGATCTCCGCCAACTGGTCCAGGAACCAGGGGTCGAAGTGGGTGGCGGTCTGGATCTCCTCCATGGAGGCGGGACGCCCCGGGTCCTCCGGGTCCCCTCCCCCCGCTTCCCACTCCAGGAGCTGCTGCAGGGCCCGCTTGAGCTGGAAGAAGCGATCGGCGGTTGGGCGCCAGAGTGCCGCCAGGAGGCTCTCCCGATCCTCTCCGGTCAAGCCGTCCTCCTCCAGGTCCTTCCCCTCGTCCCACCCGGCCCGACCCACCTCCAGTCCCCGGATCCCCTTCTGCCAGGCAGCCTTGAAGGTTCGGCCGATGGCCATGGTCTCCCCCACGGCCTTCATCTGGACGCCCAGGATGGGGTTCACCTCCCGGAATTTCTCGAAGGCGAAACGGGGGAACTTCACCACCACGTAGTCCAGCGCCGGCTCGAAGGAGGCCGGGGTGTTCTTCGTGATGTCGTTGGGGAGCTCATGGAGGCGATATCCCACCGCCAGCTTGGCCCCCACACGGGCGATGGGAAAGCCGGTGGCCTTGGAGGCCAGGGCCGAGGAGCGGGAGACCCGGGGATTCATCTCGATGACCAGGAGCTCCCCGGTCTCGGGGCTCACGGCGAACTGGATGTTGCACCCCCCCGCCTCCACGCCGATCTCCCGGATGATGGCGATGGCGGCGTCCCGCATCCGCTGATATTCCACGTCGGAGAGGGTCTGGGCAGGCGCCACCGTCACCGAGTCCCCGGTGTGGACGCCCATGGCATCCACGTTCTCGATGGAGCAGACGATGATGACGGAGTCATCGCCATCCCGGACCACCTCCAGTTCGTACTCCTTCCACCCGATGACGGATCGGTCGATGAGGACCTCGGTGGTGGGAGAGGCATCGAGCCCCCGGCGCACCGCCACTTCGAAGTCCTCACGGTTGTAGGCGATCCCGCCCCCGGTCCCACCCATGGTGAAGGACGGGCGGATGATGGCAGGGAATCCGGTGTCCGCCACGATCTCCAGGGCCTCGTCGACGGAATGGGCGAAGCCACCGGTGGGGACCGCCAGCCCGATCCGGGCCATGGCGGCGGCGAACTCCTCCCGGTCCTCCGCCATTTGGATGGAGCGGGCGTTGGCTCCGATGAGTTCCACCCCATACTTCTCCAAGAGGCCGTTCTCGTGGAGTTCCATCGCAATGGTTAGGGCGGTCTGGCCACCCATGGTGGGGAGGAGGGCATCGGGCCGCTCCTTTTCGATGACCCGGGCCACCCACTCCGCCGTCAGGGGCTCAATGTAGGTGCGGTCGGCCAGGTCCGGGTCCGTCATGATCGTGGCAGGATTCGAGTTCACCAGGATCACCCGGTACCCCTCCTCCTTGAGGGCTCGAACGGCCTGGGTTCCGGAGTAGTCGAACTCGCACGCCTGACCGATCACGATGGGGCCAGAGCCCAGGATCAGGATCGACTCCAGATCATCTCTTCTAGGCAAAGCAGGTCATCCAGGAGGGAAGGGGCAGAAGGAAACCACCCGATGGGCGGAATGGATGCAAAGCGGCGTCACCCTTCCTTCCCGGGATGCTTTCCGGACTCTCTGCGCACCGCGGTGGCAAGGGCCAGGGCGAAACCGCCCCAGACGAAGCCGCCGATCACGATGAGGGTAACCCAGGTGGCGGTGGTCATGGGTCCTCCAATCCGGTGGGGGGCACCTGCGCGAGATCGCGACGAAGGATCGCGATAAGGTCGGCCTCTCCCCCCATGAAATCAAGGCGGAGGTTGGGTTGATCAGCGAGGGAACGCCCGCCCGGGGTCCTCTTTGGACCCCGGCGACCCGGGGGTCGCGTTCAGGGTCCGGACCGAATCCGGACCCGATGCTCCGATGTGACCTGCATGGGTTCGTTGTCCGGTCCCGCCAGCTCCACCACCCGGGCCACGGGCGCCGGCGCCGCCCCCCGGGCCGTCCGAATGCGGAAGGCGACCTCACCGGCACCCGCCGGGGCCACCACGACCACCCGGATGACTCCCGGCTCCGAGGGCGGTGCATGGAACCATGCCTGGGCGCCGGCGAGTCCCTCGACTCCTTCCACTCCCTCCCCCTCCACGGAGAGGATGACAGCTCCGGGAACCGGGCCAGGGCCCTCCAGCACTGCCTCCCAATTCCCCGGACCCGAATCCCGGCCGTCGCAGGCTGCGAGCCCCAGGGCGAGGAGGAGCCCGAGGGTGACCGCACTCCAGATCCGGCCCACGGGCCGCCTGACGGTCTGCCTGATGCCCCGGCTCCGTCTCATGCGCCACCTCCGGAAGTCCCGGCAGGCGTGGGATCGGCCCCCGTGAGCGGGACCCGGATCCGGAGGACACCGGCTGCGGCCGCGGCCGCGGGGAGATCCGGGTGAGCCAGGACGAAGGCCCTCAGATCTCCCAGGTCGAAGCGCCCGTTTCCATTCCCGTTCCGGTCCAGATAGAGCTTCTGGAGGGCGGTGGGCTCCCGGCCGGACGCAAGGAAGGGTCCGACCAGGTGTTCTGCCGGGATGGCCGGGGGCGCCACATCCAGGAGGACGTTGGCCGTCAGCTCCAGTCCATTGGGATCCCGGACCCGGATCCCGAGGGGGAAGGCGCCGGACTCCATGGCGGCCCCCGCCACCACTCCCGTTCCTTCATTCAGGGTCAGGCCTTCAGGTAGGTTTCCTGCCGCCAGGGACCAGCGAACGGGCCCGCTGGCCTCCTCGACCTGAAACGTGATCTCCAGATTCCGGGCGGCTTCCGCGGAAACCTCCTCCTCGAGGTCGACGAAGCTGAAGTCAAGGTCAAAGTCCGCTACCAGTTCCCTGGGACGGTCCGCCGCCAGGACCAGGGGATTGTCCCGGCCGGCCAGCTCACCGGCCCATCCCAGGAAAGAGAACCCCTGGGTGGGAACGGCCTCGACGGTGACTTCCGAACCTTCTGGAAACCAGAGGTCGTCCCGAACCGGGTTGGTCTGTAGGGTTCCGGGGGGGAGGTTGGCCTCGGGCCCCCGGGGAGCCCAGTCGAACCGCACCTCCCGACCTCCGTAGGTGGCCACGAGCGTGCTGTCGGAGAGGCCCGGAGTGAAGGTGCGGATCCGGGTGGACCCGTCCTCCCACCCCTGGAAGCCCACCCGCCTCCCTTCCCCCAGCGAACTCCCCGGAGAGGCCTCGACACGAAGGGTCTGGAAGGGTGCGAAAAGCAGAGTCCGGGGCCCTGGTTGCTCCGGCTCCTCGTTCACCTGGAAGGAGGGGGCACCGGCTCCCTCGCCCGCCCCTTCCGCCACCAGGTGGAGTCGGGTCAGCCGTGTGGACGCACGGAAAGAGAGGTCGTGGGGCCCTGCGCCTTCTTCTCGGATATCCAGGAGGGTCAGGCCCAGGGGACGGTTCTCCCTGTCCATGGCGGCGGGATCGGATCCGGCATGGAACTCCCGGTTCCGGTCACAGACCCTCGGCGACTGGAAGTAGTCCCACCAATCGTCCATGGCGCAGCCGGGGAAGGGGTTCCCGGGGGAGCCCCGATTTCGCTGCCCTGCCGCCTGGGTCAGATCAGAGCGGCCGTCCCCCTCCCGGAGCCGCACTCCCATCCGGTCCGGGTCGGCATTCACCACGTTGGAGCCCCAACGGGCCTCCACCACCGCTGGATCCACCTGCCAGACCAGGAGGCCCGACTCGAACAGATCGGTCTGGCTCCCCTCCCTCTGCCGGTTCTCCAGGAGGAGGTACTCCCCGGAGTTCCCCACCGACGGGATCCGGAGGACCCGTCCCGACGAGGCGACCGGAGGAAGAGACAGGTGGCCATGGTCCATGTCCGGGGCCAGGTCCTCTACCTCCACCCACCCCAGCATGGCCTGGCTCCAGGCCCCCATGTGGCAGGGCCGGGCCGGGTCGGAGGCGAACCCGCACCCCCAGCTCCCGGTCCCCATGAGGTCCCAGTTGCCGCTCCCGGTGTGGCGCGACCCCCCGGTGCCGTAGAGATCGGGGAGGCCGAACCCGTGTCCCAGCTCATGCGCGAGGACGCCGATCTGGTTGATCTCGGTGGCGTCGCAGGCCAGGAGGGGCTGGATCGTGTAGTCGTTGATATAGATCACCCCCTGTCCATCGGGTCGGGGGGTGGAGGTGGGGATCCCGGGGTCCAGGCGGCCCTGGGACGCGCTCCGCACCGTCCAGCGATGGGACCAGATCCGGTTGGAGCCCCCGCCCCCGCACTCGGCGCCATGGGTCGGGTGCATGACGGCGAGGACATCCACGAAGCCGTCTCCGGTATTGTCGAAGCGGCTCCAGTCAATCCCTCCGGCATCCAGCTCCGCGACGATGGCCTCGATGAAGGCGGCCACCCCCTGCGTACGAGAGGAGGACAGACCGGACTGGTTCAGGGTGACCTCTTCCCGGGCGAGCGCTGTCCTTACCCAGTCGGCGCTTGTCCCCCGGATCTCCACCAGCCCCCGGGACATCTCCGAGTAGAACGCCGAGAGGGTGAGGCCCCGGGAGTTGGGGCCGTCGAAGAACTCCTCCTGGATCCGTTCCCTGGGGAAGGCGGGCTCCGACGGAGAATCGTCGAAGAGCCCCAGGACGAGCGGGAAGTGGAAGATGCCCACCACCGGCTCCGACCGGGGGCCGAGGCTCAGGGCCGGCGCTCCCCTGAGGAGGAGTTGTTGGTGGAAACTGCGTCCCCGGAGGGATTCCTGGATCCGAAGGAGGCGCGAGCGCCCCTCCTCCTGGAATCGGAATGCGGCGGGGTCTCGACCCATCTCCTCGAAGTAGGCCGGTGGGGGGCGAGTTCCATGGATCTCCCCCAGGAGCTCCACGTCCTGCGCCGACGCCGGGCTTGCGAAGCCGACGAAGAGGATCGTCGACGCGAGGCCGGCGAGAAGGGCGGAGGACCTGGGCAACACGGCACACGTGGGAAGAGTGAGTGCGGAGCGGTGAAGGTGTTGATCCTTCCCGCAGAGGTTCCTAACCGCCTGTGCCAGGAGAGGTTCCTCGGCGTCCGTGCCAGGAGAGGTTCCTCAGCCCCCTCCCAGATCCACGCCCCGGATCCCCAGGCTCTCCCCTTCCGCCCGGAGCCCGTCGATGACGTTCTGGATGTGCTCGCTCCGCTCCAGGCCGATGAGCTCGAACCCCCTGCTCACGTCGTCCCGGCTCACTCCCGCGGCAAAGGCCCGGTCCTTGAGCTTCTTCACCACCGACTTGGGCTTCAGGTCGTCGATCCCGTTGGGTCGGACCAGGCAGCAGGCCACCACCAGTCCGGAGAGTTCGTCACAGGCGTACAAGACCCGATCCAGCTCCGTCTCCGGCTCCACGCCGGTGAAGTCGGGGCGGTGCGCCAGGATGGCGTGGATCACCTCCTCGGGGTACCCGTCCTCCCGGAGCCGGGATACTCCCGGAAGGGGATGCTCCTCAGGATGCCTCTCCCAATCCAGGTCGTGGAGAAGCCCGGCCAGCCCCCAGATTTCGGGGTCGGCACCCCGGATTCCGGCGTAGTGGCGAACGGCTGCCTCCACCGCCCGCATGTGGGTCCGGAGGCCCTCGTTCTCCACCCATTCATGGAGGAGGTTCAGGGCGTGTTCTCGCTGGGACATGGGGAGATCCGGGTCAGGGTGAAGAGGGAGTGGGGGCGGAGGGGCAGACATCCGCCAGTGCGCACACTCCGCAAAGGGGCTTCCGCGCTCCGCAGACCTGGCGCCCATGGAAGATGAGGAGGTGGGCGAGCATCGTCCACCTCTCCCGGGGGAAGAGCTTCACCAGGTCCTTCTCCACCTTCACCGGGTCCGTCTGGCGGGTCAGGCCCAGGCGCCGGGCCAGACGCTTCACATGGGTATCCACCACCACACCCTGGTCGATCCCGAAGGCATTCCCCAGGATGACGTTGGCCGTCTTCCTCCCCACCCCCGGAAGTTTCACCAGCTCCGGCAGGGTCTGGGGAACCTCACCGCCATGTAGATCGGTGAGCGCCTCCGCCATCCCGATGAGGTTCTTGGCCTTGTTCCGGAAGAATCCGGTGGAGTGGACCAGTTCTTCCACCTCTTCCTGTGGTGCCCCCGCCAGCGACAAAGGGTCGGGGAATCGTCGAAAGAGTTCCGGCGTCACCATGTTCACCCTCTCGTCGGTGCACTGGGCCGACAGGATGGTGGCCACCGTGAGCTCGAATGCGTTGCGATGGTCAAGGGCGCAGTGGGCGTCGGGGTAGAGGTCCTCAAGGCGGTGATAGATCTCCGCTGCCCTCTCTCGCTTCGTGGCTAGGCTCTCCCGGGGCATGATCTCCTGGGGTGTTTGGGACGTGGAGTGGATGGGCCGGCTCGAAGGGTCGGAGGGACGGGATCGGGCCGCATGGGGCGAGCCGTCATTTCCCAGGGGCCATCTCTCAGCTGTCATCTTCGAGCCATCACCTTCCGCAGGATCTCACCCCGCCAGTCGGATCCGCCGGAAGGGTAGCCGGGAGGCAGACCGGACAGCCGATGGGGGACCCGATGGGTGAGAGGGGTCCGACGCGGGGGCCGATGCGGACCCAGATGGGGATTCCGATGCGGATTCCGGGCTCGGCACGGGGGGTTCCTCTTCCCCCATCGCTCCATCCACGGTGACGGCATGGGCCAGGATCCTTGCGGCGAGCTTCACCACCTCTCCCGGGGTCTCGAGGGAATAGAGACGATCCATCTCCCCCCCTGGTAGGGTGGTGGCAAAGTCCTCTCCCTCCTCCCGTGCCGGGCGGGTCATCCAACTCACGACCTCGGCCAGGGGCACCGGGGGTACAGGGAGGACGGAGAAGCCCGGGCGGTCCCCCCGGATTCCGGTCACAGCGAGGAAGTTGAGCGTGCCGCGGGCAGACTGGGCCCAGAAGATCCCGTCCACGGCCTCCGCCGGTCCTTCTTCACCGTCGGGCCGGGCCCAGAGGAGGTGCCGCGGGAGTTGGAGATAGCCTGCGGGGGCGGGGAGCTCCCCTTCCCACCGGTCGGATGCCGCATCCGCCTCCAGGAGGTATCGGAGGGTGGACGTCTCGACCAGAAACGACGGCATGGCGGCGCGGTGGAAGTGGAAAGCGTGGAAGAGAAATGCGCCGAAGGTGGGCACGAGGGCGGTGGGAGACGCCTCTCCGCCCAACTCCCGCAAGACCCGCCCCACCTGGGCCAGGAGGAGAAAGGCTCCAGACTCGTCGAGGTTGGCATCCCTGGATCGGGCCTCCTCTTCAATGGCGCTGAACCGGGATTCGGCGAACCCCTCGTCGGGGAACGCCATCTCATAGGGCGTCGGCCTAAGGGTGTCATCCCTTGTGCTTCGAATGGTGTTCATGGGAGTGGCTCCTCTGGGTCGGATTCGATAGGTGGGCCTCCTGCAGCTCTGCCGGGGCGGCCATCCAGGGGACCTGGACTCTCCGGCGCATCCCCCACCCGCACGGGCTCCGCCTCCGATTCAAGAAGGTCCAGTTCCTCCTTCCGGAAGAAACGGCGGACGCGATCCAGGAGCGGACGCTCCCGAACCAGGACGAGTTGCAGCCACCCACCGCCGGAATCCAGCCCATGGACCCAGATGTAGTGGATATCGCCGAGTTCACCCGGAACCGGGACGGCCCATCGGGCTCCGTCCCACTCGAACTCCGCCCGTCCCGCCTCAGCCAGCTCCCCGCCTCGCCATGGGGATTCGATGTAGACATCGTATTCGACCCGGAAGACACCCGGAGCCAGGGGGAGGCCGTACTGATAGTACCAAGGGTCGAAGGTCTCCCCCTGCCCTCGCTTGTAGCTCTGCTCCATGGCGTAGTCGAGACCCTCGAGGGCATCATCCTCCGCCAGGAACTCCAGGTGATGGCGCAACTCGTGAGTGATCGTCTCCCAGAGCTCCTCCTCCCAGTCGAACTCGGGATTCCGCTTCCCGACTTCCCGGAAGGAACCGTAGTAGAGGGAAAGGATCGAGCGGGTGGTCTCAGGGCCCATGTAGCCTGAGGGGTAGGGCTCGGTGAAGCACATCCCCAGCGTGAAGTAGTCCGGGTGGTCGGGGTGGGCCTCAGCCTCCTTCTTCACCACGACACCGTCGATCCCGTCCTTGTATTCGATGGGGATCTCTTCCCACATGGCATGGGCGCGGCGCTCGAATTCCTGGAATTCCATGGAGATGAGGCAAAGGTGGCGACCCCGAAGGGCGTACCCGGTGTGGGATGCGGATGGCAAGAGCAGGCCGGCAACCGCCGGGCATCGGGTGACGAGTGCCGGGGCCCCGGTGGAATCTCGGGGTCCCGCCCAACTAGGGGTCGCGGTCCTGCCCACCTTGCCCACCTCGGTCTTGCCCACCTCCGTCTTGCCCACCTTCGGTTTGGTAGGCACCGAACCCCGATCCCGTGCCCAGGGTCCGCTCCACCATCCACCGGTTGAGGGAGATGAAGATCACAAGTACCACCCCCCACTGGATCAGGACCGTGCCCACATTGAAGGTGGCGAAGGGGGTCAGGTTGGCGGCGAGCCCGTCGCCCCGTACCTGCCAGAGCCACCAACCAACCAGCACCACCGCCTGAACCACCACGAACCGCATGGCCCAGTCCCACCAAGCGCCGATGTGGATGTCCGAGTCCCCGGTATTGATGAACTCGCTCCGCCACTTCGTGACCCCGTAGCGGAGTACCGCGAAGGCGAAAAAGAACCCGGAAAGCATGAGCCCCACCCCCCAGACGAAGTCCTGGTTCCCAAACACATCCATGGAAAGCGCCGAGGGGATTCCAAGGAGTAGCCCCGCAATACCGACCACGGCGATGGCTGAACCACGGGAAAGCCCCAGATCCATGAGCACCCGACTGGCCAGTTCGATCATGGCGATGAGGGAACTCCATGCAGCGAAGACCAGGGCCAGGAAGAAGAGGACGAGGAAGAACCGACCGAACGGGAGGGTTCCGAAGAGCTGGGGGACCCAGATGAAGGTGAGCCCCTCGTTGCCGGCCCCCACGATCTGGTCCGCAGCATCAGGCATCACCGAAAATACGGTGCAGAGGACCATGATCCCGGCCAAGAGGGACATGGAATTGTTCCCGAATCCGATAACGAACGCATTGAGAGCCGTGTCCTCACGGGTTCTCATGTAGATGGCATAACAGAGAACCAGCCCCCACCCCGCCCCCGTATCCCAGGCGTTCTGCGTCAGGGCCTGGAGCCAGATTTCATACGAGGCCAGGGCTCCCCAGTCGGGAGTGAAGAGAAAGGCCAGCCCCGCCGAGGCTCCGGGAAGGGTCAGTGCCCGTAGGGCGAGGATCACCACCAGGATGACCAGGGAGGGAATGAGAAAGCGCGCCGCCGTCTCGATTCCCTTCACTCCCCTGGAAACGACGAAGACGCCCAGCCCGACGGCGATGGCGTGGGTGAGCAGGGCTTCCGGGGAGGCGGCATACTCCGCCCAGAAGGCTCCCGGTGGTTCCGCTGGAACTGCTCCGGTGATCGAGGCCCAGAGAAACCGGAGGGTCCACCCCATCACCACCGAGTAGTAGAACATGATGGCGGTGGCGGTCCACGCCACCCACGCTCCCATCCAACCGAACTTCGGCCCCAGCGTCTTTGCGAAGGCGCCGATGGGTCCGGACCGGGTCCCCTTACCCATTCCGAACTCCAGGATGAGGAGGGGGATGGACCAAAGGAGAAGGAAGACCACCCAGGCCACCAGGAAGGAGCCTCCTCCATTGGTGGCGGCGATCCGGGGGAATCGCCAGATGTTCCCCGTACCCACCGCCATTCCGGCCATGGCCAGGAGCATCCCCCATCGGGAACTGAAAACCACCGATCGGCTTGCCACCACCTCACCTCCTCTTCGACGGGTCCACGGCATGATCATCTCGAGCCGATCCTACGGGCCCTCCAGGGAGGGGTTGCCCAGGGAGGGGTCGCCCAGGGAGGGGTCGTGCCCCCCGTGCGGAGGGGCCCCTGCCCGCTTTGCCGGAACCTCGCGGCTCAAAGGAGATTCCGTTCGTCAACCGCGAAACTACCCCACTGATTCGGTGGACCCCTTCCGATCCCTCCCACGTTTTCTCCCCTGGCACCTCCAGGGACACCCTGTTCGGTGCATGACGCGCCGAGACTCCCGTCCTCCATGGAAGATCCCCGGAGTCATTCGGGGTGGCGCGTTCAGGTTGGTGCGCTCGAACTGGGATCCCAGAAGTGGCCCCTCCTGTAACCGGGCCCCTGGAGCGTGGCCAAAGTACGGAGGGAGCCCGGAGCGGAACAGGGGGACCGGGAAACGGAAGCCCATCGGCGAGGAACCCAAGGGGCTCGAGCAGAACCCGGGTACTCGAGTGGAACTCGTATGGAAGTGGAACGGATGATCAGTAAGGACCCTTGGCACGGAGGGCTGTGCCCTTGGCATGGAAGGCTGAGCCCTTGGCATGGAAGGCTGCGGACAAGGGCCTACAGGATCGGGCGGATGGACGCAGGTGCGATGGCTGGAGGGCGATCGACTTTCAGCTGAAAGTCCTCGGGTAGCAGCCGACCGGTGAGCCCATTACGAGTCGCACTCTCCACCAACATAGGGGTCTCTCCAACCGATTCCATTCCCGGATTTCCCGGCTTCCCCGATGGGGCACGGCGGGGTGGTCGTCTTGGGGGCCTCCCCCGGAGCTATCCCCGCCTCTGGGGGCATGCGCCCGTTCTTATCCAC
>REED01000038.1 GCA_007695225.1 Gemmatimonadales bacterium
CCGTGGCAATGAAGAGGACCTCCGACAGGTCGAAGGGAATCCCCAGGTAGTGGTCGGTGAACGAGGAATTCTGCGCCGGATCCAGGACCTCAAGAAGCGCCGAGGAGGGGTCCCCCTGGAAGGAAACGCCCAGCTTGTCCACTTCGTCCAGGAGAAAGACCGGGTTCTTGGACTTCACCTGGCGCATCCCCTGCAGAATCCGACCCGGCATGGCCCCAACGTAGGTCCGCCGGTGCCCCCGGATATCCGCCTCATCCCGGGCGCCACCCAGGGAGATGCGGACGTACTTCCGGCCCAGGGACCGGGCAATGGACTGGGCGATGGAGGTCTTCCCCACCCCGGGAGGACCGGTGAAGAGGAGAATGGGCCCCCGGCCCACGAGGTCGTCCTCCTTCTTGTCGGAGGTGGGGTCGGCCTCTTCGTCCTCGGCCTCCTTCTCCGGGGCGGGGACCTCGGCGGCCGCAGGCCCCTCCTCTCCCCCCTCCGGGTGGGCGACCTCGCCGATGACGACCGGGGCGTCGTCATCCAGGGAACCGTTCCCCTGGCCGTTTCCAGGGGACTCCCCGCCGGCTGCCGGTGCTGACCTCCCCATCGTCTTGATCCCCCGCTCGTCCTCGGGAATGTCCTCGTCCGCCCCACCTGCGGCGGCCTCGGGGGCGGCGGGCTTCGGGCTCCGTTCCGTCTGGAGCTTCCGGACGGCCAGGAACTCCAGGATCCGGTCCTTCACGTCTTCCAGCCCGTAGTGGTCCTCGTCCAGGATCTGCTGGGAGCGGGCCAGGACGATCTTGTCGTCGGTCCGCTCATTCCAGGGGAGTTCGGTGATCCACTCCAGGAAGGTCCGGATCACCTGGTACTCCGCCGACTGGGGCGAGGTACGTTCCAGGCGCTTCAGCTCCCGCTCCACCTCGGTGCGGGCGTCCTCCCGAAGCTGAAGTGCCTCGATGCGCTCCCGGAGCTCCTCCACCTCCTTCCGGTCGTCTTCGTCCCCCAGCTCTCGCTGGATCTGCTTCATCTGCTCCCTCAGGAGCATCTCCCGCTGCCGCTCACCGAGCTCTTCCTGGACCTTGGCCTGGATGTCCTCCTGGGCGTCGAGGCGGGCCAGTTCCCGCTCCACCGCCACCAGGGCGCGGCGCATCCGCTCCTCGTCGTCCAGAACTTCCAGGAGCTTCTGCTTGTCCGGGGTGGGAAGGTCGAGGTAGAAGGCCACCAGGTCCGAGAAGGAGCCGGGCTCGTCCACGCCCTGGATGAGCTGGTTCAGCGCCTCCGCCGGCACCCCTCGTCGAGTCCCCAGCTCCGCTGCCCGATCCCGGAGCTCCTTGTCCAGGGCCTGGAAGCCGGGATCTTCCGGGTTCCGGGGAGGGAATCGAATGAGGGAGATGAGCGAGGCCTGGAGCATCCCCTCTCCCTCGGATTCGTAGGTAATGGCCTCGGCCCGATCCTCTCCCTGGACCAGGAGCTGCACGCCGCCCCGGACCCGATGGGTCTGGATGACGCGGACCACGGTCCCCACGGAGTAGAGGATCTCCGCCGAAGCCTCGTCCTGGTTTTCCCGCTGCGCCACGGCGAAGAGGCGACGATCTCCGTCCATCGCCTTCTGAACCGCCTCCACGGTTCCGGGACGCCCTGCGGAAATGGGGACCGCGACACCGGGGTAGACCACGGTGTCCCGGAGGGGAAGAACGGGGAGAATGAATCGGTCGGGCATGGCACCTCACTTGCGGGAAACTCTCCCGCATCCCACGGGGTGGGGCCGGGAGGAAACGCGTTCCGGATCGGTCACCCCGAGGGGCGACGAATTCGCTTCAGAGAACCGAATGTGAGAGATTCAGGTGCAGGAATCCTGCCAGCCCCGTATTCGCCAGGAAGATGCCGCTCCGGCGGGAAACCTGCCAGAATGACCCACGCCTCGGTAAGAGTGTCCCTTCTGTCCCCCTCTTGATTCCCCGGATTGGCAGGTCATGAGCTCCCAGGTCGCTGAGCAGCAGAGGGAAGCCCCCCGAAAACCCACACGAACCGGCGTGTTCGCCGGAATCCGCCTGGGCTCGGTGGCCGGCTTCGAGATCTCCCTGGACTACTCCTGGTTCATCATCTTCTTCCTGATCCTGGGGACTTTTGGGGGCGCGGTATTCCCCGCTCATGCCCCGGAACTGGGCCGGATCACCCACCTCCTGATGGGTCTGGTGGGAGCGCTCCTCTTCTTCATCTCCCTCCTTCTCCACGAGCTGGCCCACTCCTTCGCGGCCCGCTGGAAGGGGGTAGAGGTGGAAGGGATCACCCTCTTCATCTTTGGGGGAATGGCCCGGACGAAGACCGAGGCGTCCACGCCCGGGGACGAGTTCATCATCGCCGGGGTGGGGCCCCTGGCCTCCTTCGCCATCGCCGCCGTCCTCTACATGGTGGCCTGGTGGGGACCGAGGGTGGGGCTGGGGGAACCCGTCACCGTGGTGGCGGAGTACCTGGCCTTCCTCAACGTCCTCCTGGCCGTCTTCAACCTATTCCCCGGGTTCCCCCTGGACGGCGGACGCCTCCTCCGGGCCACCCTGTGGAAGGTGACGGGGAACCTCCTCACCGCCACCCGCACCGCCACGGCTGCCGGCCGTTTCCTGGGGTGGATGATCATCGCCCTGGGGGTCTGGGCCCTCTTGGCCGGGGGCGCCGTGGTGGGCGGCCTCTGGTTCGTCTTCATCGGGTGGTTTCTCACCCAGGCCGCCCAGTCCTCCTACCAGCACGTCCTCCTCCAGCAACTCCTGAGCCCCCTCTCCGCTCGGGAGGCCATGAGCCCGGATCCGGAGACGGTCTCGCCGGACCTCTCGGTGGATGACCTCATCCACGATTACTTCATGCGACGCCCCTACAATTCCTTCCCGGTGACCGAGGACGGGATCATCGTGGGGCTGGTGACTCTTTCACATGTGAAAGGAATCGCAAGGGAGAAGTGGTCGGATCTGAACGTTGCGGCGGTCATGACTCCCCTCCACGACACCCTGGTGGTGGAACCCGACCTGCCCATGATGACCGTCATGGAACGGATGCGGGACGCCGACGCCCGCCGTGCCATCGTCGCCCGGGAGATGGAGCTCGTGGGGATCATCTCCACCTCCGACATCGCTCGCTGGATGGAGCGGGTCTCCCTTGTCGAAGCCGAAGAAGGACGGAGTTGACATGACCCCGCCGGACCCCGATCAGGTGATTCCCTTCGAACGTCTCCCCGCCGGTTTTGCCGAGCGGCTGGAAGCCCCCCCCCATCCGGCCCACCCCCGGCCTGCGGCCACGGTGGTCCTGGTCCGGGAGGGAGAAGCAAGCCCCCAGGTCCTCCTCCTGCGGCGGAACCGCTCCGCCGGCTTCGTCCCTGGCGCCTTCGTCTTCCCCGGCGGCCGGGTGGACCGGGCCGATGCCCACCCCGAACTCCTGGAGCGAATCCGGGGGGTCGATCCCGGCGAGGTCGACGCCCGCCTCGGGGCCCACGGCGTCTCGGATGTGGCGGGCAGGGACGCGGCTGCGGAAGACATGGCGGCGCAGGCGTTCCCCTCCGGTGCCGCCTTCCTGGTAGCCGCCCTCCGGGAGGCCTTCGAAGAGACGGGGATCCCCGTCTTCCGCCAGTCCGACGACACGCCGCTGGGCTGCGCGGCGGGGGATCCGGAGATGGAGCGGCTCCGGCGGGCCCTCCTGGCCGGCGAGCTGACCTTCCTGGAGGTCCTCCGTGAGGTGGACGGGTGGATGGATGGGAGCGCTGTGGGGTATATCTCCCATTGGATCACCCCGGAGGCGGAGCCCCGGCGGTACGACACCCGCTTCTTTGCCGCTGCGGTGGGGCGTGGAACCCCCGCACTGGTGGATGACCAGGAGATCACCGAGGCGGTGTGGCTCACCCCGGCCGAGGCGCTGGCCCGGAACCGGGAGGGAACGCTCCCCATGGTCTTCCCCACGGTGAAGACGCTGGAAGCGCTCCGCCCCTTCGCCGCGCCTGGGGAGATCCTGGAGCACTACCGGGACCGGGAGATCCCGGCCATCCTGCCCCACTTCGTGCGTACGCCCACGGGTGTGGGGATCCGGATCCCCGAGGACGGATCCGGGGGAGCCTGAACCCTGGAAGGCGGTTTGGCCTAATACCCCGTCATCCTTAAGTGAATCGCCTGCTTCGCCCTGGAGACGCCGCCATGAATCCCCTCTTCCTCCTCCCGGTGCTCCTCCTCCTGGCGGGAGCCGGTTCCGGCTGCGCTCCCCCTGCCCAGAGCGCCGAGCCGGATCCCCCGGTGGCCGCCGAGGAGGAGGCGTCGTCCGCTGCGACTCCCACTGACCCCATCGGGCACTACCTGGCGGCCCCCACCGTCCCGGAAGCGCGGCAGGTGGAGATCCTGGAATCCCTCCGGAGCGCCATGACGGAGTTCCGGGATGGCCGCCACCGGACGGCCGCCCAGCAGGCCGACTCCCTCCTGGCCCTCCTTCCGGCGCTGGAGGACTGGCGCCCCCTGATCCGTGCCGAGCTCCTGGCTCCTTCCGGAGATACCGCCGGGGTTCGGCGGGCGCTGGACGCCCTGGACCCCGACACCCCCCTGGGGAGCCGGTGGGGATGGGCCTTCCTGGTGGAGGCCCATACCGCCGCCGGGGACTCGGCCGGCGCCCTCGAGGCGGCCCGCCGTCAGGCCAGGACCGCCCGCACCCCGGAGGAAGCGGCGGCCCCGTGGCTCGAGGCCGGTCGGCTGGCGCTGGCCCGTCGGGACACCCTCGGTGCCCGGGAGGCCTTCCTCTCCGCCCTCCACGCCGGCGCACGCGTCCCCGGCTCCCATCTCCCCGCCGCCCACTCCGCCGCCGTCCTCCTGGACCGGATCCACGAGGGGTCGCCGGAAGAGCGCCTCCTGGTGGGGCAGGCCCTGTTGGCCGCCGGGGAGTGGCTCGGCGCCCACAGGCGGCTGGCGGGGCTCGTGGAAGGCGCCGGCCTCTCCGAGGTCCTGGAGGCGGAGATCCGGCTGGGGCTGGGCCGGGGGCTGGTGGAGCTGCGGCGCCCCTCCGAGGCGCTGGCCATGCTGGCGCCCCTCACCGGGGCCACCACCCCAGGGGAGTTGGCCGCCCCGGCCCTCTTCTGGACCGGAAGGGCGTACCTGGCCCGGAACGACCGGGGCGCCGCCCAGGAGGCGTTCCAGGCCATCGCTCGCCGGGCCCCCGGAGATCCCCGGGCGGAAGAGGGGTTCCTCATCCTCCTGGACGGCGCGCCTGCGGGGAGTCGGGCCACCGCTGCCCTCCTGGAGGGGCTCCTGGACGTGGGAGTGGGCTCCGCCGCCGGGGAGCTGGAGGCCGTGCGGTTCGGGACGGGCCGCTTCCTGGCCGGGGACTATGATGGGGCCGCCGTCACCTTCGAGCGGTATCTGGCCGGTGCCCGGCGCCCCGCCTCCCGCCAGCAGGCGGCCTACTGGGCCGCCCTCTCCCGGGAACGCAACGGGGATCCCGCCCGGGCCCGGGACCACCTTCGCACCGCCTGGGAGGACGACCCCATCTCCATCTACGGGGTCCTGGCCGGGGAGCGACTGGATGTCCCCATCCTTCCCAGGAACCTCCCCGGCGGTCCGGCCCCGGTGGCGGGACTCTCCGGAGAGGTGGAGAACGCACTCCTCCGACTGAGGGTGCACCAGTTGGTCCCCACCGCCGGCTCCTTCGTCCTGGAGCTGGAGCGCCTCCAGGAGCACTTCTTCCACCGGGGAGACGGCGCCTACGACTTCGCCGAGGGCCTCATCTACAACGACTTCCCCATCCAGGGAGTGGTGCTGGGGCGGGAGATCCACCGGAGGGAGGGCGCCTGGAACCTCCGCCTCCTTCGGATCGTCCACCCCTTCCCCCACCGGGAAGTCATCGTCCGGGAGGCCCGGGCCCGGGGGCTGGACCCCTTCTTCGTGGCGGGGCTCATCCGCCAGGAGTCCCTCTTCCACACCTCCATCCTGAGTTCGGCGGGGGCGGTGGGGCTCATGCAGCTCATGCCCGGGACCGCCCAGGAGGTGGCCCGCTCCATGGGGATCCGCTACCAGGCGGCCCTCCTCTCCGACCCGGAGTACAACGTCCGCCTGGGGACCCAGTACCTGGCCTCCATGATCCGGCGCTACGACGGCCGGGCCCAGGACGCCCTCTCCGCCTACAACGCCGGACCGGGTCGGATCAACCAGTGGCGCCAGCGCCCCGAGGCCCGGGACCGGGACGTCTTCATGGAGCACATCCCCTTCCGGGAGACCCGCCACTATGTGAAGGTGGTGCAGCAGTACGCCCGGGTGTACGCCGCCCTGTACGGCTGCCCGGGATTCCAGCCCTGCCTGGGGGAGTCGTACGCGGCGGTGGTGGCTCGTAGTCCGTATGCAGGAGGGGCGCCGGTGGCGCGGTAGGGACAGGAGTCTTCCCCGGCCACCGGACGCCTGCCTACAATGGGATCATCGGCCACCCGAATCCGCTGCCGGCCATCGAGAACGTGACCATCATCTCCACGGCCTCAGAGGGGGAGGTGCTTGAGGGGCGGACCGTCCTGGTACGGGACGGGCGGATCGCGGCGGTGGGCCCTTCGGGAGAGGTGGAGGTCCCCGATAACGCGGAGCGCATCGACGGCCAGGGCCGATACCTCATGCCCGGGCTGGCGGAGATGCACGGGCACCTTCCGGGGGGTAGGGCTGCAGGGCGTCCTGGATGCGGGCCAGGTCACCATCGACCACCTGGACAACTACGTGGACGGTCGCTGGCTGCCGGAGGAGGAGAGCCAGCGGAGGCTCGCGGCGGTGGCGTGGTAGGAGGGGGTTGTTGGAAGGGCCTGTCAGGAACCCCCTCGACACTCCCCCCTCCCCCTCCCCATCTTCCCCCCATGAACGCCATCCGATTTCACGAGACGGGAGGGCCCGAGGTCCTCCGACTGGAGACCCTTCCGGACCCGGAGCCCGGGCCCGGCCAGGTGGTGGTGCAGGTGGCCGCCGCCGGGGTCAACTTCATCGACACCTACCACCGCTCCGGCGCCTACCCCCTGGAGCTCCCCACGGGGTTGGGGCTGGAAGGGGGCGGCACGGTGTTGGCCGTGGGGCCCGGAGCCTCGGGGTTCGCGGTGGGAGACCGAGTGGCCTGGGCCGACGCCCGGGGCTCTTACGCGGAGCGACTGGCGCTCCCGGTCGACCGTGTGGTGGCGGTCCCCGAAGGGGTCTCCCTGGAGGACGCCGCTTCCGTGATGCTCCAGGGGATGACCGCCCACTACCTGGCCCACACCACCTGGCCCCTGGCCCCCGGGGACACGGCCCTGGTCTACGCCGCCGCCGGCGGGGTGGGGCGCCTCCTGGTGCAGATGGCCAAGGAGCGGGGGGCCCGGGTCCTGGCCTGCACCTCCACCGCCGAGAAGGAGGCGGAGGTCCGGGCCCTGGGCGCCGACGAGGTGATCCGCTACCGGGACGTGGACATCGTGGAGGAGGTCCGGCGCCTCACCGACGGGCGGGGGGTGGACGTGGCCTACGACTCGGTGGGGAAGGACACCTTCGACGCCTCCCTGGCTTCGCTCCGCCCCCGGGGGATGCTGGTCCTCTACGGCCAGGCGTCAGGCCCGGTCCCCCCGGTGGACCCCCAGCGGCTGAATCGGGGAGGCTCCCTCTTCCTCACCCGCCCCAGCCTGGGCCACTACAGCGCCACCCCTGAGGAGCTGCGGGCCCGGGCCGGGGAGGTGCTGGCGGGAGTGGGGTCCGGGGCCCTGGACGTCCGGATCCACCACCGGTATCCCCTGGCCGACGTGGCTGGGGCCCACGCCGACCTGGAGGGGGGTGGGACCATGGGGAAGCTCCTCGTGGTTCCGTGAGGGTACCTCCCGCGGGCCCTCCCCTCAGTACCTCCAGCTTCACCGCGCCGGTCCCGTAGAGCACCTTCAGGTTCTCCAGGGGTGGGGCACGATGGAGCTGGATCGGGTGCGATCAGGCGTGGGGCTTCCCGGTGAGGAGGCCGATGACCATCACCACCAGCGCCGATCCAATGATGGCCCAGATGATGGGAAAGCGCTGTCCCCCGATATCCACCGCGAAGAGCTCCGGGAGGCCCATAAGCCCGGCGATCCAGGCCCCCACCAGCGCACCGATGAAGCCAAGCGCCACCGATACCAGGCAGCCGCCCCGGGAGAAGCCGGTAATGGCCTGCCCCAGGAAACCGCATCCACCGGCGATGGCCAGAAGGATCAGGAGCTCCATCCAGGTCATGGTCATGGGACGGCCCTTTCGGTTGGGGTTGGTGCCGGATGGGGCTTGGAGCCCGAGTCAGATCTGGCGTTAGCCAGGGTCACATCTGCCGATACGATGGACCGCTGCCGCCCTCCCGGGGCGTCCACCGGGGTCCCACGACATCGGTGGCCTTGCAGTCCACGCAGTTCGGCGCATTCACCAGAAGCTTCTCTCCGTCCCTCTCGTAGACGCCGGCGGGGCACATGTGCTCCAGGAACTCGGCCATCTGGGGCGAGACGTCGTCACCGATGAGGAGGTGGGAGGGAATGTCGTCCCGAGTGGTATTCCCCGACTTGTAGACGGCGTCCACCTTCGAGAAGGTTAGCTCCCCGTCGGGGGTGAAGGGCTCACCGACGGCCCCAAGTTCTTTCTTCTCCGCCGCATCCTCCTCCACGCTGATCTTCCCGCCGGGAAAACGACCACCGGTGAGGGTCATGAGCCCGGCTTTCGCACCTCCGGCGATGAAGCCGCTCTTGAAGGCCAGTCGCATATTCCGGGTCTTCTTCATGTCGGAGACGATGAAGGACTGGTCCACGCTCTCCGTGTAGGAGCGGAGCCCCGCCTCGGAGGTATCCCCGGCCTTCAGCGCCCTGAAGATGGCCCGGGCCGCCAGGATACCCGACTGGACGGCGTAGTGGATCCCCTTCAGGGAAGGCACGTCCACGTATCCCGCCGAATCGCCCACCACCACGCATCCATCGCCGTGGCGGCGGTCCGCCAGGGCGTAGTAGCCTCCCTCGGGGATGGTCTTGGCACCCCATTCCACCATCTCTCCACCCTCCAGGATCTTCCGAAAGAGGGGGTGGAGCTTCATCCGCTGAAGGAGTTCGTGGACGTCCAGCCGGGCGTCATGGTAGTCCAGGCCCACCACCAGCCCCAGGGAGACCAGGTTGTCCTCCATGGGATACATCCAGGAGCCGCCAAAGGCGTCCCCGGGGAGGGGCCACCCCAGGGTATGGATGATCCGGTCCAGGGGCTGCTTCGTCTCCCAGACCTCCTTCACACCCAAGGCGTAGATCTGGGGATTCTGCGAGGTCACCCCCTGCCACTTCATCCATCCCTGGGTGAGAAGGCCCCGGGTTCCCTCGGAGAGCACCGTCACCTGGGCGGTAAGGTCCATGGAGGGCTCATGGGCGGATCCCGGAGTGCCGTCCCGTCCCAGGCCGGCCGGGGTGGTCCGGACTCCGTTCACCCGGGATCCCTCGACCAGGAGGGATTCCACCGGGAAGCCGGGGAAGACGTTCACTCCCGCCGCCTCTGCCTTCTCTCCCATCCAGCGCACCACCTCCGAAAGAGAGGCCACCCAGTTTCCATGGTTCTGCATGGTGGGTGGAGTGGGGAGCCGAAGGGCACCCTTTTCGCGGAGGAGGTAGACCGCCTCCTTCGAGACGGGACGCCGGAAGGGGAAGTCTTCCAGGGGAAGGTCGGGGAAGAGTTCCTGGAACGGGCCGGGGTTCAGGACGGCGCCGGAGAGATTGTGCTCTCCCAGCCCGGCGGCCTTCTCCAGGACGGCGATCTCCAGTTCCCCGATGCCGCCACCGGCCTCGTTGTCCTTCTGCACCAGGCGGGAGAGTTCAATGGCCCCGGCCAGTCCGGCGGGTCCGCCCCCCACAAAGAGGACGTCCATGGGTACCGCCTCCTCGTCCGGGGCTTCGGCCCGGATGACGGTGTCCATGGGAAGCCCGGGCTGCTCGCTCAGGGGGTGGACGCTACCGGTGAGGGGATTCGTGTCCGCCATGCCTCGCTGCTCGCTGGAAGAGGGAAAGGATGGAGCACCGGGGATTCCCCACCCCGGCGGAACTAGCAGAGGGCCCGCAGGTACCGGGGACGCTGATCCCCTGGTCCGTCGACCGGCTCCGGGCCTGTGGCCTCCGGGGGATTCCCGAAGGTTTGAAAGACCTTCCAAGGTTAGCGAATCGCATCCCACCCGTCACCCCGCCACCCGGGACAACCCCATGAGCCACAGTCATCCCCGCACCCTGGGCGAACTCCGCGCCTCGGGCTGGACCCCGCGCCCCGTGAAGGACGAGATGCGGGCGAACCTGGTCCAGAAACTACGGGACAGGTCCACCCTTTTCCCCGGGATCCAGGGCTATGACGACTCGGTGATTCCCCAGATCGTGAACGCGGTCCTTGCCCGGCAGGACTTCATCCTCCTGGGGCTCCGGGGTCAGGCCAAGAGCCGGATCCTCCGGCAGCTCGTCGACCTGCTGGACCCGGAGATTCCGGTCCTGGAGGGGAGTGAGGTGAACGACGATCCCTTCCACCCCATCTCCAAGGACGGGAGACTGCGGGTGGAGGAGGAGGGAGACGAGGCGCCCATCGTCTGGCTTCCCCGGGAAGCCCGCTACGTGGAGAAGCTGGCCACTCCCGACGTGACCATCGCCGACATCCTGGGCGACGTGGATCCGATCAAAGCAGCCAAGGGAGGCCACCTCCTCTCCGACGAACTCACCATCCATTACGGGCTCCTCCCCCGAGCGAACCGGGGCATCTTCGCCATCAATGAGCTCCCGGACCTGGCGGGGAAGATCCAGGTGGGACTCTTCAACATCCTCCAGGAGGGGGACATCCAGATCAAGGGCTACCCCATCCGCCTCACCCTGGACGTCTTCATGGTCTTCACAGCCAATCCCGAGGACTACACTGCCCGGGGGAAGATCATCACCCCCCTGAAGGACCGGATCGGCGCCGAGATCCGGACCCACTATCCGGAGACGGTGGAGCTGGGGATGGAGATCACGGAGCAGGAGGCCTGGGTGGAGCGGGATGGCCCGACGGTGGAGGTACCGGATTTCGTGGCTGAAGCGGTGGAGCGCCTGGCCTTCCTGGCCCGGGGGGACAAGCGCATCGACGCCCGTTCCGGGGTGAGCCAGCGGATGCCCATTTCGGTGCTGGAGGGGATCGTATCCAACGCCGAGCGCCGAGCCCTCCGGCTGGGAGAGGAGCGGGCGGTCCCCCGCATCGGCGATCTCTACGCCGCCCTTCCCATGATCACCGGGAAGATGGAATTGGAGTACGAGGGCGAGCTGCAGGGAGCGGACCGGATCGCCCGGGAACTCATCGCCCGATCGGCCCGGGATACCTTCCAGGATCGGGCCGGGGGGGCCGACGCCGACCCCATCGTGGAGTACTTCGAGGAAGGAGGCGCTCTCCAGGTCTCCGACGATGCCGCCGCTCGGGCATGCGTGGAGGGATTCCGGGTGGTACCGGGGCTCCTGGAGCTGGTGGAGCAGGTCGGGCTGGCCTCTCCCTCTGCCGGGGAAGGAATCCGGGCGGCGGCCTGCGAACTGGTGCTGGAAGCCCTGGTGGCCCAGAAGCGGGTTTCCCGAACGGATGGGGGAGGGTACCAGCGGGCCCGGCACGATTCCAAGCCTGGAAAAGGGTTTCAGGGGTTCCAGGGATTTGATCCCTCGGGATCCTGATTCTTCCGGCTCCTTCGGATCGCTGGGACGGTCGCGGGTCTCTCTACCCTACGTCGTTCACGTCCTCCTCGTCCTCGTGCGCCCGTATCGCCAGGACGGGGGGGACAGCCCCCCGGATCACCTTGTCCGCCACGCTGCCCACCACCGCGCGGGAGATCCCGCCGCGCCCGTGGGTGGACAGGACCAGTAGGTCGGCTCCCGTGACCCGGACCGCCTCCAGGATTCCCTCGGCAGCGCCGGCGGATTCCATCACCCGGACCTCCACTTCTCCTCCTCCCCCATCGCCATCGCCGAGACGGTCCGCCACCTCCTGGAGATAGGCCAGGGCCGCTTCCTTCTGCTTTCTCCGGGCCTCGCCCTCCACCTTCACCGAGGGAATCCCGTACAGCGTGCCGACCTCCAGGGGAGAGGGCACCACCTGGATCAGCACCAGCTTGGCTCCCAGGCGATCCCTGAGGCTGCGGGCATGGGTCAGCGCCTTTTCCCCGCCTTGGGACCCGTCCAGTGGAACCAGGATGGTCCGGAACCGAGGCTCGTCCGGCTTTTGGTCCCGGGTCTCGTCCCATGGACGCACCAGCAGGACCGGCACTTCGCTCCGGCGGAGGAGGGAGTCGGCCACGCTCCCCAGCCACCAGCGACGGAAACCCCCGGCGCCGTGAGTGGTGAGGACCGCCAGGTCCGCCTTCCGCTCCTCGGCAGAGGCCAGGAGGGTATCCACCACCTTTCCTTCCCGAACCTCGGCCCTGGCGTTGATACCTTCCCGGCGGAGTTCACCCGCCATCTCGCCCAGCGCCCCCGAGGCGGCCTCCCGGACCTGCGTACGCCAATCCAGATCCTCTTCAGGCGTCTTGAAGTCCATGTCCGGGGAGGGTCGAATGACATGCACGAGGTGGAGTTGGGCGCCATAGGCCTTGGCCAGAAGTGCGGCCATGGGAACCGCCTCCTCGGCGAAGGAAGAGCCATCGAGGGGAAGGATCATGGATTGAAACATGGGGTGTCTCCGCAGGAATGCTGGGTTTTCTGCAACGGGTGTGGGCGCCGAGACCCGGCCCTATCCTAGTTGCAAGTTAGAGTTGCAAGATCGCGGCCAACAACAACGACGCCGGCGTCATTCGGAGGAAGGCAGGGCGAGGGCCCCTCTGCCACTCAGGGTTCCCCCCGTCACCGTACAGGATCATTCCTCTTGCAAGAGTCTCCCCTGCGGGACGAAATGTCCTACCTGCGGGGACACGCGTCCCGGCCCTGAGAGCACGTCAGGGCCTTGCAGGTCACGTCAGACGCCTCGCAGATGACGTCAGGCGCCTGCAGGGTCACGGAAGAGGAGAACGGGGCAGGACGCTCCCCGGATCACCTTGTCGGCCACGCTTCCCAGGAGAAGGCGAGCCACTCCCCCGCGCCCACTGGTGGACATGGCGATGAGGTCCGCATCCTCTTCTTCCGCCAGCTCCAGGATCGCTTCGCCCGGCTGACCCGCCGTGGGGACCCGAACCTCCGTATCCCCCGACTGGAATCGCGATGCCACGCCCTCCAGATACTCCCGGGCGGCGGTCCGAACCCGCTCCTGGTCTTCCGCCTCCCTCACCACGTGGGGAAGGTAGGGGGAGCCTCCTGGAAGGAGCGGAGGAATGACCCGGACCAGTAGAAAGGTGGCGTCGGTTGCGGCGACGGCTGGGGTCACCTCCACCAAACGCTCCCCTGCCGGCGAGCCATCCAGAGGCAAGAGCACCCTCCGCGGAAGGTCAGGGAGGGGCTCGAGTGGGAAGCCCTCTTCGCCATTCTCGGCGGGTTCGGGTCTTACCAGGAGGACCGGGGTCGGGGACCGACGGATGAATCCGTCGGCGGAGCTCCCCAGCCATGCACGCTGGAGGGGGCCGCGGCCGTGGGTGGTCATGACCGTGAAGTCGGCCTCCACCTTGGCCACGTGGCGCACCAGGGCCGCCGCAACGTTACCGGGAGGAATCACCGTCCATCCCAGTTCCCCATCGAATCCGGTGGAGCGCACCCGCTCCGCAGTCTCCTTGAGGTACTGTTCCGCCAGGGCAACGCCCCGCTCCCGACTCTCCTCCCCAGGCACCCACGTATCACCGGAAGGAGATCCCCCTCGAGGGGCAAGATCGGCCACCGTGGCCAGTTGCACCCCGGCACCCGTCCGCTGAGCCAGCGCCAACGCCCAGGGAAGGGCGTGCTCTCCGAATCGGGAACCGTCCAGGGGAACCAGGATCGTTCTATACACAGCAGTCTCCAGGATGATTGAGGGGAGGGAATTCGTTCTCTTCCCCAGGGCACGGGCGACGCGAACGAGAGGAATCTAGGGTGGGCCATCCGCCTCCGCACCTCGGACCGAATCCAGGATCCGGAGTTGGGCCACAGGGAGGGGGACCCCCCCGAGTTCACCGAATGACACCCAGCGGAGGTTGGGGCTGTCTGCGAAGGGCGCATCTCCGAGGGGCGCGTCCGCCTCCTCCACGAGGAAGCGGTAAGGACGATAGGTCACCTTTCGGTGGGAGAAGACGTGTTCCACCGACGGCAGTTCGGTGGGGGTTTCCGGGCCCTCGGCTCTCTCCTCGCAGACGGACTCCCCCGGAGCCAGGCTTCTGTCCGCCGCTCCGTCGACGATCTCCCCGGCGAGGAGTTCCCGTGCCAGCTCCCACGCTACTCGCGCCGGATCATCCCCCCCAACCACCTCTCGTCCCGGACAGCCCCACATCCGGGCCAGGAGTCCGGTGGCGGGACGACGAAGGAGTAGGACCTCCGGTTCCGGTCGTCCTCCGGTTGGCGTTCGAACCATCACCGCCACCGCTTCTACAAGACGGGGAATGGCCCTCCGGGTCTTCGGTGCCGGCCGCTCCTCCACCGTTCCCTTGGCCAGGGCCTCGCAATGTGTGGACACCGGGCAGCTGCTACAGGATGGCGAGCGAGGCGTGCAGACCATGGCCCCGAGCTCCATGAGGGCCTGGTTGAAGTCTCCGGGGCGATGGGGGTCCACAAGACCCCTGGCCCAGCGCTCCAGCGTTCCGGGCTTCGGGACAGGGTCGTCCATGAGGCGGGCCAGGACCCTCCGGACGTTTCCATCCACCGCCGGCTCCGGCTCTCCGAAGGCGATGGAGGCCACAGCCCCTGCCGTGTAGGGTCCCACCCCTGGAAGCCCCTCGAGCTGGGCCCGATCCCGGGGCATCTCACCTCCGTACTCGGTCACAACCTCGCGTACCGCCTTCAGGAGATTGCGGGCCCGGGAGTAGTACCCGAGTCCCTGCCACATCCGCAGGACCTCCTCATCATCTGCAGCAGCCAGCGTCTCCGGGTCAGGGAACCGCTTCATCCACCGCAGGTAGTAGGGCACCACGGTCTCCACCCGGGTCTGCTGTAGCATGATCTCGGAGACGAGGGTCCCGTAGGGTGTGGGCGTGTCCCGCCAGGGAGCGTCGCGCCACGGAAGATCCCGCTGCCGCTGCTGGAAGAACTCCAGGAGCGCTCGGCGGAAACTTCGGATCCGCTCGTTGGGCCAGGGGTGGAGATGGGAAGGCATCCTCCGAAGCTATCATGGGCGGAGGATCCTTCCACCCCTGGCTCCTCTCTCCCACCGGCGGACGGTCAAATGCGGTTCACCACCTACACCCGGTACAAGGGCGGCTTCCTGGACGCGCTGAACCTGGAAGCGCTCCTGGAACACCTCTCCGATTTCCTTCTCGACGGCGGGTTCGCCGGCGGTCCCCATTTTCACCCCTACTGGGGGTGGTCCGGCGACGATGACGCCTCCTCCGTGGACTCCCTCAAGGAGGCCCTCCTGAGGGCGCTTCTGGAGACGGGACAGCTCACCCCGGAGATGCTGAGTGAGCTCCGGGGGGAAGGGGACGGCGACGCCGAACTGCGCGCTCGGATCGCCGAACTCCTGGACGATCTGGTGGAGCGCATGGTGGAGGAGGGATACCTGACCCTGGAGTCCGGGAGCGGACCCGGCTACCCCGGCACGAAGCTCGATCCCGAGGGGAAGGGGGGGCACGTGGACGAGGCCCGGGACGCAGCGGAGCGGGTGGACTTCTCGGTCACGCGAAAGGGAATGGATTTCCTGGGGTATCGGGCCCTTCGAGGGCTCCTGGGGGCCATGGGTCAGTCCTCCACCGGGGTCCACGACACGCCTCAACTCTCCACGGGGATCGAGGCCGGGGCCGCCAGCCGGCCCTACGAATTTGGGGACACGCTGAACCTCGACATCCCGGCCACCCTCATGAAGGCGCTGGAGCGGGAGGGACTCGAGGTCCCCCTGAACCTGGAGTACGGAGATCTCATGGTGAACCAGACCGAGTATCGGTCTTCGTGCGCCACCGTGCTCATGCTGGACATCTCCCACTCCATGATTCTGTATGGAGAGGACCGTTTCTCCCCCGCCAAGCGGGTGGCTCTGGCGCTTTCCCACCTCATCCGGACTCAGTTCCCCGGAGACACGCTCCGGGTCGTCACCTTCGGAGACCGGGCCCAGGAGATTCCCCTCTCCCAGCTCGGGAAAGCCCAGGTGGGGCCCTTCCACACCAACACCGCCGAGGGGCTCGAGGTGGCGCGGCGCATCCTCCTTTCCCAGGGGAAGGAGATGAGGCAGATCATCATGGTGACGGATGGAAAGCCATCGGCCGTGACCCTGCCCGACGGCCGGGTCTACACGAATTCCGGCGGGCTCGACCCTCGCATCCTTCAGGCCACCTACCGGGAAGTGGCGGCATGCCGAAAGGCGGGGATCCTGATCAACACCTTCATGCTGGCGCGGGATCCCTATCTGATGCAGTTCGTCCAGAAGGTCTCGGAGATCGCCCGGGGAAAGGCCTACTTCACCAGCACCATGACCCTGGGACAGTACATCATGATGGATTTCATGAAGGGGAAGCGCCGTCGGGTAGGATGAGGGGACATTGGGGGTTACACCGTGGGAATGACTGAATCGCGCAACGCCTACCCCAGCGCCTCACCCAGCGCCTCGCCCAGCGCCTACCCCAGCGCCTCGATGGCAGGGAAGTAGACCTGATCCGGGACGTCCTGTTCCCGGGACCAGTCGACGGCGGCGGTCCAGCCGTCGGGTGAGGTGCCGCGCTGGAGGTTTGCGGTGACGAGGGTCTGGGCGAGGTCCTGATCGGCCCGGGG
>REED01000139.1 GCA_007695225.1 Gemmatimonadales bacterium
GGCCGCGCAAGGCCCCCTCTCCGTGGTCCCTCTACTTCTTCAACAGCCTGTTACGGGCCGAGCCCACACACCGTACCGGCCAGACGGCGCGAACCTGGGCTCCGGAACCGGCGGATGTTCAGCCAGCGATCCGGTCGTGGCGTTCGAGAAGTGCTCGCTTGATCTCCAACAGGGTTTCCTCCTGAACCCCCGCGTTCTCTGCGAACCGGGGCCAGTCCGCCACGGCAGCGCGCACCTGATCAATGATTCGACTCGGAGCACGGATCCCGAAGAGCCGCCCGACCTCGACCATGTCCGCATGCGTGATGCCGGACTGCTTGTCCTGGATCCGCATCTGGTGGACCCGGGTCCAGCCTTCGCCTTTGGCGAAGGTGAGATCGTACGCCGGGGTCAGCGTCCAGGCACCTGTTCGGTCCATGTGGAACGACAGGTTCTTTACGTGGTCATCCTGGTTGATGGCCAGGACGTTGAAAACCATGCGCCGAAACCCTTCGATGAGTTCGCTCGGCGGAAGCCCAAGCTTGAGCATCGTACGCAGGTACTCCTCGTAGCTGCTCGCCCCGGGATCATTGTAGTCGACGTGTAGCAGGCCCCCGAGAGTGTGCTGGTGAAGCCGCCCTTCCTCCGTCCTGTCAAAGCGCGGAATCACGAGATGGGCATGGCCCTCCGCACTTTCCTCGATGATGACTTCCACGGAATTCAGACCAGCCTCCTGAGCCATCCGTGCGTAGGCGGCCTCCACTCGATTGAATGGCTGCGGCTTTCCCATTCCATCGGTGACGGACCCATCGGTCACGCCATCGAACTTGAGGATCGCCGGGATCTCTCCGGCATCCGGTTCCACGAACCCCGACCGGATGGTCCGCCTCTCGCGGTGGTATAGGATGACGGCCTTGGGACGCATGCCTCCTGCCGAGGAACCGATCCGGTAGATCTCGGGGATGGTGACATCCGGGTCCCCGCTGATGATCCGACGTGCGTCTGCGACCAGGGCTCCGACCTCGAGGGCCTCGGCTTCAGCCTCTCGGAACGGGATCTCCTCGGCGGGATGAAAGGTCAGTGCACCGATGGCCCGGCTGCCCACATAGAGCAGATGCTGGACCGGGGAAAATCCCTTTCGGACCTCGCCCCGGGCCGTGTAATAGGCGCGGATCACGGAGGTCCCGAAGGAGTCCGGCAGCGCATCGGCCAGAAACCCTGGCAACCCCCTGAACGCGTTCTTGCGCCGGAGTTCCTGGAACTGGACCGGCCCCCGGGTAGTGAGTGGGAGGTGGATCGGCGAAACCTCAAGGCCCGTGGTGAGAAACGCCTGATCGAACTCGAAGACGATCCGGTCGTCATCGAGCTCCACCACGCCTCCCACGGTCTTGTTCCAGAGTCGGATCTCGGCGAGCGCCCGAACTTCAGCCACCCCGGCCCTCCTGTCGCGTGCGAACCAGTTCCATGGGGCTCACTCCCACCTTCGGAATGAACGAGTCCAGTGCCCCGAGCCTGCCGTAGACGCGCAGCAGGCGTATGACCGTGAGGATGGTGGGGTTGTCCCCGCGTTCTGCTCTCGAAACCGTCGTGCGGTTCAGGCCGGCCTGCGCCGCCGCCTCTTCCTGATTGAGGCCAGCGGCCTTGCGGACCGCCGCCAGTCTCTCTCCCAACTCCCTAACAATCTCCGGATCTGTCCGATCTTCGATGCGTATATCCATCACCACCTCTCTATAAGGCAGATATGCCGTATATATCCAACGTAACCCCAACACTCCCCAGGGGCAAGCACATGATGGGTAAAAGCTGCAACAACCCTTAAATTATGACTTATGCAGCGTTTATACATCACTCATGTGGTCTTCTGGGCTTTGCCCATCGGGGCGAGTCGCCTGAAGTCTCAATCGCGGAGGTGCGAAACCGTTATACGTCCGCCGGGGGCGTCGAGCGTTGGGAGCGCCAGGGAGCCTCGGGTCGCGGGGACGCTACCTTCGTTGAACCTTTGCGGCCAGGACGGTCGTAGGGGGAGGGCGGTCGGTATCCGGACCGCCCGAGAGACATCATGCACCCGTTCCATGGAGTCCCGCTCTGATGCGACACTGGTTCGTCCCGGTGATCCTCGCCGCCCTCCTCCTATCTGCTTGCGACACGGCTCCCGAGGACCGAGCCCGCCCCGCCGGCGCGGAAACCGACGATCCGCCGTCGCCGCTGCTCGTGGAGCATGCCACCGCCGTCATCAGCGGCCGCCTCTTCCTGAGTGCAGAAGGCGAAGTGCTCGAGGAAGGGGTCGTGGTCCTTGCAGGTGACCGGGTAGCCGGTGCCGGCGTCGACCTGGTGAAGCTCTACGAACAACTTCCGCCCGATGCGTTCCGCGCTGCGGTGGATGCGGCCCGTGAGCTGGGGCTGCCGGTCGCGACGGACCTCGGCATGGCCCTCACCCGGGGCTTGAGCGGAGCGGAGGTCGACATCGTGGACGCCGCCGAAGCGGGAGTGACCACCATCGAGCACCTGAGCGGGCTGGCCCTGGCCTATCAACGTCGCGGGGGGGACCCCTTCGCTGAGACGGTGGACGAGGAGATCATCCACGAAATCGCCGAGGCGCTCACCGCCTCCGGGGTGGCCTTCGTGCCCACCGTGGCAACCGGCCTTCGGATGGAGGACGAATCCCTCTTCCGGGCCGAAGGACTTCCGGGAGTCGACAGGATGGCACCGGTGTTCAGGGGTCAGTGGGACAGGATCCGAGCCGGCGAGGAGCAGTGGCGAGAGGCTGTGGAGGCCGACGGCCGCCTGGTCCGGGCGCTCCTCTCCCGACTGGTGGCCGGAGGCTCACGTGTGGGCGCCGGCTCGGACCTCCCTGCCTCTCCTGGCATGTACCCCGGATGGGCACTCCACCAGGAGCTCGAGGCGCTCGTCCACCTGGGCATGACCCCGATGGAGGCGTTGCGAGCCGCCACCGTGGTCGCGGCGGAGCTCGCCGGACGGGACGACATCGGTGAGCTTTCCGCCGGCGCCCGGGCGGACCTGGTCGTGGTGGCGGGGGACCCGACCCTGGAAATCACCGACTCGCGCCGAATCGAGGCCGTCTGGTTCGGAGGCGAGCCCGTGGACCTGGACCTGGCCTGGGAGCGGGTGGCCGAGGCCATCGAGGCCGCGGCGGCCGCCTTTGGCGGGTGAAGGACGTCGGGGCGAAGGAAGGAGGAGTTCGGGGGGGGGGGGACCTTTGGGCGGTGCGTACCGAAAAAAGCTGGTAGGGCAGTGAAGAAGAGAATGGCCCGCGTGTTGGGGGGGGGTGGCGGGGGGG
>REED01000176.1 GCA_007695225.1 Gemmatimonadales bacterium
CTGCGGCGGGGGCTCCGCAAATATTACCCCCCGGGGGCCCCGACCCTTGCCAACCACCAGCCGGGGAGGGCCCGACGTGAGCGCGACACGATCCTTGAAGGCGTGCACGATCCTCGTCGGCCTTCTCCTCCTGGGGGCGGTGGCCTGCGGGGTGGAGTCCGAAGTCCCTGGCGGGGACCCAGCCCAGTCCGGTGCGCTCCTCCAAGCCTCTCAACCTCCGGTGGAGCGTCCCCTGCAGCCCCGACCCGCCGGAGCCCCCGACCTGGCGCGACTCCGTGCCGGAACCGCGGGGTATCATGACTTCACCCGGGCGCTGGAGGCTGGGTTCATGGAGCTGAGCGGGCACAACGAGTGCCTGGCCCACCCGGGGGAAGGGGGGAAGGGGATCCGGTACGTCCACCCGGAGCGGTACGGGACCGCCTCCATCGATCCCACCCGCCCCGAGATCCTCCTCTACTTCCCCCACCCGGAAGGCCGCATGGAGCTGGCGGGGGTGGAGTTCGCCGTGGAGGCCGAGCTGTGGCATCGGGTCCATGGCGCTAACGTCATGCCGGAGCTGGCCGGGGTGCGGTACGACCCTCCCGACCCTCAGGCCCCCGATCCCTTCCTGGAGAGCGCCTACACCCTCTCCGTCTGGCTCTGGAAGGAGAATCCCCAGGGGATGTTCGCCCCCTTCAATCCCAAACTGGATTGCCGGTGACAGTTGGGAGGCGGTTGAAGGTGTCCAGGGAGGTTGCGGGGTAGGGAGTTTCCTTGGCGGACCCCCATCCGCAGAAACGGCGGACTGGCGAGTTGGCTGGGAAGGAGTCCATGGTTGGGGGTGTCGAGCCGTGATCCCGATCCCCTGGAGGCCGCCATGACCTTTCCGCTACCCTCGTCTTTCGCCGGCTCCCAACGTCCAACTCGAGTTCCCGTCCGCGTTCCCGCGCTGGTCCCCGTCCTGGTGGCCTCGACCATCACCGCCCTTCCCATGAAGCTCGCAGGGGGAACGGGTGGCCCCCTCCCCATCATCGCCGTCATCGAACCCTGCTGGAGATCCGGGAGGCTCCCATGACATCCGACCCGTCGTCTCCGTTTCCGTCGCCTTCCACGTCCCCGTCGGATTCGGCGGGCAGGGCGTGCGGTCCCGGTCGTTCTGTGCCTGATCCCAGCCGTTCCGTCCCCGATCCCAGCCGTCGCCGGTTCCTCCGACATCTCGCCCTGGGGTCCGCCGGACTCGCCGCCGCCCCCCTCGGACTCACCGGGACTCCCCTCGCACCCCGGGGATGGGTGGAGGGCCGCCGTTCCAGACGGTCCTTCCCGTCGGGGTTGTCGCGCCAGGACGAGGCCTACTGGGAGGAGGTGAAGGCCCGTTTTCCCCTGCGTCCGGGACGGATCCCCATGAACGCCGCCAACCTCTGCCCCGCTCCCCTGGAGGTGGTGGAGGCCACCGAGGCCGCCGGCCGGGACGTCGACGGGGATGTCTCCTTCCAGAACCGGGCGAAGTACGACACCCTCCGGGAGGAGGTACGCGAGGGGGTTGCGGCGCACCTGGGCGTCACCGGCGACGAGATCGCCCTGGTGCGAAACACCTCCGAGGGGAACGCCACCATCGTGGCGGGCCTCCCCCTGGGGCCGGGAGACGAGGTGGTGGTCTTCGACCAGAACCACCCCACCGCCAATGTGGCATGGGATGTACGGGCCGCCCGGGAGGGGTTCAGCGTCCGGCGGGTCTCGGTCCCGGCGACACCCACCTCCCGTGAGGAGCTCCTGGAGTCCTTTCTGTCCGCATTCGGTCCCCGGACCCGGGCCGTGGCCTTCTCCGATGTCTCCAATGTCACCGGTGTGCGTCTTCCCGTGCGGGAGATCTGCCAGGCCGCCCGGGAACGGGGGATCCACGCCCACGTGGATGGCGCCCAGAGCTTTGGCGCGGAGGTACTGGACCTGAAGGCGCTGGGGTGCGACTCCTATGCCTCCAGCTCCCACAAGTGGTTCATGGGCCCCAAGGAGGCGGGGGTCCTCTATGTACGGGCCGCCCGCATCCCCGGAATCTGGCCCCTGGCGGTGGGAGTGGGGTGGGGATCCGGCCCTGAGACCAGCGCCCAGGGAGCGCGAAAATTCGAGACCCTGGGCCAGCGCAACGACGCCACCTTTGCCGGTCTGGCCGCAGCCCTTTCCTTCCATGGGGAGATCGGACCCCAGCGGATCCAGGAGAGGGTGCAGGAGCTGGCCACGTTGGCAAAGGAGGGGATTGCGGCCCTGGGGGGGACCCTCATCACCTCTCCCGACCCTTCCCTCAGTGGCGGAGTGGTGGTGGCCACCTTCGCCGAGATGGAGGCCCCCGTGCTTCACCAGCGGCTCTATGCGGAGCACGGAATCGCCGGCGCCCCCACCGGAGGGCTCCGGCTCTGCCCCCACATCTACAACACCCGGGCCGACGTGGAACAGGCGCTGGAGGCGGTGGCGCGGGAGATCCGGGGATGATGCCCCACGGGACCCTGGTGGCCGACCCAGGCCCCTCACCTTCGAAGCGGGAGACGATGTGGAGCTGAAAGAAGCACAGGAGCGGGTGGACGAGTGGATTTCCCAGTTCGAAGAGGGCTACTGGCCCCCCCTGGTGAACCTGGCCCGCCTGATGGAAGAGGTGGGAGAGCTGGCCCGGGAGCTGAACCACCGGTACGGCGCCAAGACGAAGAAATCCGGCGAACCGGAACAGGACCTGGCGCTGGAGATGGCGGATGTCCTCTTCGTCCTCCTGGCGTTGGCCAACGAGCAGGGAATCGATCTCGACGAGGCGCTGCAGCGGACCCTGGAGAAGTATCGGGTGCGGGATTCCCACCGATGGGTTCGAAAGGACGGAGAGGTTCGCCCCGATCCCGGGTGATCCCCGACGATTCCTCTTCTGTCAGCGGCCATTCCCGCCAGCCGGTCGCTGCCCCTCAATCTGTCCCAAAACGACATGGAGCCCCCCTGGGGTCCGGGTGAATCTTGTCCACCGGTTGGGTGGGCCGGGCGGTCGCCATCCGGGTCCCCATTTCCAACGCGCATCAAAGGAGGGAATCATGCTTCGTAAACTCTCACTCCCCGGATTCCTGCTCGCAGCGGCGCTGGCCTTCCTGGCGGCGCCGGATGGTCAACTTGCGGCGTCCGAGTGTGGCGGTCCGGGAACGCAGGTCTGCAAGTCGAACGAGTCCTGCCTCAACATCATTTTCTACAGGCAGTGCACGACCAGGACGGATTACTGGAGCGATTCCAGGTAGTCCTGGCCCCTGGCAGGGGGGATGCCTGCCGGGGTTTTTTCGCGGGTTGAGCCTGACCTTTCCCGTGGAGCGGTCAACGTGGTGAGACGTGCCCGGCCCCCCGGACCGGCTTCAGGAGAGGTGGAACTGCAGGATTGTGATGGAGGAGGAAGGCAGATGAGAGGATTCTCTGGAGGGGTGGTGCTGAGCTTGGCCCTTGCACTGACCGCCGCTGCGGGGTGGAAATGGCACTCGGCGGCCCTCATGGAGCCCGACCGGTTGCAGGCATGGGGCACCCCCACCTTGGTGCTCGTCCTCCAGGAAGGTGATTGTCCCGATCGACGGGCGGGCCTCGCCCGGTGGCTGGAGGAGATCGGGACGGAAGAAGGGCGGGTGGGAGATGCCGCTGAAGGGCCGCGACTGGCCCTGGCCCTCCTGCGGGGAGACCCAGAGTCCGTCGAACCGGGCCTGCGGGGAGTGAAGGCCGTGGATCCGGGTCAGACCCGAAAGGCCGCCCGGGCCCTGGGAAGGGCCGGAGTGACGGGGACACCGGGCTTCATCCTGGTGGATGAGGAGGGTCGGGTCCTCCTGGCGGAGGAGGTCGATGAAGACGGACCCGGACGGCGCCTTGGTCTCGCCGTTCGAGCCGCCGGACACCTCCTGCCCCAGGCGTCGGCGCCCCTGCCGGTGCCTCAAATGGATCTCGATGCTGGGAGTGAATGACCATGCAAGCTGTGACCTGGTTCCGACGGGTCTTCTGGGTGGGGCCCGTGCTCGCGGTGCTTATCGTGGCCTGTGGCGAGTCGGGCCCCGAGCCTGCGGAAACGCCCCGGCCGGATCGAGTCCTTGCCGAGGTGGCATGGGACACGGTGTTCCATCTGCAGGTCCCGGGGGAGGATACCCTGCTCTACGCCGCCGACCAGGTGCAGGCATCGGAGGAGGGGCTCTGGGTCCTGGACCGCATCGGTCATCGGGTGGCCCACTTCGGGTGGGATGGAGTGCTCCGCTGGTACGCAGGGCGTCAGGGGGAGGGGCCGGGAGAGCTCTTGAACCCCCAGCTCATCAGCCTGGATGACGAAGGACGGATCTGGGTGGTGGATCACGGTACCGGCAGGATCTCGGGCTTCGATCGCTCGGGTATCCTTCATGCCGAAGTCCCGCTGGTGGACAGCCAGGGCGCCCTGGCCCTCTTCGTCGCCAGTAGATCCGGGGAGCGGTTCCTTGGGATGAACTTCACCGAAGAGCTTCGTCCGGTGATGGTGGATCGCAGCGGCCGGGCCTCGGAGGGACGGGCACTCTCGGTCCCGGACGCCGAGGGCACCTGGGGCTTTGCGCTTCAGGGGCGGGTGGCCCGGGAGCCGGGCGGAGATCGGTGGGTGTACGCCTTCTCCTCAGGGGACGGGATGTTCCGGATGGAAGGGGTGGAGCCGATGGGCGGGCGCATCCGCTACCCGGAGGCGATTCCCTTCCCCCGCATGATCGAGGAGGTGGAAGTCGTCGGGGAGCGGACCAGCACCACCCGGAGATTGGATGCGCCCAACTTCTCTGGGCGCGGGGTGGCCATCGCCCAAGCGAGGATCCTGGTCCATTTCATGGGAGAGACCCCGGAACAGGGCCGGATCCTGGATTTGTACGACTTTGCCTCCGGAGCGTATGAGCGATCGGTCCTGCTACCACGCTACGGGCAGATGTCGGCATGGGAAGACCGGGTCCTCCTGGCCATCAACGACCCGACCCCCGGGGTCCTGGTCCTTCGCATGGTGGAATAGACGGCGTCCGCCGGGCCCGGGTAGCCCAGGACCCCGGGCAGAACGCCAGGCAGGACCCCAGAGCCCGGATCCCATCCAGCGGTGTGGTCAGTCCGACGGAGGGACTCGAGCCAAGGCGTCCACGAACCGGTCGAGCTCCTCCTCGGTGTTGTAGAAGTGGGGTGAGACCCGGACATGCCCCGGGCGGTGATCCACGATGATTCCCTCTTGGGCCAGGGAAGCCACGGCCATCGCCGGTCCGGGGTGCCGCACCATCACGATGGCGGTCCGGGCCTCCGGTTCGGAGGCCATCCGGACCCCGAATCCGGCCTGTTCGAGACCATCGGTGAGGTGCTGGGTGAGGGTGCGATTTCGGGCCTCGACCACCTCCATTCCCACGCCATCCAAGATCTCCTGTCCCCCCAATGCGGTGTGGACCGTGGGGAGCGCCGGGGTTCCCATCTCGAAGCGACGGGCGTCGTCCCGGAAGGCGAACCCGGCCAGGTCGAATTCGAAGGGATTTCGGGTGGCGAACCAGGAGGTGATCCGGGGCTCCAGCTCCTCGATCCGCTCCCGTCGAACGTACAGATATGCCAGGCCGGGGCCTCCGCACAGCCACTTGAGGGGTCCGGTGGTATATGCGTCCACCCCCGAGGCCCGGACATCCAGGGCCACCTGGCCCGCCCCCTGGTATCCGTCGATGAGGGAGAGGGCGCCGGCGTCCCGGGCGATCCCGGCCAGCGCCGCCAGGTCCTGCCGCGCACCGGTGGTGAAGAAGACATGGGAGGTGGCCAGGATCGCGGTCCGCTCGTCCACCGCCTCCCGAAACTGATCCGGGCGTACCGTCACGCCGTCCTCGCTGGGGAGCACCACGAGCTCCACCCCCGGCTTGACCGCGAACTGGTATCCCAGGGTGGGGAAGTCCAGCTCGGTGGTGACCACCCGGGGCCGGGCCTTCCAGTCCACGCTCTCGGCGATGGAGGAAAGGGCCACCGAAGTGGAGGGAGACAGGGCGATCTCCTCCCTGTCGGCGCCCAGGAAGTCCGACACCTTCAGGCGGAGATCGTCGAGGCGCTGCAGCCAGTGCTCGTACCAGGCCGAGGCGCCCATCTCGTGCCAGAGCTCCAGAAACTCCCCCAGTCGGGTCTCGGCCCTTCGCGAGAGGGGACCGAGGGAGCACGAATTCAGATAGGTCTTCCGTCCCAGGATGGGGAATTCGTCCCGGAGGGCGGAGAGGCGTTCCGGGGTCAATCGGGCGCCGGAATGCCGGCTCTGGGGTTCGGTCACGGAAACGATTTCCTCGCTTGGGGGGTGTCGAGATGGACGCTGCCCTTCACTTCGGCCCTCCAGGAGAGCCCCCGATGCCCGAAAAGGTTCTGGCCAGGCCAGGCCCACCCAGGTCCGGCCTACCTGAGCGGGGCCGTCCCTGGCACTCACCCATGACTCCGACCACGGCCTTTGCATGACGTTCGCGCTGTTCGGAATCGTCCCCTGGCTCCTCCTGGGATTCTTCATGGCCTTCGCCATCCGGGAACCCCGGCCCCTCCCTTCCTCCCCGCGCCCGTCGACGGGCGCTCCCGACCCCGTCACCTCATCGCCGTCCACCGCAGGTGACTCCGCCGGGAAGGATGACTCGGTGCCCCTCGTGTCCATCATCGTTCCCGCCCGGAACGAGGCCCGGAACATCGAGCGCTGCCTGGAGACGCTCGGTCGCCTGGACTACCCCGCATTCGAGGTGGTGGTGGTGGATGACCGGTCCGATGACGACACGGCCTCCCTGGCGCGGCAGGTGGCCTCGGGAAACGCCGAGGCCATCCGTGTGGTGGAGGGCATGCCCCTCCCGGAAGGGTGGTTCGGGAAGCCGTGGGCCTGCCGGCAGGGAGCGGAGGTGGCCCGGGGCGACTTCCTTCTCTTCACCGATGCGGATACCACCCATGAGCCCTCCCTCCTCTCCCGGGCCATGGCGGCGCTGCGCCAGGATGGGGCCCGGGTCCTCTCCCTTCTGGGGAACCAGGAGATGGAGACCTTTCCGGAGAAGCTGGTGCAGCCCCAGATCTTCGCCCTCATCGGCCTCCGGTTCCGGCGCCTGGACCGGGTGCTGACCCGGGAGCGATGGCAGGACGCCATCGCCAACGGTCAGTACGTCCTGGTGGAGGCCTCGGCCTACACCTCCATCGGAGGCCATGAGGCGGTGCGGGGGGAGGTGGTCGAGGATCTCCGGCTGGCCCAGGAGCTGGTCCGGGCCGGCCATCCCCTCACGGTTCGGTTGGCCCGGGATGCTTTCGCCACCCGCATGTATACCTCCCTGGGAGAGGTGGTGAACGGCTGGACCAAGAACGTGGCGGTGGGGGCCCGACAGGCCTCCGGCCCCTTCCGGGGGATCATCCTCCCCGCCATCCTCTTCTTCGTCGCCGTGGCCTGGCTCCTCCCGCCGGTGGTGCTCCTGGGGCTGGGAGCCGCGGTGGCCGTGGGGGGGCCGGCGGGGGTGTCGTTTCCCCTCCTCCTTTGGGCCGGGGTTGCGACCTTCTGCACCGTGGCCATCTGGGCCGGGGTGTATCGTCAGTTCGGAGCCTCGCCGGCGTTCGCCCTGATCCACCCCCTGGGAGGTGTGGTGGTCCTTCTCATCGTGGCCCGGAGCTGGCTCCGGGGTGAGGGCCGGATCGAGTGGAAGGGACGCCGCTACTCCGCCGGTGAGGTGGTGGGAGAGGGATCGGGGTGATGCCGATCGGGTGATGCGGACCCGAGGGATTCGCCTCGAGGGATTCTCCCCGCAGCCCGCGGTTCGCTCAGAGGATCGGGGAGAAGAGGGAGGCCCCCCGGGAGGCCGCCCGGTACCAGAAGGGGGCCTCTTCCACCTCCTCCAGCGTCATGGGTCGGGACCGGGCGAAGTCCTCTTCGAACATGGCCTCCGTCGCCTCGGCGAAGTCCGGGTCCAGCACCAGCGCCGTGATCTCGAAGTTCAGGCGGAGGGACCGGTTGTCCACGTTCATCGTCCCCACCGATGAGGCGGCGTCGTCCAGAAGCATGGTCTTGGCGTGTAGGAACCCGGCCTCGTAGCGGAAAAAGCGTACCCCCGCCTCCAGGAGTCCCCCCAGATAGCTGAATCCGGCCAGCCCCACCAGGAGGTGGTCCGGTTTGTCCGGAATGAGGATCCGGACATCCACGCCTCGAAGGGCGGCCAGCCGAAGGGCGGCCATCACGCCTCCGTCGGGGACGAAATACGGGGTGGAGATCCAGATCCGGTGCGCCGCCATGTGGATTGCATGCTGCACCATGAGGCTCCCTGTCTCCATGGGGTCGGCGGGTCCGGAGGGGAGGATGAGGACCGGGACATCCGAGCCTGACGGGGCGGGCTCCGGCTCCCATCGAAGCTCCGGGAGCTGGTCCGTGGCCCAGTTCCAATCTTCCAGGAAGGAGAGCTGGAGGCTCAGCACCGAGGGGCCGGCAATCCGGAGGTGAGTCTCCCGCAGCTCCCCCAGTTTGGGATCCCGCCCCAGGTACTCGTCCCCCAGGTTGATCCCCCCCACCCACCCCTGGATCCCGTCCACCACCATCACCTTCCGATGGTTCCGGAAATTGAGCTGGAAGCGATTCCCGGGGCCCTTGGTGGAGTGGAACCGGTGGACCTGGCCCCCGGCGGCCACCAGGTCCCATCCCCAGGAATCGGGAAGCCCATGACTACCCACCTCGTCGTAGAGAAAGAGGACCCGGACCCCGTCCCGGGCCCGAGCCGCCAGGCGGTCCCGGAGTTCCCGGCCCACCTGGTCGTCCTTCACGATGTAGAACTGGACGAGGATGTAGTCCCGGGCCGCTTCGATGCCCTGGTAGAAGCTCTCGAAGATGGCCTCGCCGTCGATGAGGAGCTCCACCTCGTTCCCGGCCAGCACCGGGAGGGCCGCCAGGGCCTCCACTGCCCGGATGCCTCCTCGCTCCTCGGGAAGGGACACTCGGTACGGGTGGATCTCCCGCATCTTCTCTGCAAGGGTCTTCCGGAGCCGGGAATCCTCGTCCCGCCGGGATACCAGGTATCCCTCGAAACGCCGCCGCCCCAGGACCCAGTAGAGGGGCACGGCGATCCAGGGGAGGGCGTTCAGGGCCAGGATCCACGCCAGCGTGCCCTGCGCCGTCCGCGTGGACATGAGGGCGGCCAGGGAGGTGGCCAGGCCCAGTGCGTGGGCCAGGAGGAAGAGGGCCAGGACCATGCTCTGCCGGGGGCGGGAGGCCTACGCCCTCCGGAGATCCGGAGAGCTCGGGGAGGAAGATAGCGGAGGACCGTCACCGCGTTCCACGGTGGCCCCCCTGCCTCCTCATCAGCCCTCTTTCTCCCCCCGGGCCGCCGACCCAGCCATTCCGGGGTCCCCTTGGGAGCTGGAGCGCATGGATCCCATGAGGTGCGAGCGCATGGATCCGCTCCAGGCCCCGCGATTAGATTCGTCGATGTCCGCTTCCCTCGACCGCTCCCCCCGCGCCATCCTGGTCTTCTGGTTTCCCCTGGCGCTCCAGTGGATCATGATGGCGCTGGAGGGGCCCTTCCTGGCCGCGGTCATCGCCCGACTGGCCGACCCCACCTTCAATCTGGCGGCCTACGGGGTGGCGTTCGCGTTCGCCATCCTGGTGGAGTCGCCGGTGATCATGCTCATGAGCGCCTCCACCGCCCTGGTGGAGGACGCCGGGAGCTACCGGAAGCTCCGTGGCTTCGCCGTGGCCCTGAATGTCCTCTCCACCTGTCTCCTGGTGGCCCTCCTCATTCCGCCCGTCTTCGACGCGGTCCTTCGGTGGGGGCTGGGGCTCCCCCCGGAGGTGGCGGACCTGGTCTACGGATCCCTCTGGATCCTCCTGCCCTGGCCGGCCGCCATCGGCTACCGGCGCTTTCTCCACGGCCTCCTGATCCGAGCGGGGCAGACCCGGAGGGTGATGCTGGGGACCTTCATCCGCCTTGGGACGATGGGAGCCACAGGGTTGGTCCTGGCGGGAAGCGGCCTCCCTGGGGCGTGGGTGGGAGCGGCCGCGCTTTCCATGGGCGTGGTGGTCGAAGCTGCAGTTGCGTGGAGGATGTCCCGGGGGGTGGTGGCGCGGCTTCTGGCTTCCGATGTCGACCCTTTCCCCTCCGCCCCGGTTTCCGGAAGGCCCGGGGAGTTTCCTTCCGCCGGGACCCCCACTGCCGCGGCGCCAACCGCCGGGACCCCTGCCGCCGTGGCACCCACCGCCGAGCCCCCGACCCCCCCGCCGGTGCAGATCCGGGAGGCTGGGACCGGGACGGGCACGGTTCGGGCCCTCGGTGCCATCGGTGGTCCACCCCGGATTCCCGGAGCGGATCGGTCCCTCTCCAGTTCCGAAGCCTTCTCCCGGGACGAGGAACCGGCCCTCGACCTGCGTGCGATTCTCCAGTTCTACTATCCCCTGGCCCTCACCTCCTTCATTGGACTCACCACCCAGCCCATCCTCACCTTCTTCATGGGACGGGCCCCGGCTCCGGTGGAGTCCCTGGCCCTCTTCCCCGTGGTCATGGCCCTCTATTTCCTCTTTGGAACCCTGGGACTCTCCTATCAGGAGGCGGCCATCGCCCTGGTGGGGCGGCGGGGGGAGTACCGGAGGGAACTGGGTCGCTTTGCCGCCGGGTTGGCGGTGGTGGCTTCGGGGGGGCTGGGGCTCATCGCCTTCACCCCCATGGCCCGGGTCTGGTTCGAGGGGGTTTCGGGACTCGAACCCACCATGGCGGCGTTGGCCTTCGCCCCGGCGCAGATCATCGCCGTGGCCCCGGCCCTTTCGGTGATCATGGGGTTTCAGCGGGCTCTCCTGGTACAGGCCCGACGGACCCGCCCCATCACCGTGGCCACCGCCATCGAGGTGACCACCATCGCCCTCCTCTTCCCCTTCTTCGGGTGGGGGCTGGGATGGATGGGTGTCACCGCCGCCATGGCGGCCCTGGTCTGCGGCCGGCTTTTGGGGGTGGCGTTCCTGGCCTGGCGGGTGCGGGGGGTCGGGGATGAGGCCCCCGTGGCCGGTGCCCGCCCGTAGCATCGGGGTCTGGAGCATTCGCGTCAGGTTTTGCCTCCGCCGGGGAGGTCCGGGTATCATTTCCGCACCGGTACTGGATCCGTGGCTCCATCGGCCCCACGGCAGGCCGGCTCCCTCGGTCCGGCCTTCCGGTGAGCCTTGCGGCGAACCCAGGCCGGGGGAGTGCCCGACTTCGTTCCCCAGGAGGTGCCCGTGTCTTCCGTCCCCGATGTTCACAGCGGTCGCAACCGTCCACAGGGTCTCCGGCGCGCACTGGTGGCCGCCGCCCTCCTGTTCATGGTGGGCCTGGCCCACGCCCCAGACCCGGTGGGAGCCCAGGAGCGGGGACTGGTGCCCCGGGACTACTACGGGATGACCTTCGTGGGGGAGGTGGCCATCTCTCCAGATGGAGAGATGGTGGCCTTTACCCAGACCCGGGTCGTGGAGGAGGAGAACCGTCGTCACCGAGAGGTCTGGATGGTTCCTCTCGAGAACGGAGAGCCGGCGGGGGATCCCTTCCGCTTCACCGATCCCACCCGGGAGGCCTGGGCGCCTCGGTGGTCCCCCGACGGGCGGACGCTGGCCTTCCAGTCCCGCCGGGACGATGAGTCCACCACCTGGTTTGCCCGGGTGGAGGCTCCCGGGGGTGAAGCGTACCGCATCCCCGGAGTGGAGGGGGCGCCCATCTGGTCCCCCGACGGGCGGTGGATCGCCTTTGTGGATCGCTCCGACGCCGACGGCGCGGAGCCGGGTCCAAGGGCGGGGTGGATCGCTCCGGACGCCATCACCGTCACCGAGAACCGGGAGCGTTTTGACGGGCGGGTGATCACCCAGACGCGCTACAAGTCCGACGGAACCCTTCCCCTCCTTCCCCACCCCGGAGCCCGGGGGAAGAACCAGGTCTTCGTGGTGCCGGCGGAGGGGGGAGAGCCCCGACAGCTCACCCATGTGGACTTCAACGTCATCGGGGCGACCTGGTCCCCGGACGGTCGATGGATCGCCTTTTCCGGGAACAGGGAGGAGGATTCCAACCCCTTCCTCCGCCGGTCGGAGCTCTTCCTGGTCCGGGTGGATGGCGGGACGGGGCTCGGGGAGCTCCGGGAACTTACCCCCGGAGAAGAGAGCGCATACCGGGCCCCGGCCTTCTCACCTGATGGGAACCGGTTGGCATACCTCGTCTCCCCCGACCCCAACACCCCCACCCGTCTGGAGGTGAGGGGTCTGGGCGCAGGCGGGGACTTCCAGGGAGAGGCGGAGGTCCTGGTGGATGGGCAGGGTGTGTCGCCTGGCGCTCCGTCCTGGCGTCCCGACGGCGCCGCGGTCCGCTTCACTGCCCAGGACCGGGGAAGCGTCCACCTCTTCCAGGTGGGGACCGGCGCCGGGGGCGGCGGCCTGGAGGCGGTAACGTCAGGGGAGCGCCAGGTCGGCTCGGTGGAAGAGACGGTAAATGGAGCGTACATGGCCTATACCTCCACGGACCCCATCACCCCGGACGAGATCTTCGTGGCCCGTGCCGACGGCTCCGGGGAGCAGCGCCTGACGGGGTTCAATGACGGATGGCTCGCGGAGGTGAGTCTCCGCCCCGCCGAGCGGCTGGTCTGGACCGCAGCCGACGGCACCGAGGTGGACGGATGGGTGATCCCCCCGGTGAACGTGGAGCCCGGGCGAAGCTATCCCATGGTGCTCAAGATCCACGGTGGGCCCAACAGCATGTACGGCCACACCTTCTTCCAGACCTTCCACGTCCTCTCCAACGCCGGGTTCTACGTCCTGTACCCGAACCCCCGGGGCTCGTCTGGCTATGGCCATGAGTTCATGATGGCCACACGGGGGTACTGGGGGCTCATGGACGAAGAGGACTTCCTCACCGGGGTGGACGCGGCGCTGGCGGCGTATCCCCAGATCGACCCCTCCAGGATCGGGGTCTCCGGGGGGAGCTATGGCGGCTACGCCACCAACTGGCTCACCGCCCGGAGCGACCGCTTTGCCGCCGCCGTCACGAGCCGCTCCATCGTGAGTCTGGAGACCCTCTGGGGCACCTCCGATTCCCTGGGGACCCTGGAGTGGCACTTCTTCGGGACGCCCTGGGACGCGGCGGATACGTACCGAGCCGCTTCCCCCATCACCTATGTGGGGAACGTCACCGCTCCCACCCTCATCATCCACAGCGAAGAGGACCACCGGACCCCCATGCAGGATGGGGAGATGTGGTACCTCTCGCTGAAGCGGCTGGGGGTGCCGGTGGAGTTCGTCCGATATCCCCGGTCCTCCCACGGTCTGTCCCGGACCGGGGAGCCCTGGCTCCTGGTGGACCGCCTGGTCCGGCTCCGGAGCTGGTTCGACCACTGGCTGGGGGACGCGGTGACGGACGGGCTGTGAAGGGGTCCGCGTGAAGGGGCCTGCGACCCCTGACTTCCGGTCCGGGGAGGAGGATCCCACGCCCCATCCCGCGCCCCATCCCGCGCCCCAGGAGGTGGCCGCACGCCTGAAGGCGCTGGCCCGGGGGGAAGGGTTCGATCCGGTGGGCATCACCCTCCCGTCCCCGTCTCGCCATAGCGGGTTCCTTCGCGGCTGGGTCGAGGAGGGGCGGCACGGGACCATGGACTACCTGGCCCGCCCTGACGCCCTGGAGCGTCGGGGAGATCCACGCCGGAGCCTTCCCGTGGCCCGCTCCGCCCTGGTGGTGGCGCACGAGTATTTTCAGGAGGATCCGGAGGGGGTCCCCGGGGATCCCTCCCGAGGGGTCATCGCCCGGTACGCCCGGGGACGGGATTACCACCGGGTGGTGAAGAAGGGATTGGACCGGGTCCACCGGGGGCTGGAGGAGGAGTTGGGGCGATCGGTGGCCGGGCGGAGCTATGTGGATACCGGCCCCCTCCTCGAGCGGGAGTTGGGGGAGCGGGCCGGTCTCGGGTGGTTCGGCCGGAACACCATGCTCATCCACCCTCGGAGGGGTTCGTACTTCTTCCTGGGCGTCCTCCTTCTGGAGCTGGAGGCGGAGGTGGACGAGCCGCTGGGTCGCGACCATTGCGGGAGCTGCCGGGCCTGCCTGGATGCGTGCCCCACCGGGGCCCTCCTGGGCCGGGATGCCGACGGAGCACCGGTCATGGACGCCACCCTATGTATCTCCTACCTGACCATCGAGAACCGGGGACCGATCCCCCGGGAGCTCCGGCCCCTGATGGGAAACCGGGTCTATGGGTGTGATATCTGCCAGGAGGTGTGCCCGTTCAACGTGAAGTTCGCCGAGGAGGCGGTGGAGTCGGGGTATGCGGCGCGGGGGCCGGGGGAACGGCCGGTGGGGGTGGAGGCGAGCGGTCCCGCGGGACCGGGTTCGGAAAGTGCCGCGCCCCTCCACCCGGGCACTGACGCTCCCTCGCTGGTCGACCTCCTCTCGATGGCGCTGTCGGAGGAGGGCTGGGAGTCGTTCTCCCGTGGATCGGCGATCCGGCGAGCGGGGCGGGCCGGCTTCGCACGCAATGTCTGCGTCGCGCTCGGGAACTGGTTGTCGGGGAAGGAGGAGCCTCCGTCCGAGGCGGTGCGCGTCCTCGCGGCGGCTCTGTCCGACCCGGAGTCGCTCGTCAGGGGACACGCCGCGTGGGCTCTTGGCCGGATCTCGTCAGCCGCCGCTCGCTCCGCACTGGAGAGGAGGGCGTCGGTCGAGGAGGACCCCTGGGTCAGATCGGAGATCATCTCTGCACTGGAAGAATCGACGCCGACGAGGAAGTAACTCCTTGGGTCGACGGTCGGACGATGACGGGGATTCGCATGCCTGCTTCTCCAAGGAGCCGGTCGCGTCCGGAATATCGCCTGCGGCGACGGTCCTCGCTCTCCCGTGTCCTTCACCCTAGATTTCCACTTTCCGGAAACTGGAAAACTAGGACCCATAACAAGGTCGTCATGAACCAACCCTCGCTTCGTCCACTCGACCTCGCCGTCGCGCTCCATCTCGCGCTTCGGCCTGAGGACGGGTACGAAACCGTCGCCGAAGTGTTGGGCATCGGACTTGGATCCGCTCACCGTTCCGTGCAGCGTCTGATGGCCGCCGGGCTGGTCCTTCCCCACCGGCGAGCGGTGAACTCCGGCTCTCTCCTCGAGTTCCTCGTCCACGGGGCTCGGTTTGCCTTCTATCCAGTTCGCGGACCGGAGGCCGAGGGCGTTCCGACGGCGCATTCGGGCCCGCCCCTCCGGGACCACATCGAAGGCGGTCGGGCCGTCGTGTGGCCTAGCGCGAACGGGTCTGTGCGGGGAGAAAGCCTGGTTCCCCTGTACGACGGCGCCCCCGGGCTGGCGGCCAATGCGGGTGAGCTCTACGAATTGCTCACCCTGGTCGATGCCATCCGCGTCGGACGAGCACGGGAGCGGAAGCTTGCTACCGAGGCCTTGAAGGCGAGGCTCAAGGGAGCGCACCAAGGATGAGCTCCAACCTTCCCCTGCTGGTTCGAATTGCCCGAAAGCTGGAGCCCCTGCTCCCTGAACTCGTATTCGTAGGGGGTGTCACCACGGAACTGTTCTTCACATCGCCCTCCGCGTCGGAGGTTCGGATAACCCGCGATGCCGACGTGATTTGCGAGGTCACGGGACGGGTCGAGTATCACCGGCTTGGTCAGGCCCTTCGCGAGCTTGGATTCCAGGAGGACACCTCGCCCGGTGCTCCGCTATGCCGGTGGACTTCGGAGGACGGCATCCTTGATGTGATGCCCGTGGACGAGGACATCCTCGGGTTCACCAATCCTTGGTACGAGCGCGCTTTGGCAACCTCCAGATGGATAGATGTCTCGGAGAGCCTCCGGGTTCGAATCGTGTCACCTCCGATGTTCGTCGCGACGAAGCTGGCGGCGTTCGAAGGACGGGGGAAGGACGACGTGCTCGGGAGCCACGACATCGAGGACATCGTGGTCGTTATCGCCTATCGGGACGAACTGGTCCACGAGGTGGAGGACGAGCCGGAGGGCAGCCGCAGGTGGATTCGGCAACGCATCAAGCGCCACCTCATCGACCACCCCGACGCCGAGTATGCTATCACGGGTGGCCTCCCGGGGGCTAGGGTCGTGCCGGGCCTCGTGCCCCGGGTCCTGCGAGGGTTCAGGCGCTCGCAGCGGTGGGACGGGGTGAGTAGTGGGACAGGCCAAGGCCTCGTCGATGAGACCCGTGAGGTTGCGTCAAAGGTGTGCCCCTTTTTAGGAGTGGACGAACTCCCATGGGAACCGGCGCCACAGGTTTGTTGGTAGGTGGCGGGTCCCCTTCGGGGAGCTGGCGGCGGCGGTGGCCTCGAAGCTTCAGCACCTGGATGTTTGGTACTGGCCGCTGACAAGCCAAATCTGATAAGTGTCGAGTCGGTAAACCTCCCAGGACGTTGGTCCATTCAAGGTGAAGTTCGCCGAGGAGACCGCTTAGCCAGGGCACGCGACATGGGCACTGGGTCGGATTCCTTTCCCGACGTCCCCTGGGCCGATCGGATCTCGAAAGTCAGCGACGGACGCGCCCCAGTCGACGGGCGAGTCCCTGCAGGCGGGCGAGCTCGACACCCACGAACGCCGCCACGGCGCTGACCCAGAGGAGCGCGCCGACTGACATTGTCGGTACTCGATCGACCGCTTGCCCTACAGATTACGCCACCTTAGATATGAAGAGTTGAATTTGGCCTCGCTCCGTCACCTTCGGTCTCCTCTCGCCAGGGAGTCTGCAGAATGCGAAACTCCTGCCTCCCCGCCCCCGCGTTCACCCTGGCCCTCGCCATCCTGGCGCTGGGTCTTCCGAC
>REED01000220.1 GCA_007695225.1 Gemmatimonadales bacterium
CGATCCCCCCCATCATGATGACCCCGATGTACGCCTCCCGGGTGAAGGTGGCGTTTACGTAGAAGAAGGTGAGGAAGACCCCGATGAGGGCCATGGGCACGGCCAGGAGCACGCACAGGGGTTGTCGCACCGACTCGAAGAGCCCCGCCGTCACCATGAAGACGAGCCCGATGGAGACCAGGAGGACCAACAGGAACTGTTGCTGGTCCTGGCTCGAGATCCGCCAGGGCGTGCGCTCCTGGATGGAGTAGCCGGGAGGGAGGACGGTGGCCTCCAGCGCGGCGTCCCGGATCACGTCCCCCAGGCGGCTCGGCCCCCGAAACTCATAGGCCACCGTCCGCTCGTACTGCTGGTTCTCCCGGCGGATGGCGGTGAGGACCCGCCGTTCCCGCACCGTCACCAGGTCCCCCAGGGGCACCCGGGTCCCCCGGGAGGTGGCCACCACCGTCTCCAGGAGCGCCCCCACATCCGCCTCCCGGTATCCCTCCAGCTTCACCTCGAAGGCCACCTCCTCGCCTCCCAGCATGAGGAGCCCCGAGCGCCCCGTTCCCCTGAGCGAGCTCCGGAGGAGGCCGGTGGCCTCGGCCACGGTGATGTCGTGGCGGGCCGCCGCCTCCCGGTCGAGGGTGGCCACGAACTCCGTGGCCCGGTCCCGGATGAAGAAGCCGGCGGAGGCGTTGGTGTCCACCTCGTGGATCCGGGTGTGCCGCTCGAGGCGCCGGCCCAGGTCGTCGGCGATCTCCGCCAGCCGGTCGTAGTTGTAGCCCAGGAGGGTGATCCGGTAGTTCGGCGCGCTCCCCCCTCCTCCTCCATAGAAGGAGGGACCCTGGCCGTAGACCCGGACCTCGGCCCCGGTGAACCCCAGGGAGAAGGCCTTGAGCTGCTCCTCGATGACCAGGGGAATCGGGGTGAACTCCAGCTCCTCGGGGAAGTCCACCTGGGTTCGGGAGCTGGTCCCACTCACCTGGGTAGTGAAGACCTCCACCTCCGGCATCCGGGCGAGACGCTCCTCGAAGAAGCGGGTGAGCTCGTCCACCCGCTCCAGGTCCGATCCCCGGGGCATGTTGACGTTGATGAGGACCGAGGACCGCTGGGCCATCCCCCCTCCCCCCCAGACCACCCCCCGACTCACATAAGTGTCGAAGAGGTGCCACGTCCCCGCGAAGCAGAGGGCGGCCACGGCCACGGTGACCCAGGGGAAGCGGAGCGTCATCCCCAGGAGTCCCGCGTAGAAGCGGATGTAGACGGGGGGGCGGGCGGCAGCGTAGGCGGGGATGGCGGCGGGATCTTCCGACGCGGCGGTCCCCTTTCCACCACTCCCCCCTGTCTCCCTCTCCGTCCCCCTTCCCTTCCCCCCTCCCGCCCCCAGCAGCCGCGCCGCCAGAGCCGGGATGAAGGTGAAGGCCACGAAGATGGAGGCCACCAGGGTGAGCCCCACCACGATGGCCAGGGGGAGGTAGTAGATCCGGAGCTCGCCCTGCAGGTAGAGGAAGGGGAGGAAGACCACCAGGGTGGTGAAGGTGGAGGCCAGGATGGGGAGCACCACGTCCCGGGCCCCCTTCTCCGCCGCCTGCCGGGGCTCGGCCCCCTCCTGCCATTTCCGGTAGATGTTCTCCAGCACCACGATGGAGTTGTCCACAATGAGCCCGAAGCCCAGCGCCAGCCCCATGAGGGTGAGGAGGTTCAGGGTGAGGCCGCCGAAATAGATGAGGTTCAGGGCGATGAGGATGGAAAACGCGATGGTGGCGAAGACGATCCCGGCCGTCCGGAAGGAGCGGAGGAAGCCCAGGAGGACCAGGAAGATGACCCCCGCCGCCACCCCGGCCCGGGTCCTGAGATCGGTGAGCTGGCGCCGGATGTCCTCGCTCTGGTCGTCGTTCAGGATGACCTGGGTCCCCGGCGGATGGAGGGACTCCAGCTCCGCCATGCGCCCCTTCACCGCCTCGGCCAGGCGCACCGTGTTGGTGCCGAACTCCTTGTGGACCGTGAACCCCACCGCCGGGCTCCCATCGATGCGGTAGTGGAAGCGGGGCTCCTCGAAGGTGTCCCGGATCACCGCCACGTCGTCCAGCCGGACCGGGAGGGGGCCGTTCACCGGAAGGAGGGCCGAGTGGAGGTCGGCGGCGGAGCCAGGCCGACTCCGGATGGTCACCGCCCACTCCCGGTCGTCGGAGCGCACCGCCCCCGCCTCCCGGACCAGGTCCAGCTGGCTGATGGCCTGGGCCACCTGCTCCGCCCGGAGTCCCAGGGCGGCGATGCGGTCCGGCGCCAGTTCGATCTCCAGGAGGCGGGCCCGTCCCCCCTGGACCTCCACGCCGGAAACGCCGCGAATCTGCAGGAGTTCCGGCACCACCACCTCGTCCATGTGGAGCCGGAGGGCCTCCACCAGGAGGGGTCCGGTGAAGGTGTACGCCAGGAAGGGGCGGCTCACCTCCCGCTCGAATTCACGGGGCACATAGGGCTGGACCTGGATCCGACGCACCCCGTCGGGGAGCTCCTCCTCCACCGTCGCCACCCGTTCCGAGAGGTCCAGGCGGGCGAAGTCCATGTCCGTCCCCTGGGCAAACTCCACCTCGATGGAGGCCTGGTTCTCCCGGGTGGTGGAGGTGATCCGCTCCACCCCCTTCACCTGCTGCACCGCCGCTTCCAGGGGAGAGGTGGCGAAGGCCTCGATGGTCTCGGGCGAGGCCCCGGGCCACTCCAGGTTCAGACTCAGGCGGGGAAACTCGGCGTCGGGAAGAAGCTCGATGGGGATCCCCCGCCACGCCGCTACCCCCAAAAGGGCCACCGAGAGGTAGACCATGGCCACCGCCACCGGACGCCGGATGGAGAGGCGGATCATGGCGTGCTCCCCCGGGCCATGGCGGGGGCGCCCCCGGCCGCCTCCGAGCCGGCATCCCTCTCCCGGGCGCCGGCCGCCGACCCCGGCTCCCGGCCGGGCGTCGGCTCCCCCACCCACCCCACCCGGGCGCCCTCCACCACCGAGAAGAGGACGGGCACCACCAGGAGGGTCAGGAGGGTGGCCACGATGAGTCCCCCGATGACCGCGATGGCCAGGGGCGCCCGAAGGTCCGCTCCGGCGCCGATCCCCAGCGCCATGGGGGTGAGGCCCAGGACGGTGGTGACCGTGGTCATGATGATGGGACGGAGGCGGATCCGCCCGGCCTCCACGATGGCCTCCCGGAGCCCGGCCCCCCGCTCCCGGGCCTGGACGATGAAGTCCACCTTCACGATGGAGTCGTTCACCACGATCCCCACCAGGAT
>REED01000016.1 GCA_007695225.1 Gemmatimonadales bacterium
GGCAGGGAGCCCCCTCGGTCGTTGGCTCCCCTCGACGTAGCTCTCGCTATGCCTGCGGGTCGCCGCCTACGATGCGGCTCCCTGGCGCTCCCAACGGTGGCGCCCTCTACTTCTTCAACAGCCTTCTAGTCTGGAGGACCGGCTTAGCCCGGAGGACCGGCTTAGCCCGGAGGACCGGCTTAGCCCGGAGGACCGGGAAGCGCCTCGTCACCCGACGCGGCCAGCAGATCCTCCAGCAGGAGGGCCTCGATGGAGGGGCCCAACTCTCTCAGGACCTGGGTGGGGAGCGCCGACGTGAAATGGTACTGGTCCGCCACCTCTCCAGGCACGTAGGCGCTGATCACCCCGTAGTACCGATCCCCGATGAAGAAGACGAAGGTGGAGGTCCGGTTCACCGGGCGTGACTCCACAAGCCGCCCTCCCGAGGCGAAGACCCGGTAGCGGTTGTCCCCGGTCCCGGTCTTCCCCCCCACGGGGAGGACCGATCCGTCCGGGGCCCTCACCACTCCTCGGCTCCGCCGGCCCGTGCCGTTCTCCACCACGTCGACCATGGCCTCCCGAAGGACCCGGGCCACCTCCGGCTGCATGACCGGCTCGCCCTCCACCTCATCCCGCTCCATGAGGGTCTCGAAGGGCGTCCCGGGAGCGAAGTGGATCTCCTCCACCCGGTAGGTGGGAAACCGGAGCCCGTCGTTGAGGATGATCCCCACCAGCTCATTCAGCGCCGCGGGGCGATCACCCGAACTCCCGATGGAGGTCCCCAGGGAGGGGACGATATTCTGGAAGGGATAGCCCACCCGCTGCCACCCCTGGAGGATCTGGGTGAAGGCTTCCACTTCCAGGAGGGACCGAATCCGCTGGTCCTGGGCCCGGGTGCGAGAGGTCCGGAAGAGCCACTGGTAGACCTCCTGGCGAGCCGCCTCGCTGCCCCGGATGGCATCGGCTCCCGAGGCTTCCGGATTCTCGATGAAGAAGCGTGCGGCCCATAGCTCGAGGGGGTGCACGTTGGCCAGGTATCCCAGGTCCGAAAGGGAATGGGGCTCCGGATCCGCCCGACGGAAGAGATCCGCCACCGCATCCACGCTGAACCGATCCTGGGGCAGATTCCGGCTCAGGATGACCTCCAACTCCTCCACCGAGGCGTCGGGGACGGAGGTGCGGTAGACCCAGGCCATCCGCTGGGGAGACAGGCGGCGCTCCTGAAAGAGGGACACCAGGATCTCCGCTCGGGTCTTCCCTCGATAGCGGGGGATGAACTGGTTCAGGAACTGGATCCCCTCCCGGTCGGCAAAGCGGGCCAGATACTCCTGCCGCAGGGGGGTTCCCCGCTCCTCCAGGACATGAGCCGTGGAGCCGGGAACCCGGTACATGTAGTGATTCACGATGTCCCGCATCATCCGGACGAAGACCAGGTTCACCGAATGGCGGAACCCCACCTCCACGGTGAGCACCTGCTGGTCATAGGTCCTGTCGAAATTGGAGAAGGACTGGACCCCTCCCCCGGTGACGAAGCGCTCTGCGGGGTTCGCGGAGTAGCCCCGCTGCATGGAGGCCCGCAGAAGCTCCTCCAGGGACTCGTCAGGCCGGCTCAGCATCCGCTCCCGGGTCCACGCCGAGAGCCGGTCCTGGCTCGCCACCCGGTGGCTCCGGAGGGAATCGGGGGAGAGGGGAGAGAACGTCTCGTGAAGCTCCGCGATGACATCCAGATAGGTGGCCAGCGTCCGGAGCTTGGCGGTGGAACCCAGCTCCAGACGGGCCGACTCATTCAGGTTGAAGGGGGCATCCAGGTTGTCCGCCTGGATCCGGACCAGATTCCCTCGGGGCGTCCGCTCATGAAGGGCGATGGAGTAGATCACCTCGCCAGGGGGGCCCCGGTCCAGCAGGCGGAAGCCGTCGAATCCCCGCTCCCGGATGAAGGCAGGATCCTGGAGTTTCCCGAGGAGCTCCGTGGCGGTGGACTGGGCCCCGGCGTCAATGCTGCTCTGCACCGTGAGGTCCATCCGGTCCAGATCATAGAGGCGGGACACCCCCAGAAGAGTCAGGAGCCCCGTCCGCACCGTGTTCACCGCCTTTCGTTCCACGAAGGAGACGGAGGGACGCTCCGGGGGCAACATGCGCAGCTCCGGTCGAGCCTGCCGGGCGGCCTGGATCAGCCAGGAAGGAAGAGCGGCATCCGCCTCCATCAGATCCAGGTGCCGGTCGGTGAGTCGGTCCAGCGCCTCTCGACCCTCCTGGGTGGTGAGGTAGTACGAGGGCCGCCGCTGGGAGAGGATGAGGGAAAGGACCTGGCGATACGCCAGCCCCGCATCCGGCGCCACGATGGAGGGAGTGTCCCAGTCCTCCACCGCCGCCACACGGACGAAGGGGCTGGAAGGACCCGAAGCCAGGGCGGGATCGGATCCCACGCCAGGGTCGGTTCCCTCGGCGTCCTCCCCGACAGGACGTTCCTCCAACCCGGCCCCAGTCCCGAGACCATATCCGCCGGCTTCCCGGATCTCCGCCAACCGAATGGGCTCCACCAGCTCTTCCGCCGCCGGAATCGCCCCCAGCCTCCGGGTGGGCACGGGGTGAAGCACCCGGTTCACCTCGACGAAATCGGCCCCGTACCAGGCCCGAAGGCCATCGGCCAGTCCCGTGATCTCCCCCTCGACCCGGATCGCTGCCAGCGGGACCGAATTCAGGTAGTCACGGACCATGCGCTTTCGGGCCTCCAGCGTCTCAGGGCCGTCCTGATAGGAACGGAGCGCGGCGCTGGCCATCTGGCGAAGCTTGTCCATGGGGGACTCGGTGAGCCCCTCCGGCGCGTGGCGGAACTTCTCGATCTGCGTCGCCAGCGTGCTGGCTCCGGCCACACTCCCCTCCCGCCCCAGGTACCGAAGCCCCAGATCCATCCCGCTGCGGAAGAATCGGCCCCACTCCACCGCCGGATTCCGGTAGGGGTACTGGGGGTCCAACGCGGTCCTGTTCTCGATATACAAGAGGGTCTGCCAGATGACCGGTGGAATATCCTCGAAGCCGGGGTAGACCCGATCGGGATAGGGGTTGTGGAAGAGGAACTCCCCGTCCCGGTCCATGATGGTGAGACCGCCCTGGGCCTTGGTCCGATAGATCGGGAAGAGCTTGTGATCCTCAACCAGGGAACGGAACCGGGCGGAGGTCCGGGCCTGCGCCACCACCCGGAATCCCCGGTCTTCCGCCAGTTGCACCCGCTCCAGGAGACCATGATAGCCCAGGCGCAGATCGTAGGGCCCGGCGCCGG
>REED01000024.1 GCA_007695225.1 Gemmatimonadales bacterium
CGGCCTGGATCTCGGGCTGGGGATGCTGAGCCTCATTTCCCATATGGTGAAGCCCGGCTACCTGTCGCGGATCATCCACTTCGATCCACGGCACGACCTGCCGGACATCCAGCAGCCGACCCTTGCCCTCTTTGCGGAGCATGATCCCCTGGTGGTACCCGGTCCCAATCGCCTTCGGCTGGAGCATTACTTCGGCACCTCAAAGCAAAATCCCCGGCTTCAGGTCGCAACGGTTCCCGGCGCCGACCACTTCTTCCGAAGCTCGTCATGGTGTCCCGGCGGGGAACGCCCAGGGGGATGGGCCCCGGGGTTCTTCCAGGCGCTGGAGTCGCCGGAGTACTGGGGCTGGGTTCAGGGGGCGGGCTTGGGCGGGGCTTGAGGCGCAGTCATGCGCCGAACCGGGGGTCTCGCAGGGTACGTCCTCCCCAAGTTCAAGCAGGAGCGCCGAAAGATCTCAATCTACGACCTGGGACTCCGGAGGGAGCACCGGCGCCAGGGCATCGCGATGGGACTAAAGGTCCCGCGCGGTCAGCACCAAGTGCAGAGAACCCGGTCGCCCGTTTCCACCCCGACGTACCCGAACCCTCTCCGGAGTCGAAGGTCCGAGGAAGGGGAAGTGACGCGCAGCCGGCCAGAAGGGTGACGGCCGTCATCCCACCCACGAACCGCGCGGCCGTCGGGCAGGTGGAAAGTGAACCGGGTCCGCAGCCTTTGCGTCGCATGGGTATCCCCGTTCGCATTGGTGGGACAATGCCCCGCGGAAGGACGCCTTCTCGGAATACTGCCCCACCTCTCCAGGCCTCCGCAAGGGGTTTTCCAGGAAGTAACTGGAGTTCCTGCTGGACTGTGGACAACCCGAAGCGGAAGCGGGATTGGCTACTACGCCTTGAGTCCTGAGTCCCCCCGAGGGCGGCATCCAGACGAGTGGCCGCCCGCTCCCGATGGATCGACCCGGATCCGGTCTTCCCGCACCATCCCGTCATCCAGGCGGCCAAGTCAGGGTCCAGGAGGGACCGGGAGGGGGAGCGTCTCATGGCTTTGGAGGCGCCTCGGAAGGTGCCGGCTCCCCGGCTCTGAAACCGGGGTCTGAAACCGGGGGAGGACCGGTGCCGTAGGGGGGTTTGTGACCGATTGTTGCCATTCCCGAGACCGGACCTTTCCCGAGACTGGATCTTTCCCATGCAGACCGTTCCCCGTCGTTCCCTTTCAGCTATCGCCCTGGCCATCCCCCTCCTCCTCCTTTCGCCGCCAGGCGCCGAGGCGACGGACTCTCACCTCCCTGGCCCGGACCCGTCCGACCCCTTCGCCCTCCCCGCCGATCTGGGCGAGCGCTTCGATGCCGTCCTCTCCGAGTTCGACAGCGACGACGCCCCCGGTGTGGTGGCCGCCGTGGTGCAGGGGGGTCGGATCGCCTTCCAGGGGGCATGGGGGATGGCCAACCTGAGCCACCGGATCCCCCTCACCCCCGAGACCCGGATCAACATCGGGTCCACCGCCAAGCAGTTCACCGCCTTTGCCGTGGCCCTCCTGGCGGAAGAGGGGCGCCTCTCCCTGGATGACGACGTCCGAATCCACCTCCCTGAGGTGCCGGACCTGGGCACCCCCGTGACCCTTCGCCACCTCCTCACCCACACCAGCGGGTACCGGGAGTTCATCAACGCCCTGGCCATCGGGGGGTGGAGGATCGAGGACTCGGACTTCGTGGGGCGGGAGGAGGCCCTCCGGGTGGTGCAGCGCCAGCCGGAACTCCAGAACGCCCCGGGCGCGGAGTGGAACTACAACAACACCGGGTACCTCCTCCTGGGGATGGTGGTGGAGCGGGTCACCGGAGAACCCTTCCCGGCGTGGATGGAGGCCAACGTATTCGCTCCCCTGGGGATGGATGACACCGTGATCCGGGAGGATCCCCGTCAGGTGGTCCCCGGTGCCGCCTACGGGTACCGCCCCCTCCCCGAGGGGGGATTCCGCCACGGACAGGATGTGGGAGCCGCCGTGGGGGCGGGAAGCGTCTACACCACCCTGGCGGACATGGCCCGATGGATGGAGAACCTCTCCACGGGCCGGCACGGGGGGCGGACCGTCCTGGAGGCCATGACCACCCCCACAGTCCTTACATCTGGTCGGACCACGACTTACGGGCTGGGGATCGAGATGGACCGCGAGGGGGGACTTCGCCGGATCCACCACCCCGGAGGGGACATCGCCCACTACTCCCACTTCGCCTGGTTCCCGGAGTTGGAGGCCGGGATCATCGTGGTGAGCAACCACGGCGGGTTCTCCTCCACCATTCCGGCCCACCTCACTCGGGCCGCCTTCGGCGAGGCCATGGCCCCTGAGAGCGCCGACGCGCCCGCAGAGACGATGGCCTCCGGTGAGCCGGACGGCGCCGGGCCCTCCGGACCCGATGCCGCGTCAGCCGGAACGGCCGGAGCCGCGACGGGTGGAGCCGAGGGATCGGGAGCGGGCCCCCCTCCCTCCCCGGACCGCCTCGTGGGCCGCTACGCCCTGGAGGCCCAGCCCGGCTTCATTCTCACCGTGCGGGAGGAGGGCGAGCGGCTTGTGGCCCACGGGCCGGGCCAGCCGCCCTTCCCCCTGGATCCGGCAGGGGGGAGCCGCTTCGCCATCCCTGCCCTGGGGGCGGAACTCACCTTCCACCTGGAGGATGGGGAGGCGCCGGCCCCCCGCCTGGTCCTCCACCAGGGAGGGGACCACGTGGCCCATCGGCTGGACGACGCTCCCCTGGCCCTCCAGGACTTCGTGGCGAGCTACCGAAGCGCCGAGGTGGAAAACACGCTGCACGTGGAGGTGGACGAGGGCGCCCTGGTGGTCCGGCAGCGCCGCCGGGATCCGGTCCGGCTGCACCACGTGGATGGAGACACGTTCGGAGGGGCGTTTCCCCTCCTCCAGGTGACTTTCCACCGGGATGGCGAGGGCCGCGTGACGCACCTGGAGGCAAGCAACGTCCGCGCCCGGGGGATCCGGTTCCGCCGGCTGGACCCTTGATCGAAGGTCGGGACCCCCGAGGAGAGAGGGAGCCCCGGGACGGGGGACGCTGGCCCACCGGGCACCGGGCACATCGCCATGAAGACTCCGCCCTTCATGAAGACTCCGCCCTGGAAGCCCGTACCGGATGGTAAGGACACCCTTCACCCTATCACCTGACCCCTCCATGATCCCGCTCCGAATCCCCCGGTCCATCCTTCCCGCCAGCCTCCTGATCCTGAGCGGCGCAGTCGCCGCCCCTGCGCTCGCCAGCCCGGACCTCGCTGCCCCAGCCGTCCCCGCGGCAAGCCTCATCGCCTCAAGCCCGGCCCCGGCGAGCCTCCCGGCCGCCGCCGAGGTCGTGGGGAGCTGGGAGGGCGCCCTGGCCGTCACCGCCGACATACAGCTACGGATTGTCTTCCAGGTCACTGAGGCCCCCGACGGGTCCCTCCAGGCCACCATGGACTCTCCGGACCAGGCGGCCCGGGGGATCCCGGTGGCCTCCATCACCTACGGGCACGGCCACCTGGTCATGGAGGTCACCGCAGTCGGCGGGCGCTACGAGGGGTACCTGGAGGCGCCGGACCGCCTGGAGGGGAACTGGATGCAGGGGGGAGCCTCCTTTCCCCTGGCGCTCTCCCGGGTGGAGAAAGTCTCCACTCCCCAGCGCCCCCAGCACCCCGAGCTCCCCTTCCCGTACCGAAGCGAGGACGTGATCTACCCCAACCCGGAAGCGGGCATCCGCCTGGCAGGAACCCTGACCCTCCCCGAGGGGCCCGGCCCCTTCCCTGCCGTCACCCTGGTCACCGGTTCCGGAGCCCAGGACCGGAACTCCGATATCTTCGGGCACCGCATCTTCCTGGTCCTGGCGGACCACCTGACCCGGAGCGGGATCGCCGTGCTCCGGTCCGACGACCGGGGGGTGGGGGAATCGGAGGGGGATTTCCGGGCCGCCACCTCCGCCGACTTCGCCAACGACACCCGGGCCGCGGTGGACTACCTGCTCACCCGCCCGGAGGTGGACCCCTCCGCCATCGGGATCGTGGGGATGAGTGAGGGAGGGCTCATCGCGCCCATGGTCGCCGCGGGGATGGAGGAGGTGGCCTTCCTCGTCCTCCTGGCCGGGCCCGGTGTGACGGGGGAGGAGATCCTCTTCCGCCAGGGGGAGCTCATCGCCCGGTCCATGGGCGCCTCTGCCGAGGACGTGGAGCGGAGCCGGACGCTCCAGGCCCGTCTCTTCACCATCCTTCGGGAGGAGGAGGACCCAGCGGTCCGGAGCCACCGCGTGGAGGCGGAGCTCCGCGGCGCGGTGGAGGAGATGAGCGATGCCGAGCGGGAGGCCGGTGGAATCCCCCAGGCGGGAGAGGAAGGGTGGATCCGGGCCCAACTCGCCCCCCTGGAAGGACCGTGGTTCCGGTACTTCCTTCTCCATGACCCGGCTCCGGTTCTCCGACGGGTCCAGGTGCCGGTCCTGGCCCTGAACGGCTCCCTGGACCTCCAGGTGGATCCGGCCCAGAACCTCCCGGCCATCGAGGCGGCGCTGAGGGAGGGGGGGAACCCCGATTTCACCGTGGAGGAGCTCCCGGGCCTCAACCATCTCTTCCAGACGGCGGAGACCGGGGCACCGTCGGAGTACGGGCAGATCGAAGAGACCTTCTCCCCCCTTGCCCTGGATCGGATCTCCCACTGGATCCTGGATCGCTTCGGGGGGTGACGTGATCGGAAGAGCGAGGTGGGGGATGGATGGTGAGCCACATGGGAGGTGGGAGGGTCGAGGCCGAAACCAGCTATCGGGTGCTGGTGCACTTCCCCCAGCGACTCGAGGGGGCAGACCGGGCTCGGGGAGCCGACGATTCCCGGGGGGCCGCAGCGCGAAGTCTGCTGGACCATCTCCCCTGGATGCTCCTGGACCCATGGGTCACTGCGTCAGGGAGCTTCCGGTGGAATGGGAGGAGGGGGAGGCGGAGTGGGCTGAGTCCGGACGAGGCGGATGCTGGATCCTATGCCGGGTGAGGTCCGTCCGGAGGCGGCGGGGACTGAGGCGGGGGGTGAGGCAGGGACTGAGGCGGGGACTTCCGCAGCATGGAACCGTTTCCCCCCAATCGAGGGCTTCTTCGGGGATGCTGGCATTCACGGGGCTCCATATATGCCCCCGGCGCCACAAGCGTCGCAGTTCGTGAAGGACGCTTCCGGCTCAAATCTCCCATAGGACCCCTTCGAGTGCCACCGTCCCTGGAAGACCTCATGCTTGTGGGCTTGTGGGCTTGTGGGCTCCTGCCGTCACCCCGTCCGGCTCCCCTGGCCAGAAGGTTCCGGCTTCCGGGGAACGAGGAGCAGGGGGAGGCGACTCCTCCGGGCCACTTCACGACTCTGGCTTCCCAGGAGGAGCGTCGGGATGGGGCCGCGGGCGTGGGTTCCCATGACGACGAGGGTGTGGCTCCGCTCTCCCGCTCGCGAGAGAATCCGCTCCCAGGGCTCGCCGTGGTCCACGAGGATCTCCACCTCGGGAACTCCCGCCTCCCGCAGCTCTCCGGCCAACCGCTCCAACTTCTCGACCACCTCCATCTCGGCCTTTGGATCGCCCTCATCCAGGACATGGAGAAGGGACACGGGAAGGGACTGCTCCACAGCCAGATCCCGCACGAACGCGTTCGCCCGGCTTTCATCCCCGGAGAGTTGAACGGGATGAAGGATCCGAGCGGACCGGGGCGAAAGGATGGGTCGGGTCCGCCGGCTCTCCACGGAAGCATGGGGAAAGAGGAGGATGGGTCGCGACGAGTGCCGAGCCACCTCCAGGACGGTGGGCCCCACCAAAGCGTCCGCCAGGAGGCTCCGCTCCTTCATCCCAAGCACGATTCCATCCGCGCTTCGGACCTGAGCCTCCTCTGCGAGGCAGCCGCCCGGATTCCCCTGCGCCAGGCAGAGGCTGACCCGGAAATGGGGCTCGAGGCAGGCCTGGGCCTCGGAGAGCTTCCCCGCGACACCCCGGGTGGGATCGTTCCTGTGAAGGATCGGAATGGGTGAGGCCGCGGCGACGTGGGTAAGGACCAACTCTTCCACTCCCCAGGCCCGGAGCGCCGGGAGGGAGTCCACGAGTCCGTCGGTTTCTTCGGACAGGTCCAGGCCCACGAGGAGTCGTCGTACGGGAGTCATGCCTGGCCCTCCATTGCAGAAGCGAATCGAGTCCTACCCCAAGTGCCCGATTTCCGGGTCCCGGATTCCATCACGGGATCGACCCCGACGGCCGCGGATCCACGGACTCGGGGTGCCGCAGGGTAATCTGAGGCGGGTGCAGGGGATGGCGGAAGGGGTAGCACATTTCACTGGATGGATTTACCGTCGATCGGACGTCCGTGACTCCTTGTCTCGTCGCCAGTCCCCACCATGGGACGAACTGCCGCCCAGGTAGGAGCCACTCCGACAACCGGGTTTCCAAGGGGGCGGCCCGTTCGGCCGCGGTGTGCCTCCCTTCACGCTCCGGTGGCATACGCCCTTGGAATGCGCCTCTTGGAATGCGCCTCTTGGCAGAAGCCTCTTGGCATACGCCTTGCGATACCGTTTGGACGTGCGATCCGGACCACACCAACGGACAAACCCATGCGCCAGAACCCTTTTCCCGACCGTCCCCCGCCCCACATCCGTACCGCCACGACCCCCAGGACGATCGTGGCTACCGGGGCCATCCTCCTGATCCTGGGGTTGGCGGCATGCCCCTCCCCCACTGCGGCCCAGACCTCCCCGGAGGAAGCAGAAGAGATTGTGCGCCATGTGGACGATCTCCTGAGGGGTGAGTCGAGCCGCGGGAAGGTGCGCATGGAAGTGGTGACGGAGCGGTGGACCCGGACCATGGAGATGGAGATGTGGTCCCTGGGGCAGGAGTACTCCCTGGTTCGGGTGCTCTCGCCCTCGCGAGAGGCAGGCACGGCCACCCTCAAGGTGGACCGGGACATCTGGAACTACCTCCCACGGGTCGACCGGACCATCAAGGTCCCCGGATCCGGGATGGGTGGCTCCTGGATGGGGTCCCACTTCACCTACGACGACCTGGTCCGGGAAAGCAGCATGGTGGACGACTACGAGATCGAGGTCTCCTTCGAGGGAGAGCGGGAGGGGACCGAGATCTGGGAGTTCACCCTGATCCCCCTGCCGGAGGCGCCGGTGGTCTGGGGCCGGCTGGAGCTGGAGGTTCGGAAGAGCGACCGGATGCCGCTGGAGTCCCGCTACTTCGACGACCGCGGGGAGTTGGCCCGGACCATGACCTTCTCCAACTTCCGAACCATGGACGGCCGCCTGGTGCCCACCGAGCTGTCCATGCACCCCGAGGACAAGCCCGGCGAGCGGACCACGCTCCTTTACGAGGACCTGGAATTCGACGCGGAACTCCAGGCGTCCTTCTTCTCCCTGCAGCGTCTGAGGGGCGGGCCTTGAAGGACCGGGGATTCTGGCTGCGGGTTGGATGGCGCAACCTGGGCCGGCATCGGAGACGGACCGTCATCACGGCGATGGCGCTGGCATGGGGCTTTGCCGCCGTCGTCCTCTTCAGCGGCATCCTGGAGGGGATGGGCTCGGACTTCATCCGCAGCGGCACCGACCTCATGGCCGGGCAGGTCCGGATCCAGAACCCCGCCTACGAGCCGGAGCGGGAGCTCTGGGACGTGATCGGTGGGGACGACGGCGTCCCTGTCTCCGAACTCCTGAGCCGGATCCGATCCGATCCTGACGTGCTGGGGGCAACCCCGAGACTCTACGGCGCGGGGATCATCGCCTCGGATTCCACATCCAGGGGAGGTCTCCTCATGGGGATCGTTCCCGAATCGGAGGCTGGGGTCACCCACTTTCTCGAGGGAGTGCTGGAGGGAGCGCCGCCGGAGGACGGGGCGTACCAGGTCCTCCTGGGTCAGGAACTGGCGCGTCAACTCCGGACATCGGTGGGCGAGGAAGTGGTCCTGGTGGCGCCGTCCGCTGACGGCTCCCTCGGAAACGAGCTCTTCACGGTGAGCGGAATCGTCCGCACCGGGATCCCCGAGGTGGATGCCGCCCAGGTGATCCTCCACCTGGACGACCTCCAGTTCCTCCTGGCCCTGGGGACCGATGACGTGCACGAGATCGCCGTGGCCCTTCGCAATCCCTGGGACGCACCGGCGGTGGCGGCTCGTCTCAGCACGGAGCTCGCCGACCTGGCCGGGGAGATGGAGGTCGCCCCCTGGACCCAGTTCCGTCCGGAACTGGTGGAATTCGCCGGCCTCATCAGCGGGATGAACTGGGTGATCCTCATCGTCATCTTCCTCATGGCGGCCTTCGGCGTGGCCAACACCATGCTCATGGGGACCTTCGAGCGAAGGCGCGAGTTCGCCGTGGTCAAGGCCCTGGGGATGAGGCCAGGGCGGATCGTGGCCATGGTGGTGGGGGAATCGCTGGTGCTGGGACTCCTGGCGGTGGTGGCGGGTGCCCTGATCTCTCTCCCCCTGGTCCTCTGGCTCATCCACTACCCCATCGACCTCACCCCCATCGCGGGAGAGCAGATGTTCATGGACGGACTCTTCCGGTTCGTGGTGCGGGTGGAGCACTCCTGGGACATCCCCATCCGGGCGGCCGTTGGGCTGGTGGTAACCGCGGTCCTCGCGGCCCTCTACCCCGCGCTGCGCGCCGTTCGGGTGCCCGCCGCAGAGGCGCTGGCCGGACGATGATGGAGCGATGGCTGGCGGTCACCCGGATCGCCCTCCGGAACCTTCGGCGGCAGCTCCGGCGAAGCACCCTCACGGCATCGGCCATGGTCCTGGGAATCGGGCTTCTCATGTTCATCCGGGCGCTGGAAGGCGGAGCCCATCTCATGTACGTGGAGACCGCGACCCGCATGGGGACGGGGCACATCGCCATGGAACACCCCGACTACATGGGCTCCCAGGACCTGGACGATCGGATCGCCGCCTCCGACCTGGCACGGGCCGTCCAGGCGGTGGAGGAGGCGGCTCGTCCCGAGGAACGGCTGGCCGTCTTCCCCCAGGTGAACGTGGGTGGGCTCGCCCAGTCCGCCTCGTCATCGATTCCGGTCCGGATCGGCGGTGTGGATCCGGAGCTGGAACAAGAGGTCTCCTTCTTCGCCGACAAGGTGGAGGAGGGGCGCTACCTGGAACCCGGGGACCGACTGGAGGCCATCGTGGGGGTGGGGGTGGCGGAGCGCCTGCGCCTCGAACTCGGGTCCCGCCTCGTCCTCATGGCCGCAGGGGCCGGGGGCGAGTTGGAGAGCCAGCTCGTCTTGGTCACCGGGCTCTTCCGCACCGGGGTGCCGGAGGTGGATCGGGGGGTGGTCCAACTCCCCATCTCCACGGCACGGGAGTGGCTCGACCTGGGGGACGACGCCACCTCCCTTAGCGTGATCCTGACGTCGGATGATCGTACAGGGCAGATCGCCACTTCCATCCGGGAGCAGCTTCGGGAGGGAGGAGTGGATGCGGACCGGATCGCGGTTCGACCCTGGTGGGAGGCCATGCCCGACCTGTACGCCGGGCTCCGGGCCGATGCCGTCCAGACCTACGTCATGCTGGTCATCCTTTTGGGGATCGTGGCCCTGGCCGTGGTGAACTCCATCCTCATGGCGGTCCTGAACCGGACCCGGGAGTTCGGGGTGATGCGGGCGCTGGGGCTGAGTCGTGCCTCGGTGGGCGCCATGGTGATGGTGGAAGGAGTGGTCCTCACCCTGGCCAGCGGACTGGCCGGAATGGGCCTGGGCCTGGCCATTTCCCTGGGCCTCTTCCGGGATGGGGTGGACATCTCCTGGCTCTTCGGCGGAGATCTCGCCTTCGCCGGCGCCGTCGTCGATCCGGTGATCTCACCGGCGGTCCTCGCCGTGGACGTGGTGGCCATCCTCTCCATCGTCATGGCCATCGGGATCCTGGCCACGCTCTACCCCGCCTGGCACGCCACCCGGATCGAACCGGCCGAGGCCATGAAGACCGATGAGTAAGAGGGGTGGAGTTCGACGACCGATGAGTGAGCGGTGCGGGGTTCGACGACCGATGAGTGAGCGGCGCGGGGTTCGACGACCGGATGGATCCCGTATGGCACCAGGGCATGACCTCAACCGGAACCAGGAAGCCAGGACATGACATCGAAAGGGAACGGATCCGCCTCGAGCCCCGCCGTCGAGACCCATGAGCTCTGGAAGACCTTCGGCGAGGGGGAGACTGCGGTCCACGCCGTGAACAATGTCTCCGTCACCATCGGATCCGGTGAGTTCGTGGCCCTGTGCGGTCCCTCCGGATCCGGCAAGACCACCCTGGTGAACCTCATCGGCGGGCTCACCGATCCCACCCGGGGCCAGGTGCTGGTGGACGGCCAGGACGTGGGCGCCATGTCAGAGCGACAGCGGGCCCAGCTCCGGCTGGACCGGATCGGGTTCGTATTCCAGGCGTACAACCTGCTCCCTGTGCTGACGGCCATGGAGAACGCGGAGTTCCCCCTCATGCTTCGCGGAGTCCACCGCGACGAGCGAAGGGAGGAGGTGTCGAAGCTCTTCGAGCACATCGGGCTGGGTGGCCTCGAGGACCGGCGGCCCGGCGCCCTCTCCGGAGGACAGCAGCAGCGGGTGGCGGTGGCCCGGGCGGTGCTGGGGGCTCCCGCGCTGGTGCTGGCCGACGAGCCCACCGCGAACCTGGACACCCAGGCCAGCGATGCGCTCCTGGAGGTGATGGAGGTCCTGAACCAGGAGCGAGGGGTCACCTTCATCTTCTGCACCCACGATCCCCGGGTGATGCGGCGAGCCCGGCGGATCATCCGTCTCGTGGACGGGCACGTGGAGCGGGATGCGGAGAAGGAGTCGGGGGACCTCCCCTCGTGGGTCCTCGATCCCGTCGAGACCTGATCCCCATGGTCCTCCCCCCTCTCGTCGGTTCCATCCGGGACGGCGCGCCCCTGCCGACGTGGGGTGCCCTCTCCGCCCGGCGCCCGGGAATCGGAGTCGGAGTGGTCCTCCTCATGATGGGAGCGCTGCTGCTGGTCCCTGCGCCGTCGGAGGCGCAGCTCGCCCCCGTGAACGGCTACTACCTCCACGCTTTGGCGGGAAGCGAATCCTCGCCGTTCTCGGCCTCAGGGGTCATCGATGTTCAGCGCCTCCGGCTCATGACCCGCCCCACCTGGGGTGCGGCTCGCTTCGACATCGCGTGGGAGACCACCCTGAGCCTCCGCTCCGACGAGCTGGCGCTGGGACGGGGCTTCGAGGGCGCCGAGCCGGCGGCGCCGTGGCTGGACCTGCAGGGACACCTGGTGGATCGCCGGAGGGTGGAATGGACCCATGGGCTGGATCGGTTGAACGTGTCGATCCAGGCGGGGGAGCAGGGACGGCTCACGCTGGGAAGACAACCGATCTCCTGGGCCACGACGCTCTATTTCACCCCCGCCGATCCCTTCGTGCCCTTCGATCCCACGGACCCCTTCAGAGAGTACCGGGCCGGGGTGGACGCCCTCCGTGGAGTCCTGTTCACCGGTCCATTTTCCGAACTCGACGCCGTGATCCGACCGGCTCCGGCCCCGTCCGGTGGAGAATCGTGGACCGCCCTGCTCAGGGGCCAGAGGCTCCTGGAAGGGTGGGAGGTCTCGGCCTGGGGGGGAATGCTCCACGACGAGGCGGCGGGAGCGCTGGCAGCCGCCGGTTCCATCGGAGAGTGGGGTCTTCGAGGCGAAGGTTCTCTCCGCAGGACCGACGACGGTACGGTCGTTCGAGCGGCTCTGGGCCTGGACCGCCTCTTCGACCTGGTGGATCGTGACTTCCGGGCCGTGGTGGAACTCCAGCACGATGGGTTCGGCGCCCGGCGGGCCGCCGACCTCCTGGACACGGCCCTCTCCCTCCCCGCCGCCCGGGGCGAACTCTCGGTCCTGGGGCGGGACGCCTTGGCGGCCAACGCCTCGTGGCAGGTCCATCCCCTGACCTCCGTCAGCCTCCTCACGCTGGTGAGCCTCCGGGATGGCAGCAGCCTGGTGTCGCCCGGCGTGACCTGGTCCCTCGCCGATGAGGTCTCCCTCCGTCTCGGGGCGTTCGCGGGAATCGGTCCCGGCGCGGACCCAACCCGACTCCGATCCGAACATGGGGCCACCCCCCTCATCGGCTTTGCGGCGTTGAGCGCCTTCTTCTGAAGGGGGATCGGCGAGGGCTCCTCGCCGAGGATGAAGCAAGGGGTGGGCTCGGAACCCCGGAGTTGGTCAGAAGCACGAGATGTGGAGACCCTGGACCCCGATCCCCCAGTCCCACCCATGGAGGGAAGGCGTTGCCCACGTGGCCAAGGAGGATCTATCCTCCCTGGGCGGGACGATGCTCCCTGGGGGGGACACGGGCGTCGCTGGTTGGGCGGGGCCCCAGGGTGCAACGGGGTTCCCCCCGGGCCCTCCTGAAGCACCTCCGCCCCATCGCCGACGCCCCCTCTCCCCACGGAGCCCCCATGACGGTCCCCTTCCGCTTCCTTCCCGCCCTGGCGACCCTCGCCGCTCTGCTGACGGCCGGCTGCACCGCTCCGGACCAGCTGGCCATGGACGAGGGTCCGTTCGACCTGGTGATCCGGGGAGCCGAGGTACTGGACGGATCCGGAGAAGGGGCCTTCCAGGCGGACATCGGGGTGACAGGCGACCGGATTGCCCGGGTCGCCCGGGAGGGCATCGCCCCTGGTGCCGGACAGGTCGAGATCGACGCCACCGGCCTGGTGGTGGCCCCCGGGTTCATCGATCTCCATGCCCACCTGGACCCCCTTCTCCGCCTCCCCCATTCGGAGAGCCATGTGAGGCAGGGGGTGACCACTGCCCTGGGTGGCCCCGACGGCACCGCCCCCCTCCCCCTGGCTCCCTACCTGGACTCGGCGGAGGTGCTGGGGGTGGGAATGAACGTGGCCTTCCTCACGGGGCACAACTCCATCCGCAGGGAGGTGATGGGGTTGGACGACCGAGGACCCACACCGGACGAGCTCTCCGCGATGGAGGCGCTGGTGTCCCAGGCCATGGATGATGGGGCCTTCGGGCTCTCCACCGGACTCCGCTACATCCCGGGCGCTTTCTCCCATATCGACGAGGTGGTGGCCCTCTCGGAGGTGGCCGCCGCCCGGGGCGGGATCTACACCTCCCATCTCCGGGACGAGGGGCGGGGGCTCATGGAGGGGGTGACGGAGGCGCTGGAGATCGGGCGGCGTGCGGAGATCCCGGTGGTCCTGACCCACCACAAAGTGGTGGGCTACCCCATGTGGGGGGCCTCGGACCGCACCCTGGCCATGGTGGACTCGGCGCGGGCGGCGGGGACGGATGTCATCCTGGATCAGTATCCCTATACTGCCACCTACACGGGGATCACGATCCTCATCCCCGAATGGGCCATGGGAGGAGGGACCGAAGGCTTCCTCACCCGGATGGAGGATCCGGCGCTGGCCGACTCCATCCTGGCCGGGATCCGGGACAACCTGGTCAACGACCGGGGCGGAAACGACCTGGACCGGGTGCAGTTGGCGCGGGTGGAGTGGGATCCCACCCTGGAGGGTGGTTCCCTGGGGGACTGGGCGGACCGGGAGGAACTCCCCCGGACCATGGAGACCGGGGCCGAGTTGGTGGTGGAGGCTGTTCGGAGAGGGGGCGTAAGCGCCATCTATCACGCCCTCCACGAGGACGACGTGGAGCGGATCATGCGCCATCCCATGACGGCCATTGCTTCCGACGGACGGCTGGTCGAGCCAGGGGAGGGCCACCCCCATCCCCGGTGGTACGGGACGTTTCCCCGGGTGCTGGGGGAGTACGTCCGGGAGCGGGGAGTCCTCACCCTTCCCGAGGCCATCCGGAAGATGACATCCTTCCCGGCCGATCGGCTCGGGCTGGAGGATCGGGGGCGAATCGCGGAGGGAGCCCATGCCGACCTGGTGGTCTTCGACCCCGACATCGTCATCGACCGGAGCACCTTCGCCGACCCACACCAGTATCCGGACGGGATCCCCTGGGTGGTGGTGAACGGTGTCGTCACCGTGGAGAACGGGGCCTTCCGGGATGTGCGAGCCGGACGGGTGCTCCGGCGGTGAGCCCGCGGCCGGGGCATGGCCGGGCGCGGTTCCGTGGAGGAGGTGGAAGGGTCGGTACCGAAGGATGAGGGAGGCGCTGAACCCCCTTCCCTGCGTCTCCAGGTGACCGCTTCATTACCGAACGTGCCAGTGCGACATCCGGATCCGGCTGGTGAGGGTGAGGACCACCTCATCACCGGGGAAGGCGTTGATGGGGTCCGAGACATATTCCTCCCTGGAGCCGATGGGTGCGGCGGCAAGCCGGAAGGGCCTGGTGAGGATCTCGGTCTGCCCCTCCAGGCCCAGGGACTCGGTCGTGAGCCCCGTCACCACCCCGATCCGCCGCTGCTGGCCGTTGGGAATCAGGTAGATCGCGACATCGTTGAAGTGCTGATTCACCACCTCCAGCCGGATGTCTTCCGGGGAGGGTCCTTCGAAGGGGTCCCCCCCCTCCCTCCAGGGCCAGCAGGAGGCCGTGAGGAGGAGGAAGATCAGGACGAGGCCCGGAGCCCAGCGTCTCGGTTTCATGGACTTTCTCTTGGTAAGGGGACGGTGGAGCGGGCACCCGGGGACCCGGCCGCAGGGTCCCCCAGGGTCCCCCCGGGTCCCCCCGGGTCCCCCCGGGTCCCCCAGGGTTCCGCACGCTCCCTGGTGTTCGCATCTGTCGATCCTGAATGGCCAGGATGAAATGGGGCCGCATCGCCTCAGGCATGGGGGCACGCCCATCGCCGGGGAGAGTTCAGGAATCCCCCGGGTCCTGACCCGGCCTCTCTTCGGAGAGGCTGCCCTCCGTCTGCGCCCAGAGGAGGTAGGCGGTGGTGGTCACCCCTGCCGCCAGGTGGGCGGTGGCGATGCGATGCCAGGGGAGGAAGCCGGCGAGGTCGCTAGCCGCAAGGTGGAGACCCACGATCATCACCCCGGAGCCCACCACCAGGACGAAGGGAAAGATCCAGCGAGCCCTGCGTGATGGGCCCGCCCCCCGGGCCAGGAAGGCGGCAGCTACCCCCAGGAGGAGGGAGGCTCCCAGGTGGAATCCGTTGAAGGTGATCCAGGCCATCCACCGCCATTCAGGCCCAGGCACCACGGGCCGGGTCGCCATGAGTGGCTCGCCCAGGCGTTGAAAGGTGTGGAAGAGGGACCTTCCAGCCAGAAGGTCGACCCCCGCGAAGAAAGCGGCCACCGTCAGGTAGAGGATCAGGCCGGCGACGATCCCCTGCGCTGCCGTCGGGACGAGATTCCGGCTCATGCGATCCTCCTCAGACGCTAGACGCTCCGCGGGCTTCGGCCTGGGGAGGACGCTGGAATCCGCACTCCCCCCCGGGTCTACGGAGTATCCATGGTGCCAGTATCGTGCCGTCTCCCCCCGGGAATGGACATCCGGCGGGGATGCCGGCAGGATGGAATGGCAGGAACGTACCCCGGCCCGGATCCGGGACGACGGGACCAGGCGGCTCCCCACGGAGGATGGGTCTTCGATGGCACGTAGACGAAGGAAGCGGCGGCGGACTTCGAGCCGTTCACGAGGCGAACGGCCCCCGTGGTGGCTTGTGGCGGTGATGGTCCTGCTCGTACTCGCCTTTCTCGCCCGGCGTGTCTCCCCGGCGATGCTCTGAGGTACGGGGCTCTCCACCGCCGCCGGAGGCCTCACCGTCGGCGCCGGGGCGGGGATCAGGTAGAAGACCCGGTTGTCCACAACCTCCCGGACCTTCTCCATGTGGCCCCCCGTCTCCGGGTTGTTGAGGTCCGAACCCCCGACGACGAGAAGATCGGCGGGGTGCTGCGCGGGACTGGGGGAATCTGCCGTCACGGGTGAGGGCGGGTCGATTGGTCATGTGGGGTGGATCCGGTTTCGGGTCATCCTCCGGGCGCGCCGACGGTCAGCCCGCGGAACAGGCCGCCCGCCAGCCCCTTCTGGAACCGCGTCCGAGCCCCACGCATTTCCCAGGTAGAGGCCGGTGGACCACCGTCCGGTCCGCCGTGGATTTCCACTTCGACCCTGGAGGAAGCATGCAGCTGAAGAACTGGAACATGGTCATCGCCGCCGGCATCGCCGGCATCCTGGGGACCATCGCCTTCGACGCCCTGGGCTTCCTCTTCATGGGAGCCTGGGACGTACCCAATGCCCTGGCCGGCATGCTGGAGACCGGCCTCGCCATGGGAGGCATCTTCCACTATGGGGTCGGGATCACCATGGCGGTGATCTTCGCCGCCCTGATCCCCCTCTTCCCGGGGCCCCTCTGGGTGAAGGGCGCCACCTTCATGACGGTGCAGACCATCCTGGGAGTCTGGCTCTTCATGATGCCCATGATGGGGATGGGGATCGCCGGGGTGGAGTCGCCCATGGGGATCATGCTCGGCCTGGGCTCCCTGGTCCGCCACTGGGCCTTCGGGATCGTGGCCGGGGTCGCGTACGGACAGCTGGTCCCGCGCTTCGCCGAAGGGGCCGTGCGGGAGCCCCGGGGGGAGCGGGTGACAGCCTGACCTGACCCTGGGGCGCCTGCGCGGTGGAGCGCCTGCAGGGTGGGGCGCCTGCGCGGTCGCCGGCGGTCCGGAGGAGGGGTCACGGTGGCCGCGCAAGGCCCCCTCTCCGTGGTCCCTCTACTTCTTCAACAGCCTGTTACG
>REED01000015.1 GCA_007695225.1 Gemmatimonadales bacterium
CGTCCGGCCCCTCTCCCTGGAGAAGGGCCGGTTCTCATTTCAAGGCCCGGCGCCCTCAACCAGCGCCGGGGATGTGGGAGTTCCAGACGTGATCGACCAGTTCATCGGAAAGACACCCACCGTGCGCCTTGAGCGGGTCGTGGAGCCCGACATGGCGGAGGTCTGGGTCAAAGTGGAGGGGATGAACCCCGGCGGCTCAATCAAGGACCGGACCGCGCTGGCCCTCATCCTGGATGCGGAGGAACGGGGCCTGATCTCGCCTGGGGACACCATCGTGGAGCCCACTTCCGGGAACACCGGGATCGGCCTCGCCCAGGTGGCGTCGGCCCGGGGGTACCGCCTCATCCTCTGCCTCCCCTCCACCATGAGCATGGAGCGGAAGCGCACCCTCCTGGCCTACGGTGCGGAGCTGGTCCTCACCGATCCGGAGCGGCGCATGCTGGAGGCCATCGAGGTGGCGGAAGGGATCCGGGACGAGCAGGGCGCCTTTCTTCCCAACCAGTTCGAGAACCCCGCGAACCCCCGGGTCCACTACACCCGCACCGGCCCCGAGCTCTGGAAGGACATGGAGGGGAGGCTCGACGCCTTCGTCTACGGGAGCGGTACCGGAGGGACCATCTCCGGGGTGGGCCGGTTCCTGAAGGAGCAGCGCCCCGACATCCGGGTGGTGGCGGTGGAGCCGGGGCGAAGCGCCGTCCTCCACGGGGAGCCCCGGGGCACCCATCGCTTCCAGGGTATGGGCCCCGGGTTCATCCCTCCCAACCTGGACCGCTCGGTGGTGGACGAGGTCCGCAAGGCGTGGGAGGAAGAGGCCTTCCCCATGGCCCGCCGCCTCGCCCGGGAAGAGGGGCTTTTCGTGGGAATGAGTTCCGGCGCCATTGTGCAGGTGGCCCTTGCGGTGGCTCGGGAACTGGGGCCAGACCATCGGGTGGCGTGCATTGCTCCCGATTCGGGGGGGCGTTATCTCACCACCGAGCTTTTCGAAGAGGAGGTACCGGCCGGATCCCCGGATCAAAACACCGGAGCCGCCGCATCCGCCTCCGTCCCCCGCTGACCCAAGGTACATGACATGACCACGACCCCGGCCCCCGCCCGCCACTTCAAGTGGGACACCCTTGAATGGGAAGACGTCGTTCCCGGCATCCGTCGTCGCATCATCACTGGTGAGGGGATGATGATTGCCCAGATCCATCTGGAGAAAGGTGCGATCGTCCCTCGCCACAGCCACGAAAACGAGCAGATCACCTACATCCTGGAAGGGGCCCTGGTGCTTCGCCTGGGAGAGAACCTGGAGCAGGAGGTGGTGGTCCGGGCCGGCGAGGTTCTCCACATCCCCGCTCACCTCCCCCACGAGGCGGAAGCGCTGGAGGACACCCTGGACGTAGATGTCTTCCACCCCCCCCGGGCGGACTGGCTGGACGGCTCCGACAACTACTTCCGGGCTGGCGGAGGGGTTCCCAGGGGTGAAGGCAAGGGGACGGAGGACGGCGCATGAAGCTGGGCCTCGAGAACCGCGTGGCCCTGGTTGGAGGCTCCAGCGCAGGGCTGGGAAGAGCGGTGGCCGAAGCGCTGGTGGCGGAGGGGTGCGACGTCCTCCTCTGCGCCCGCTCCCCGGAGGCGCTGGAGGTCGCCCAGAAGGAGATCGCCACGGGAACGGACCGACGGGTGGAGGCGGTAGCGGCGGATCTGGCCACCCAGGAGGGCTGCCAGGCGGTCCTGGATGCGGCCTTTGCCGCCTTTGGCCGGGTGGACATCCTGGTGACGAACACCGGCGGGCCTCCAGCGGGCTCCTTCGATGCCCACGGCCACGAGGCCTGGAGGCACGCCACCGCGCTCCTCCTGGAAAGCGTGCTCCACCTGGTTCGAGGGGTGCTTCCTGGAATGAAGGAACGGCAGTGGGGACGCATCCTCACCATCACCTCCATCGCGGTGAAGCAGCCCGCCGACGGTCTCATCCTCTCCAATAGCCTCCGGGCCGGGGTGACCGGCTTCGCCCGGACCCTGGCCAACGAGGTAGCGGCCGACGGCATCACGGTGAACAACCTCATGCCGGGCTACACCCGCACGGAGCGCCTCCAGGACCTGGAGGCCCACCTCTCGGCGGACCGGGGGGTGACCCCGGAAGCCGTGCGTGCGGGGTGGGAGGCCGCCATTCCGGCCGGCCGCCTGGGGGAACCGGAGGAGCTGGCCGCCCTGGCCGCCTTCCTGGCCTCGGACAAGGCTTCGTACATCACCGCCCAATCCATCGCCGTGGATGGCGGCTGGATCCGGTCCCTTCTCTGATCTGAAACGACGATGAGTCACGCGGGAACCTCGGCCGACGAGCCAGAAGCCATCGCCATCTGCGCATGGTGCGCTACCCCCATCCCTTCGAAGGACACAGGGGTCCCGGGGAATGGGGCGCCGGCCCCCGCTTCCACCCAGGGGACATCGGTCTCCCACGGAATCTGCGGGCACTGCGCGGCGGAGATGAACGTATTCCCCATCGAGAGTCTGATGCACTTCGACCGGAAACGCTTCGACGAGCTCCCCTTCGGGGTCATCGAGGTGGATGGGGACGGTCGGATCATCCTCTACAACCAGTGGGAGGAGGAGTTGGCGGGTCTCCACCGGAGCCAGGTGCTGGGCCGGCTCTTCTTTTCCGAGGTCGCCCCCTGCACCGGCGTGGCCGAGTTCGAGGGCCGATTCCGGGCCATGGTGGCGTCACGGCGGCCCGGCCGGGAGGAACTGGACTTCGTCTTCCAGTTCCCGGGCTCGAAGCGACTGGTGAGCATCATCCTGTCCTGGGCCCCGGCGTGGAACCGGGGGTTCATCCTGGTCCGGGTCGCGGGCTGACCCGGGGGAAGCTCAGAGGGTGTAGCGGAAGAGCTGGAATCCCTCTTCGTAGTAGGGCTCGAGCCAACCGTCCTCCCATCCCAGGACCGCCTCCCGGGACTCGGCAACCACCTCGAAGCCGTACTTGAGATAGGCCCGGCACGCCCAGTCGGCATCGGGGTGGGCGATCAGAACCAGTCCCTGGCGCCCCTGACATTGGGCTTCATCCCGGGCGAAGTCCAGAAGGTCCCCGCCAAAGCCGTTCCCGACGTGATCCACGTGGAGGTAGACGTATCCCAGGTAGAGGTATCGGTCCCCCACCGATTGGAGGGAGATCGTCCCCACCACCTCATCATCCACCATACCCACATGGAAATCCCTGCGGCCGAAGTTCTTCCGGGCCCA
>REED01000014.1 GCA_007695225.1 Gemmatimonadales bacterium
AGCTACCCGCCCAATCCCCAACCCCACCGTTCTCCGTTGACCCATGTCCTCCCCCTCTCTACCTTTGGGTCATGCGATCCCTCTTTTCCGTCCATCATCACGCCAATCATCACGCGCCCCGGACGGGGTGGGTGCAGATCGGCGTGGGCGCCTGAACCGGGATCCCGCAGCACGACACCGATTGCCCCGCGGCCCGTCCGGAACACCGGACGGGCCGCTTTTTTTGTGTACTGCCCCACCGTGACCGCCCTGCCCTGATCACGCATCCAGGCTGCGGCCTTCCCCGGGAGGGCTCATAATAAGATCGAGCAGGAACGCGCTCACCTCCAGGAGGCCCGACACGTGTTGAGAATCGCCATACCGAACAAGGGACGTCTATCCGAACAGGCGCTGGAACTCCTCGAGACGGCCGGTCTCAAGCCGGAGTTCCGTGCCGACCGTGCCCTCGTAGCTCGACTCGGCGACAGCTTCCAGGCCATCTTCGTCCGGGCTCAGGACATCCCCGAGTTCGTGGCCGATGGTGCAGCCGAATTCGGGATCACCGGAAGCGACCTGGTAGAGGAAGCACACCGAGACGAGATCACCGAGCTCCTGGACCTGGGATTCGGAAAGTGTCGCCTGGTTGTGGCAGCCCGGGACGAATCCTCCCTGAAGGCGCCGGGTGACCTTGCTCCTGGCACCCGGGTGGCCACCTCCTTCCCCGGCATCGCCCGACGTTTCTTTCAGGAGCTGGGGGTGGAGATCCAGGTCGTCCCCGTGTCCGGCGCCGCAGAGATCGCTCCCCACCTGGGCGTAGCCGACATCATCGTGGACCTCACCTCCACCGGATCCACCCTGCGGGTCAACGGCCTCCGGGAAATCGGCACCATCCTCCATTCCTCTGCCCGCATCATCGCCAACGGAGAAGCCCTCAACGTCGAGGAGACCCGACGATCCGCCACCGAACTCACCAACGCGGTGGAATCGGTGCTGCGGGCCAGCCGGAAGCGATACCTCATGGCCAATGTCCCCCGGGCGAAGCTGGACGAGGTCAGGAGCGTCCTTCCCGGGATCTCCGGACCCACCATCGTGGATGTCCTGGACCAGGGCACCTGGGTGGCGGCCCACGCCGTGGTGGAAGCGGACCAGGTCTACCAGACCATCACGCGCCTCAAGGAACTGGGGGCCGAGGGGATCCTGGTCACCCGTATCGAGCGCCTCATGCCCTGACCGGCAGCCGGCCGGCGTCATCATCGCAGGTCACAACCCATTCACACGGACACGACACATGCTCACCATCGCGGTGGAAGGTCGGGTGGGAGATCTCACCGAGGAGGAGCGAGTCCTCCTCCTGAAGCGGCGTCCCCGGGACGAGGCGGAGGTGCGACAGAAGGTCCAGGCCCTCCTGGAGGAGGTCCGGAGGGACGGGGATGACGCCCTCCTTCGCATGGCCCGGGACTTCGATGGCGTGGCCCTCACCGCCCTCGAGGTGCCCCGCGCCCGCTGGGAGGAAGCCCGGGCGTCGCTGGACCCCACGTTACGGAGCGACCTGGAGCGGGCGGCCCGGAACATCGAGACCTTCCATCGGGCCCAGATCCCGGGAGATGTGGAGGTAGAGACTGAGCCCGGGGTCCGTCTGGGCCGCCGCGCCGTCCCCTTGCCTGCGGTTGGGGTCTACGCCCCCGGAGGCCGGGCGGCCTACCCTTCCTCCGTGCTCATGGGGGCGGTACCGGCCCGAGCCGCCGGAGTCCCGGAGATCGTGGTCTGCTCCCCCCCCGGCCCCTCGGGTGAGCCGCCCACCGAGGTCCTGGCCGCCTGCGCCATCGCCGGAGCCACCCGGCTCTTCGCCCTGGGTGGGAGCGGGGCCGTGGCGGCGCTGGCCTATGGAACCGCGTCCGTCCCCCAGGTGGAGGCCATCGTGGGTCCTGGCAACCAGTGGGTCACCGAGGCCAAGCGGCAGGTGGCCGGGGAACTCCGGATCGACTCCCCGGCCGGACCCTCCGAGGTTCTGGTGGTGGCCAGCCCCAACGCCGATCCGGCCCGGGTGGCCGGCGAGTTGGTCGCCCAGGCGGAGCACGATCCCGAAGCTGCGGTGGCCGCCGTTTGCTGGGAAGCCCCGCTGCTGGCCCGCATCCGCACCGAGTTGGAGTCCCAGGTGAACGACAGCCCCCGGAAGGCGATCATCCAGGAAGCCCTCCGGGAGTGCGGCGCGCTCCTCCTCGCCGAGGACCGAAACGAGGCTCTTGCCTTCGCCGAGGCCTACGCCGCCGAGCACCTGGTCCTCTTCACCGACGACCCCCGGGAAGACCTCAAGACCCAGACCACCGCCGGTACCGTCTTCCTGGGAGAGCCATCCTCGGTTGCGTTCGGGGATTACCTCACCGGAGCGAACCATGTCCTTCCCACTTCCGGGCGGTCCCGCTCCTTCTCCGGACTCTCCGTCCTGGAGTTCCTCCGCTTCTACACCTGGCAGGAGCTCTCGGAGGACGGTGCGGCGGCCATGAGCGAAGCCGTGGGACGCCTGGCCGACGCCGAAGGACTCCCGGGGCACGCCGCCGCTGCCCGGGCCCGAAGCCGCGCCGGGGGAGTCGCATGAGCCCCTTTCCCCGATCCGTCTACGCCTCGCTGACGCGGTATTCCCCGGACCGGCGGCCCATCGCGGTGGACCTCTCGGACAACACCAGTCGTTGGGGGACCCATCCCGGCGCCCTCCGGGCCATCCGGGAGGCCCGTCCCGAGGACCTAACCCGCTATCCCTCGGTCTACGCGGACGGGCTCCGGGAGGCCGTGGCGCGACGCTTCGATGTGCCCCTGGAAACGGTGGTCACCGGATGCGGCTCCGACGACCTGCTGGACTCCACCTTCCGGGCCGCCTGTGATCCAGGGGAAGGGGTGGCCTATCTCCCTCCCACCTTCGCCATGGTGGAGATCTTCGCCCGGGTGAACGGCCTCACCCTCCTCCCGGTGACGCGGGAAGGCAGCGGTTCCAGCAGCGGCTCCGGCAAGGGCTTCGGCCCCCTCCCCGAGCCCGAGTCCCTCCTCGCGGAGAACCCGGGACTCATCTACATCTGCCGCCCCAACAACCCAACTGGGGAGATCCAGGGAGCGGAATGGATGGAAAGGCTCCTCACCGCCGCCGGGGAAGGAGATGGAGGAGGCCCGGTCATCCTCCTGGACGAGGCCTATGCCGACTTCATGGAGGGGGAAGGCGCAGGTGAGTCCGCGGG
>REED01000018.1 GCA_007695225.1 Gemmatimonadales bacterium
GTGCCCCTGGGATCAGAAACTTCGCTCGGCTAGCGCTCATGGTCTTCTCTCTCTGATAGTGCGGTGGTGGGAAGATCGAGGTGACGGTCCGGCCCGGTCAGAAGGCAGGAGCCAGGAGTACCGCATTCATGAAAAGGAGCTGGGTGCCTTCAGCGTAGCCTCGGAAGTTGGGGTCCTCGGCGAAGGCGATGATCCGACCACGCCCCAACGGCTGACGCATGAGGAAGGCCTTGGAGGCCCGCTGTGGACGAGCTTCGTCCCAGACCACCCCGCTCAGAACGAGCTCATCCAGTGGCGCGTAGACGCCTACGTTCCGCCCTTCATTGAGACGCAGGGGGCTGAAGATCCGGTTGCCCGAGACCAGGACGGGAATCTCCGTCCCGGCGCCTGCCGCCAGTACCTCTCCGGCGTCCAGATGTACCCGGAGGAGCGCTCCGGAGATGGATTCCGGAGGCTCGCGCTCGGGGGTGACCGCTTCCAGAAGGTCGATGGGGGTTCCGGGTTCCGTGGCCGGAGGCGACACACGGTCCCTGGATTCGGCTCGGGTGGCCAGGAGACCCACATCCTCCGATGCCGCCCACCGGGTGGATTCGCCCATGGTGATGAGGGTCCCCCCGTCCCGGATCCAGTGCCGCAGCCGGTCCAGGAGGGGACCGTCCAGCGTCCCTCGGAAGTTCCCCTGGGGGACCACGATGACGCTGTACCGCGAGAGCTGGGCACGCCCCAGCGAACCGGCCCGGACCACGGAGACAGGGAGCCCGTACCGCTGCTCCAGGACCCACCGGGCCCACCCCGCCGACTGGCTCGAGCTAGGCTCGTCCCAGAGGAGCAGAACCCGTCCCCCCGGGAGGCGCCGCATCTGGTTGCTTCCCAGCGAGATTCCCCGGTCCACGAAGCCGTCGCCCACGGCCATGGGCTCGACCCCGTGGTGATGAGCGAGCCGGGCCAACTCGCGTCGATCGTCTCCTGAGAGCTCGGCCGCTCGGGCCAGGATCGTTCCTACGCCGAAGTCCCTTCCCTGGACCGCGAACGAACCGCCCGCCGCGTTCAGGGGAATCCCCGCCGACAGCGCTCCCGCCGTCACCATGGCCACGTCACTGCTCCAGGGCAGGAGCCATCCGACCCGGGCCGGAGGGAGGTCGGTGGGAAAGGCGGTGCCGGCACCCGGAGCCTGGTCCAGGAGGTCGGGGGACACCCGGTCCGTCCGCACCGCCAGGGGGCTCCGGATCGCCACCGACTCCACATTCCAGAGGTAGGGCAGACTCCAGGCCGTCAGGTCGTAGATCTGCGCCGGAAGCCGCTGGGCGCGGCGCTCCTCCTGCAGCTCCAGGAAGTCCGGATCCATGGGGGTCTCCGGGTCCAGGAGATTCCGGACCAGGCGGCCCGCCGGCTGATCCAAGGGGACAATCCAGGTTCCCTCCGGAAAGTCCCGATCCGCGGCGGAGAACGATTCGGTGGCGCGATCCACCTGAATCCCATTGGCCGCCAGGAGCGCCGCCAGGCGACGGGTCAATCCGGGATCCCGACCGGGCGGTAGCAGGTAGGCCCGGACATCGGTCTCTCCCTCCCGGATGGCACTCTGCCGGAACTCCAGGTAGCTACGAAGGATGCGCTCCCGGTTCTCGGCGGCGGTCAGGGCCGTACGCAGGGCCGCCTGGAGGTTTCGCTCCGCTCCGTCCCCGTAGCTTAGAAGTGCCCCATCGTCCCGCTCCACCACCATGCCCCGGGGCGAGGCCTGTTCAAAGGTCTTTCCCAGCGCGCCGTGGGCGGTGGGCCAGGTGGCTCCGTACCCAGGGTACGTTCCGTCGAAGATCTCCCGGATGAAGTAGGGCCATCCCCGCTCGTCGAAGAGTTGGGCGTTCTCCCGTCCGAAGAGGGCGAAGAGAGTGTCCTGGGTCGCCGTGGTGTGGGGACTCCCGGGGGCGGCCGAAGGAGGGAAGTAGTAGGTGCTGTTGCTCCCCATTTCGTGGAGATCCACCACCACATGGGGATTCCAGCGCAGGAGTTCCCGGACCCGTTCCCTGGTTTCGATCTGGGTGAGACCGAACCAGTCCCGGTTCAGATCGAAGAGGTAGTGGTTGGATCGGGAACCGGGCCAGGGATGATCGCGCTCCGCCGCCAGGGGATCGGAGTCCGGGGCAGGGCCCACCCCCAATGCGTTCTCCGCCAGGAAGCGGGCTCGCCCATCGGGATTCTGGAGCGGATCGATGAGTACCACCGATTCGCGGAGGATCCGGGCCACATCCGGGTCGTCCGGGGCAGCTAGGAGGTGGTGGGCCAGCATCAGGGCCGACGCCACCGGGGTGACTTCGTTACCGTGAACGGCGTGGAGTAGGGCGGTCACCACGGGCATCTCCGCCACGAGGTCGTCCACATCGGAAGGGGTGAGCCCCCGAGGATCGGCGAGCCGCGCCAGACCCTCCATGACCTCCTCGCCCCGCTCCCACCAGTGGGGGTCGGCGACGGCCAGCATCACGAGGGGACGTCCCTGCCAGGATCGCCCATACCGGATCAGGCGCGCCCGGTCCGGCGCCGCTTCGGCCAGGGCTTCGAGGTAACGAACCACCTCGCTCGGTCGGGTCAGACGTTCAGTGGGCCCGTGCCCGACCACCTGTCGGAGGGTGGGGACGTTGGGATCGGACACAGGAAGGGCGGGCGACGTGACCAGCGCCGATGGTACATCCGGCGTATGGAGTGTGAACTGTCCCCCCTCCGCCCCCAGTCCTGGAGGACCCGGAAACAGGACGGTCAGGAGCAAGCACGTCAGGGGGCCACACCGTCTCCCATTTAGCAACCTTCTCTACCTAGCCGCATCCGTCTTCCCCTGTGAGGTCGCCTCGCTCAGTCGGGAGACGGACCGTAAAGGTGGATCCCACTCCCGGAGTGCTCTCCACATCCACCGTTCCTCCGCTCTGGGTGATGGTGCCATGCACTGCGGCCAGTCCCAGACCGGCCCCTGGCCCCGACTTGGTGGTGAAGAAGGGATCGAACACGCGGTCCCGCGTCTGCTCATCCATTCCGATCCCGTGATCCCGCACCCGGAGGATGACGTGCGCTGTCTGACCCGGTTCCGCCGGTGATTCCACAGCGGTCTCGACCACGATGGTCCCGCCGCCGGGCATTGCCTCGGCGGCATTTATAAGGAGTTGGAGGGGAACAGCCTGCCGTTTCTAAGCGTGGGCCCCCAAGGAGGGAATAGCCC
>REED01000055.1 GCA_007695225.1 Gemmatimonadales bacterium
GCCAGATCGGCTCCCCCCTCCAGGAGGTGGGTGGCGAAGCTGTGACGGAGCGTATGAGGTGATACCCGCTTCTCCAGCCCTGACCGAGTGGCTGCATCCTTGACGATCTGCCACACGGCCATTCGGGTGAGAGGGGTCCCGCGAAGGTTCAGGAAAATGCGGTCTTCCCCTGCACCCCTGTCGATCCGGGGCCTCACTTCGTGGAGGTAGCGGCTAAGGGCGGTGGTGGCCGCGGTCCCGAAGGGGATGAGTCGCTCCCGTCCCCCTTTTCCCCGAACCCGCACCAGCCGCTCTCCTCCATCCACGTCCGTGAGCCGGAGGTGGGTCAGTTCCGAGACTCGCATCCCGGTGGCGTAGAGCATCTCAAGGATGGCCCGGTCCCGCCAGTAAGTGGACTTTGCCTCGTCCGGCGACTCCAGCATTCCCACCACCTGCTCTCGGGAGAGGATGGTGGGGAGGCGCCGCCAGCTCCGTGGAGACTCCAGCATTTCCGTAGGGTCCGTCTCCAGGGCCCCCTCGTCGATGAGGAACCCGAAATACGTCCGTATGGACGAGAGGGCCCGCCGGATGGAACTGGCGGCCATGCCAGCATCCTTCAGATGGTAGACGTAGTCTCTCAACCGCAGGTGATCCACCGCATCCGGGGTTTCCACGCGCTGGGCCTGGAGCCATTCGATGAGGCGTTCCACATCCCCATGGTATGCCTTCACGGTGCGTCCCGAGAGTCCGCGCTCGAAGGAGAGGTAGTCTCCAAAGAGGTGGAGTCGGAAGGAATCGCTGGCGGCCATCGGCCTCCCTTCGGCGGATTGGATCGTCACAAGGGGTTACCTGTCCGACGCATTTCCTGACGTGGCTGCCGGTGGTCCCCTTACTTCTTCAAGGGCCTTCCAGGAGGAGGGCAACGGCATGGACGGCGATTCCTTCACTACGGCCCTCCCAACCCATGCGCTCATTGGTCTTTCCCTTCACCGAGACCGACCCCATTCCGACATCCAGAGCTGAGGCCAGGGACTCCCGCATGGCGGAGGCCACCGGCCCGATCTTGGGGGTCTCGCAGATCACGGTGACGTCCACATTCCCGACACGATATCCCCGGGCTCGGACGAGGGCGACCGCCTGCCTCAACAGACCGATGGAGTCGGCTCCTCGCCAGCGCTCATCCCCGGGAGGGAAGTGAGTTCCGATATCCCCTTCGGCGGCGGCGCCCAGGATTGCGTCGGTCACCGCGTGGGCGACCGCATCTCCATCCGAGAATCCGCTCAGCCCCGGAGACCCGGGGATGGTGACCCCGCCAAGGACGCAGGGCCGGGAGGGATCGAACCGGTGCGAGTCATATCCTGAGCCAATGCGCATGCGTTCCGTATCCTTCCTCGACGCGGAAAAGGGACAGCCGCAAAGCGGCCATCCCCCTGGGTCCGCCTCGGTTCGTTGCCCGCTTCGGTGTGTTCCGGTCAGCCCCAGCGCCGGATGGCGAGGCAGACGTTGTGCCCTCCGAACCCGAAGGAATTGGAGAGAGCCAGACGGACTTCTCGGTCCCGGGCTCCATCGGATGCATAGTCCAGGTCACACTCCGGGTCGGGATTCCGGAGGTTGATGGTAGGGGGGATCCGCCCCTCCCTGCAGGCCAGGATGGAGACCACCGTCTCCACCGCTCCCGCCGCGCCGAGGAGGTGGCCCGTCATGGACTTGGTGGAGCCCACCACGATCTCTTCGGCGCGGCGACCCAGGACCGCCCGGATTGCGGCCGTCTCAGACCGGTCGTTGTGGGGTGTGGAGGTCCCGTGGGCGTTCACGTAATCCACCTCGCTTGGGTCCTCTCCGGCGTCGGCCAGGGCCATACGCATGGCCGACTGCGCCCCTTCACCATCCGGAGCGGGCGCGGTGATGTGGTAGGCATCGGCGGACAGCCCGTACCCTGCCACCTCTCCCAGGATCTCAGCACCCCGGGCCTGTGCCACTTCCAGGGCCTCCAGGACAATGCTTCCTGCGCCCTCACCCATAACGAAGCCGTCCCGGGTGGCGTCGAAGGGCCGACTGGCCTCGGCCGGCTCGTCGTTCCGCGTAGACATGGCCTTCATGGCGGAGAAGCCCGCCACGGTGAGGGGCGTGATGGTGGCCTCGGTGCCCCCGGAGATCACCGCGTCCACATCGCCACGCTCGATGGCCCGGGCGGCCTCTCCGATGGCGTGCGCCGAGGAGGCACAGGCAGAGACGGTGGTGTAGTTGGCCCCTTTCGCCCCGTAGCGGATGGAAATGAGCCCCGGTGCGATATCCGGAATGAACATGGGAACGAAAAAGGGACTCACCCGACTCGGACCCCGTTCCAGGAGGATCTTGCACTGCTCCTCGAAGGTGCCGATGCCCCCGATCCCGCTCCCGAAGATTACACCGAAGCGGGAGGCGTCCACGCCCTCCGGGGGACCGTCCAGGCCGGCCTGCCGCATGGCCTCATCCGCCGCCACCATTGCGAACTGGGCGAACCGGTCGAAACGTCGGATCTCCTTGGGCTCCAGGACGCCACTGGGGTCGAATCCCTTGACCTCACAGGCGATCCGAGTGGGATAGTCTTCCGTGGCCTCGAAGTGGGAGATGGCGGCCCCACCGGACTTCCCGGCCAGGAGAGCCTCCCAGGCCGCTGGAACCCCGACTCCTACCGGTGTGACCAATCCCAGGCCGGTGACCACGACCCTGCGACGAGAACCTTCAGCCATGGGTGACGCTCCTCCTCACCACGTTGCAGTGCCCCTTCCCTGTTCCGGGAGGGATCAGCCCTCGGCGTTCTTCTTGAGATAGCTGACGGCTTCGCCCACGGTACGCATCTGCTCCGCGTCCTCGTCGGGGATGTCGATGCCGAACTCCTCCTCAAAGGCCATGACCAGTTCTACCGTGTCGAGGGAGTCGGCGCCGAGATCTTCCACGAAGGACGCCTCGGACGTCACTTTCTCCGCTTCCACGCCGAGTTCGTTCACGATGATCTCTTTTACCCGCGCCTCGATGCCGTCCGCCATTCCTCGCCTCATTCGTTGAAGTTTCTTGATCTGATGATGTGGTGGACAGGAGGTCAGATGACCATTCCCCCGTCCACCGTGAAAACCTGCCCGGTAATGTAGCCTGCCGAAGGCCCTGCAAGAAAGCGGACGAGGGCGGCCACATCCTCCGGGGTTCCGAGTCGTCCCAGTGGAATCCGTTCCTTCAGGGTCTGGGTCTGCTTTTCGTCCAGCGCACCCGTCATGTCCGTCTCGATATAACCGGGTGCAATGGCATTGCACCGGACGTTCCGGGAGGCCAACTCCCGGGCCACGCTCCGGGTGAACCCGATGAGCCCCGCCTTGGAAGCCGCGTAGTTGGACTGTCCCGCGTTGCCCGAGATCCCCACCACCGAGGTGATGTTCAGGATGACCCCATCCCTCAGCTTCATCATTCCCCGAGTCAGCGCCCTGGTCATGTTGAAGGCGCCCTTGAGGTTGACCGCCATGACCTCATCCCAATCCTCATCCTTCAGACGCAGCAGGATGTTGTCCCGGGTGATCCCCGCGTTGTTCACCAGGATCGAGATGGGTCCTGCGGCCTCTTCAGCCGTCCGCACCGTCTCGGTGGCCTGGGCGGGATCCGCCACGTCACAGCCGAGCCCGATGTGTCCCCCACCCGGAAGGGTTGCCGCTTCCGCCGCCGCCCGTTCTCCGTCCCGACCGATCACGATCACCCGAGCTCCAGCCTCGGCCAGGGCACGGCTGATGGAGAGCCCGATTCCTCGGGATCCCCCCGTCACCAGCGCCACTCGATCCTTCAATTCCATGGGTACTCCTGCTCTGTTCATTCAGGACGGGGAGCCTGGACGGGCGGATCGCCTGTCCAGGGCGCGCCCGATGGATGCGCCGCAGCGGTCGGGTGCAGCAGGGGTGTCGTTATGCGTGCTCCGATAGGGAGGCGACCTCGTCGGTCGTTCCACAGGCGCGGGAGGACACCCCCCGGGCATTCCGCCGGTTCAGCCCCGTGAGGACGCTTCCGGGACCGAATTCCACGAACTCCGTCACTCCCCTTTCCAGCATGGTGGTCACCGATGCCGACCACCGCACCGGGGAGGTGAGCTGGCGGACCAGAAGCTCACGGGCATCCACGGCGGTCTCCACGGCTCCGGCCGTGACGTTGGAGATCACCGGGAAGCGCGGGTCCCGCATCTCGACGTGGTCCAGAAAAGCCTGGAGGCCCTCCTGCGCCGGCGCCATGAGGGGAGAATGGAAAGCACCGGAAACGTTCAGGGGAACGACCCGCCGGGCACCGGCTTCAGGGGCGGCTTGCTGGGCCCGCTCCACCGCGTCCACATCTCCGGAAATCACCACCTGCCCGGTGGAGTTCAGGTTTGCAGGGACCACCACCGAATCGGGTCCCCTGGACACGCCGCGGCAGAGGTCTTCCGCCGCATCGTCGTCCAGGCCGAGGAGGGCCGCCATGGTCCCGGGGCGCCGGGTGCCGGCCTCGTACATGAGTTCACCTCGGCGCCGCACCGCTTGGAGGGCATCGGCGAAATTCAGCGTTCCCGCCGCCACGTGGGCAGAGAACTCTCCCAGGGAGTGCCCGGCTGCCAGAGCCGGCGCTTCCAGGTGTTCCTCTCCTATCCGGAGCGCCGCCACGGAGTGGACCAGAATTGCCGGCTGAGCGTTCTGGGTCAGTACCAACTCCTTCTCGGGTCCCTCCCACATGAGGCGGGAGAGGGGGAGGCCCAGGACCTCATCGGCTTCCCGGAAGGTGTCGGCAGCCACGGGGAACGCTTCCGCCAGGTCCCGGCCCATCCCCACGAACTGGGAGCCCTGGCCGGGAAAGAGGAGAGCAAGGGACATGGGGTCAGTCCTCTCCAGCGGTTCCGTTGAGATCGAGTTCCCGGGCAATGTGGGTCACCATCCCCGAGGCCACGGCCCGGGAGGCCACCCCGATGGCATTCCGGATCGCCCGGGGGGTAGAGCTCCCGTGACAGATCACCGTGACCCCGTTCACGCCCAGGAGTGGGGCGCCCCCGTATTCACTGTAGTCCAGAACCCGGAAGGCGCCTCGGACGTCCAGTTCGGTTCCGATCCGGTCCATCTCGCGGTAGAGGAGTCCCACGATGAATTCCGCCACCGATTCATAGAACTTGAGGAGCACATTCCCCACAAATCCGTCACACACGAGGACATCACAGGCTCCCTGAATGATGTCCCGTCCCTCCACGTTCCCCACGAAGTTGATCCCAGGAGCTTTCCGGAGGAGGGCGTGGGTTTCCAGCGCCAGTTCGTCGCCCTTCTCCGGTTCCTCGCCGATGTTCAGGAGGGCGACCCTTGGCCGTTCCAGTCCCATGAGGTCCTGGGCATAGATATGTCCCAGCTGGGCGAACTGGAGCAGGTGACGGGACTTACAGTCCACGTTGGCTCCGGCGTCCAGCATCAGGGTGGGGCCCGCCGCTGTTGGGAGGAGGGTCCCGATGGCCGGACGATCCACACCTGGGAGGGGGCGGAGGAGGATGAGGGAGCCAGCCATGACCGCGCCGGTGGAGCCGGCGCTCACAAACGCCTCGGCCCGGCCTTCCTTCTGAAGCCGGATCCCGGTGACGATGGAGGATTGGGGGCGTCGCCGGACCGCTGTTGCGGGGGACTCCCCCGGAAGGATCCGATCCGGGGCATGCACGACTTCAAGCCGGCCCCGGGGAATGTCCGAGCCTCGCTTGGTCAGTTCCTCCTCCAGGAGAGGTCCGTTCCCCACGAGAAGAAGGGTCAGGTCCTCGGGCCCGTCCTCAAGGGCACCCAGGGCACCTTCGATCTCGGGGCCCGGTGCATCATCGGTGCCCAGTGCATCAAGGGCGATCCGCATCGCCCGCCTCCCGATCAGTCGAGTTCGACCTTGAGGACGGCCTCGTTCCGATAATACCCGCAGGCGGGGCAGACCCGATGAGGCTGCTTCGGATCACCGCAGCGGGCGCAACTGTGCACGGCAACGGCGTCGGCCTTGTAGTGGGTCCGACGCTTCCGCTGCCGCTGCTTAGACGTCCGCTTCTTTGGGACCGCCATGGTAAGCTCCCTATTCGTTCTTCATGGTCCGAAGGGCCTCCCATCGCGGGTCCGGCTCCTCCAGGGTGCAATCGCAAGTTTCGATGTTCCAGTTGACCCCGCAGCGGGGGCATAGCCCTTTACAGTCCTCTTTGCAGAGGACGAAGCGAGGCACTGACAGGAGGAATTCCTCCCGCAGTGCTGGCGCCAGATCCAGTTCGGTGGCCGTGGCCTCCACAAGCCGGAACTCCCCGTCCTCCGCATCCCCGAACTCATCCGGGTCGAGCCAGACCAGGTCCAGGGACTCCTTCACCCCCACTTCCAGGGGTTCGAGGCACCGGCGGCATTCCTTGGCCACCACCGCCGTCATCTCGCCTCGGGCCAACACCTGCCCGCCTGGGATGCCCGTAACCACCAGGGCGATTCCCAGCGGTTCCACCAGCACGAGATCCAGTTCTTCCCAGAACTCGGAATCCCCAGGGATCTCCCCCTTGATTTCCTGGGTTCCGGAACGATCCAGATCGACAAGGTTGACCCTGAGCATAGAAGGCAAAACTACCTTAGAGTGAGCACCAGTGTCAACGCTTGCCCCGGACCGTTTCCTCTGTTTCCCGGGCGATGGTGAGTTCCTCCCCATTTCGGATGACGAGGCAGGCCACCGGACCGGAATGGAAGGTGCCCTCCCGGCCTCCCACGAGCTCCCCATTGTGTGCGTCGTTCACATCCAGGCCGAGGAACCCCAGGCCCTCCAGCGTGCGGCTCCGGATTCCCGCAGCGTTCTCCCCTACCCCACCGGTGAAGGCCACCGCGTCGAGGCCACCCAGGATCGCAGCATAGGCGCCCACATACTTCCGGATCCGGTACGTGTAGATCTCCAGCGCCAGGGCAGCCCGTTCCGCTCCCGCGGCTTCTTCCTCCAGGAGGTCCCGCATATCGCCGGAGATCCCGGAGATTCCCCGCAGCCCCGAATGCTTGTTCAGGAGGGATCCGGCGTCGGAGAGGGAGAGTTCCTCCCGGGCCATGATATGGAGGATCACCGCCGGATCCAGGTCTCCGGAGCGGGTTCCCATCACGAGTCCCTCCAGTGGGGTGAACCCCATGGAGGTATCCACAGAGCGCCCGTTTCGGATGGCGCAGGCCGAGGCTCCATTCCCCAGATGGAGGGAGACGATCCGGAGGGAGGCGGGGTCCCGTTCCAGGAGTTCTGCAGTTCTTCGGAGGACGTAGCGGTGGCTGGTCCCGTGGAATCCGTACCGGCGGATCCGGTGCCGGCGGTAGAGGACGTACGGGAGGGCGTAGTGGTAGGCCTCCGGCGGGAGCGAGGCATGGAAGGAGGTATCGAAAACCGCCACGTGGGGGATCTCGGGCAACCGGTCACGGGCCGCACGGATCCCCAGGAGATTGTGGGGGTTGTGGAGTGGCGCCAGGTCGAAGCAGTCCCGGATCCCCTCCTCCACCGCGTCGTCGATGACCTGGGGTTCGGTGAAGGCCTCTCCCCCATGGACGACCCGGTGCCCCACCGCATCCAGCTCCGACGCGTCCGCCAGGGCCCCCTCCTCCGGGTCCCAGATGAGGTCCAGGATGGCCTGCACCGCATCCCGGTGATCCAGGATCTCGGCGGAGCTGCGGGTCCGTCGGTGATCCGAGGTCCTGGTCTGGGTCAGGATGGCACCCCCGGCGCCGATCCGTTCCACCTGCCCCACCAGGAGGGGGGCCTCGGTGCCGGTATCCACCACCTGATACTTCACGGAAGAGGAGCCGGAGTTAAGGACCAGGACCCGCATGGACGGGCTCCTAGGACCGGAAGTAGCGGTCGATGGAGGGCTCCCGGAGGTCCTCGTCCTCGTGGAGCCGGCGGCCCGCGTCATCGTAGCGGTAGAATCCGCGTCCTGATTTCTCGCCCAGCCAGCCGTCGTTCACCATGCGCCGGAGAAGGGGTGCGGGGCGGAACTGGGTGAGGCCAAGCTCGTGCCAGAGGGAATTCAGGGACCGATAGACGGAGTCCAGCCCCATCTCGTCCGCCAGGGCCAGCGGGCCGTGGGTCGCCCCGAGGCGGAGCTTCATGGCCCGGTCCACGGCATCCCGGGTGGCCACGCCCTCCATGACGGCATGGGCGGCTTCATTGATGATGACCAGGGTCAGACGGGTGGTCACGTATCCCGGGTATTCCGCAACCTCCATGACCTCCTTGCCCAGGCGACGGGAGAGTTCCCGTGCCATCTCCTCGGCTTCGGCTCCGGTATCCCGTCCCCGCACAAGCTCCACCAGGTCCACCCGTGTCACGGGGTGCTGGAAATGGAGTCCCACGACCCGGGATCTCCGCTCCAGGGGGAGGGATTCCGCCAGGGCCGAGACGGAGAGGGTGGAGGTACCCAGAAGAAAGATGGCGTCGGGGTCCGCATGCTCATGGAGGCTCCGGAGGAGGATTCGCTTCTCCTTCGGGTCCTCCTGGATCGCCTCGAAGATGGCGGGGTTTCCGGCCACTCCGGCCGGGTCCGTGGTCCAACTCAGCCGGGAGAGGATGGCGTCCCGTTCTGAGGTTGTGATCCCCCATCGCCCCAGATCCCGCTCCATCCCTTCCTTCAGGGACTGGAGGGCCCGATCCGCCGCCTCCGGGCTCCGTTCCAGCACCGTGACCTCGATCCCCACCGCAGCCAGGGACCGGGCGACCCCCCGTCCGGAGGCGCCGGCTCCCACGACAGCCGCATGGGTCAGTTCGGGGAGGGAGGTCGACATGGCGGGGGCGGTCAGGGGAAGGGATCCCCGGAGGTGGCCGACGGCCGGGAATGGCGGCGGCCACCTCCAGGGAATGGGCGGTCAGAGCCCCAGAATCTCGTGATGGGAGAAGAAGAAGCCGATCTCCACGGCGGCGTTCTCATCCGAATCCGAGGCATGGATGGCATTCCGCTCCTTCGACTCGGCGAACCGCTGGCGGATGGTGCCTTCGGCGGCCTCGGCGGGGTCCGTGGCGCCGATGGTCTCCCGGAGCTGCAGAACGGCGTTGTCCCTCTCCAGGAGGAAGGGGATCACCGGCCCCGACGTCATGAAGGAAACCAGGGAGGCGAAGAAGGGACGCTCCCGGTGGACGGCGTAGAACGCCTCGGCCTGGGCCCGATTCAGTCGGGTCATCCGGGCGGCCCGGACGGTGAACCCCGCGTCCTCCAGATGGGCCAGGACCTTTCCGGCCTTTCCGGCGGCGACGGCGTCGGGCTTGATGATGGCCAGCGTGCGATTCATAGGGGCACTTCTCCGATTGCGTGAGGTGAAACGAAACGAGTGGAATGGGAAGAAGAAAAAGAGGAGAGAGAAGAGAGGGCGATGCCTCAGCCCGTCGGTTCTTCCGTGAACAGCGCCCGCAGGACGGCCTCCCGTGTGAGGAACCCCACCATCTCCCCTTCCCTTACCACGGGGAGCTGCGCGGTGTCCCGGTTGACCATGACCTGGGCCGCATCCTCCAACGCCTGGTCTTCGGTGACGCAGAGGACCGAGCGGCTCATGACATCCCGGGCGGTCATCCCGACGCTGTGCGCCTCGCGAACGATTCCCTGGAGGCTCTGGCGAAGCGCCTCTCCTGCCGTGACCACGCCCAGGACCTGGAGTCCCTCCCCAACCACCGGAAGGGCGGACAGTCCCTTCCGGGCCATGAGGTCCACCACCTCGTGGAGGGGGGTGTCGGGGTAGATGCGGTAGGTGAGGGGCGTCAAGGCATCCCGCACCCGCAGGCGACTTACAAGGGGGATTCGCATGAGCGCCTGGAGACTCCGGACCTCCTCGGCACTCCGGGCGGTGAGGAGCGCTCCCTCCACCTGGGGGGAGCCCATGACCTCGGAGAGGGCCTGAACCCCCTGGTCCCGCAGCCTTGTGCGGTGGCCGATCCGGAGTAGGAACAGGATACGGATCGCTCCATCCTCGTCATCCAGGGGGGAGGACAGGGGCTCGGAGGATACTCCCAGCGCTGCAGCCGTGCCGGTTCCGCCGCGAAAGATTCCGATCCAGCTCCTGGGCGTGGGATAAAGGACATACCCCCCGTCGCCGGAGCGGAGACGGTCCAGGTGGTCATTGGGATCACCTCCCAACTCCCCCGTCGGATCCACCATATCCAGGAGAATCCGGACCCCGTCCTTCAGACCTTCGGCCTGAAGGGGGATCCGGATCCGTTCCCGGGTCAGAATGTCGGCCAGCTCCATCATCAGGGGCTGACCCCCCGCGTCTTGACGCGAAGGAGGCTCAGAGCCCCAACCCCTCCTTGATGAGATCCCGGATGTCCGCCGGACGCTTGGCCACGGCGATGCCGTTCTCCTGGAAGACCTTCATCTTCTCCTCGGCGGTGCCGGCGGAACCGGAGATGATGGCACCGGCATGCCCCATCCTGCGGCCCGGAGGTGCCGTCTGTCCGGCGATGAAGCCGACCACCGGAATGTCCAGGTTGGCCTTCACCCACTCCGCAGCCTCCTGTTCGTCGGTACCGCCGATCTCTCCGATCATCACGATGGCTCGGGTGTCCGGATCCTTCCCGAAGGCATCGAGGCAGTCGATGAAGTTGGTGCCGATGATGGGGTCTCCCCCGATGCCTACGCAAGTGGTCTGGCCGATGCCGGCCTGGGTGAGCTGGTTCACCGCTTCGTAGGTGAGGGTGCCGGAGCGGGAGATCACGCCCACCGGTCCCGGGGTGGTGATCTGTCCGGGGATGATCCCCACCTTGGACTTGCCCGGTGAGATGAGGCCGGGGCAGTTCGGCCCCAGGAGTCGGGCGCCCCGGTCCTGCACGAAGGCTGCGGTCCGGGCCATGTCCAGTACCGGAACCCCTTCGGTGATGGCCACGATGAAGCTCACCCCGGCGTCGGCGGCCTCCATGATGGCACCGGCGGCGAAGGGGGGCGGGACGTAGATGACCGAGGTGTTGGCCCCGGTCGCCTGCACCGCGTCGTCCACGGTATTGAAGATGGGGACCTCGGTCCCGTTGTCTGCGGTGAAGGACTGTCCTCCCTTCCCGGGAGTGACGCCTGCCACCACGTTGGTGCCGTATTCCACCATCTGGTGGGAGTGGAACGAGCCGTCGCGTCCAGTGATGCCCTGAACGACGAGCCGGGTCGATTCATCGATGAAGATCGACATGTGTTGGAATTCTCCTGCCCTGGGATTGGTTTCGGCGGATGCGTGTCAGGCCTGGGCCGCGAACTGGACTGCCTTCTCCACCACATCGTCCATCGAGGTGTAGGCGGGGAACCCGGCGTCCTTGAGGATGGCCAGCGCCTCTTCCTCGTTGGTGCCGGTAAGGCGGATGAAGATGGGGGGCTTGATGTCGATCTGCTTCGTGGCGGCCACGATCCCGTTGGCCACGTCGTCGCACCGGGTGATTCCGCCGAAGATGTTGAAGAGGATCACCTCGACGCTGGGGTCCGCCGTGATGATCTCCAGCGCGGCCACCACCTTGTCGGGGTTGGAGGAACCCCCGATGTCCAGGAAGTTGGCCGGCTCGCCGCCGTAGTACTTCACCAGGTCCATGGTGGCCATGGCCAGCCCGGCGCCGTTGACGCAGCATCCCACGTTCCCATCCAGCTTCACGAAGGAGAGGGAGGCCTCCCGGGCCTTGGTCTCCGATGGAGGCTCAGCATCCAGGTCCCGGAACGCCTCTACGTCGGGAAGGCGGAAGAGGGCGCTTTCGTCCACGCTCACCTTGGCGTCGATGGCCTTCACGTCCCCGTCCGGCGTCACGATGAGGGGGTTGATCTCGGCCAGCGAACAGGAGCCATCCAGGAACGCCTGGTAGAGCTGGCCGATGATCTTCGTGGCCTGCTTCACCTGCGCCGGCTCGGAGTAGAGGAACGCGGCCATTCCGTAGGCCTGGTGGGGAAGGAGCCCGTACCGGGGGTCAATCCGCACCTTTCGGATGGCATCCGGATTGGTGGCCGCCACTTCTTCGATGTCCACCCCGCCCTCGGGTGACACCATGAACACCGGGGCCTGGCTCTTCCGGTCCACCAGCACGCCCACGTAGGCCTCGGACGCGATGTCCTCGGCCGGTGTGACGAGGACCTTGTGGACCGTCAGGTCATTGATGGTCATGCCCAGGATCCGGGAGGCGTGCTCCCGGGCCTCGGCGGCGGAGGATGCCAGCTTCACTCCGCCGGCCTTCCCGCGGCCCCCGGTGTGGACCTGGGCCTTTACCACCACCTTGCCTCCCAGCTTGTCGGCAGCTGCCTCGGCGGCCTCCGGGGTGGTCACCACCTCTCCGGGGGGCACCGGGATTCCGGCGTTCCGGAAGAGTTCCTTGGCCTGGTATTCGTGGATGTCCATTCCGTCCCTTTCGCGGTTCTTGAACTGATCTTCGCCCGGGCCTCCCCATCGAGGGAGTCCTGCCGGGCCTGCGTGAACTCGGGGGCGACGGGTCCAGACCCATGCACCCCCGTGGAAGAGCCTGCTGAAGGTAGGTCCCCCCCCGGTTCCGATCAAGCCACGGTTCGCGATGCCGCCGAAGGGCTTTCCCCCGGGCCGGGCTGGCATTTCGATGCGGGGGCGGGGAGATTGGGAGGATGGAGTACTTTCCATTCCCCTTCGCTCCCCTGAGATCCGCCTCCGCCGGGAATCCCCGGGTCGGGGGGGGGAGTCCTCCCGCGCCCCCCCCGCTCAGGAGGATCGCCCCATGATCGTCCCGCGTCGGGGATCCGAGGTGGTGGAGGTGGATCGCCGCCGGGGTGAGGACCGGGGGCTTGTCCGGGACCGGGTGGCGGTGGAGGAGCCCCTGGAGATCCGGCTGGAGGTGGTGGGAGCGTCCGGTGCGCCCGCCGTCCATCCGGTGGCCGTGACCATGCGTACCCCGGGGGACGACTTCGAGTTGGCGGCCGGGTTTCTCTTCTCCGAAGGGCTCATCCGGTCCCGGGACGAGATCCGGACCATCTCCTACTGCACCGGACCCGAGACCCAGGAATACAACGTCGTCTCGGTGGCCCTGCGGGAGGGGGTCTCCTTCGACCCGGCCCTCCTGAACCGGAACTTCTACACCACCTCGTCCTGCGGCGTCTGCGGGAAGGCCTCGCTGGACGCCGTGGAGGTGAAGGGGTGCGTCCCCTTCCCTGCCGGCTCCGGCGTTCGCATGGAGCCTCGGGTGCTGAAGCAGCTTCCCCAGGCCCTCCGTGACGGACAGGGCGTGTTCCAGCGCACGGGCGGGATCCACGCAGCGGCGCTGGTGGCGTCCGACGGGAGCTTTCGGGTCCTCAGGGAGGATGTGGGGCGTCACAACGCCGTGGACCGCATCGTGGGTCACGTCCTCCTCGCGGGCACCGTACCGCCGGAGGAGGGCCTCCTCCTGGTGAGCGGCCGTGCCTCCTTCGAGATCCTCCAGAAGGCCCTGGCGGCGGGAATCCCGGCCGTGGCGGCAGTGGGTGCTCCCTCCAGCCTGGCGGTGGACCTGGCCCGGCGGTTCGGGATGACCCTGGTGGGCTTCCTCAGTGAACGGGGATTCAACGTCTACACCGGTATGGAGCGGGTAGCGGAGGCGGGGGAAGCCGGGGCGGAGGGGGATGGGCGAGGCTCCCCGCCGGCCACCCCCGAAGGCGGGGGGATGAAGGGATGAGGCGTGTTTCCGCAGGCCCGGAAGCCCTCCAGGGCGCGACGCTGGGAGTCGTGTTGGCCGGCGGCGAGAGCCGGCGGTTCGGGGGAATGAAGGCGCTCGCCTCGTTCCAGGGTGAGCCCATGGCGCGCCGTGCCCTTCGGCTCCTGGAAGGGGTGTTCCCCGAGGTGGTGCTGGTGACGGGGCACCCGGCCGTCATGGCGCTGGCCCCCGGGGCCACGCTCCCCGACCGGATCCCCGGGCTCGGCCCCCTGGGTGGGCTCCACGCGGCCCTTCACGAGGCCAGGTCCCGGGGGCTGACAGGGGTCCTGCTCCTGGCGTGTGACATGCCGGCGGTCCCCCCTTCCCTGGTGACGCGCATCCTGGTGGAAGCGGAGGCCTCGGGCGCGAGGGCCGTCGTCCCCGGGATTCCGGGCGACCTCCGGGGCTCCTCCCACCCACTCCTCCGTGAGCCCCTCTGTGCCTGGTACTCGGTGACATGTCTCCCCGAGGTGGAGGCGAGGGTGGGGCCGGAACTGGGGCCGGAACTGGGGCCGGGGGTGGACCGGTCCCTCATGGGGCTCCTGGATGCGGTGGAGGCGCGGATCCTTCCCCTCGCGCCTCCTGGAGAAGCCCCCTGGCGCCTCGGCAGCGCCAACACTCGGGAGGAGCTGGGCGAAATGGAACGGAGGGTCGCCGAGGATGAAGTGACGGTCCCCGTGCTCTGCGTGGTGGGTTTCAAGGATTCGGGCAAGACCGGGGTGGCCGTGGGGCTGGTCCGGGAACTCCGCCAACGGGGGCTTCGGGTGGGGGCCGTGAAGCACGGGCATGGGTTCCGTCTCGATACCCCCGGAACCGACTCCTGGCGACTGCGACAGGAAGGAGGCGCGGACCCGGTTCTCCTCACGGGTCCGGAGGGATACGCCCTCATGGGAGGATGGGACGAGGCGGAGGAGCTCCCCCTGGCCGCCCTCCTGAAGCGCCACTTCGCCGGGGTGGATCTGGTGGTGGTGGAGGGATTCAAGGGGAGTGGGTTCCCCCGGGTGGAGGTCTTCCGCCCCTCGGCTCACCCCGAGCCTTTCCATCAGAGCGTGGGGACCGACCCCGGACATCTTCTGACCATGGTCACGGACGATCTGCGAAGTGAGTTCCATGCGCCGGTTGTGGGACTGGATGATCCCCGCCGGTCTGCCCTCTTGGCGGACCGGGTGATGGAAGCCCTCCAGCTCCAGGTCCCAGGCGCCCCGTCACCCGAACCTTCCCCGTCACCCGAACCCTAACGGGTCTCAGCGAGCGCCATGATCTCCTACCTCGATGCCCTCCGCCTCCTCCAGGCCGAAGCCCGCCCCCTCTCCCGGGAGGAGGTCTCCCTGGAGGAGGCCGCAGGCCGGTTCTCCTCCGGGGATCTCCCGAGCCCCACCACTCTCCCCCCCTTCCCCAATTCCGCCATGGACGGGTTCGCCCTGGTGGCAGGCGCGGCAGGGCTTCCCACCGGGACCACGCTCCGGGTGGTGGGAAGGGTGGCGGCGGGGGACGGCCCCCCTCGAGGCCTTGGAGGACGGGGCGACGTCACCCAGGGAGACGACGTCGAGGGCGGAACCCGGCAGGCATGGGAAATCATGACGGGCGCGCCGGTTCCCTCCGGGTTGGACACGGTGGTGCCGGTGGAGCGGGTGGAGGTCCGGGAGGAGGGGGGGAGGGTCACCTCCATCCGGCTCCTGGACGAGGAGCCCGCCGGCCGCAACATCCGTCCGGCCGGTGCCGACTTCCTCCCCGGGGATCCGGTTCTGGCCCCGGGGCGCCGCATCGGGCCGGTGGAGGTGATGGCGCTGGCGGCGCTGGGGGTGGGGCGAGTCCCGGTTCTGGAGGTCCCGGGTGCAGCCATCCTCTCCACCGGGCCTGAACTGGTGGACGATCCCCGCCTTCCCCTCCCTCCCGGGGGAATCCGGAACTCCAACGGGCCCTTCCTGGCCCGGGCCCTGGAGCACGAGGGCGTTCACGTCCTCTCCCGGAAGACGTTGGGGGATGACGAGGCCCCCTTCCGCCGGGAGGTGGAAGCGGCGGTGGAGGCCGGGGCTCGCCTGGTGATCTCCACCGGCGCCGTCTCCATGGGGAGGTACGACTTCGTCCCGGAGGCGCTGGAAGGTCTGGGCGCACGGATCCTCTTCCATCGGGCCGCCATTCGCCCTGGGAAGCCCATCCTGGCCGCGGTCCTTCCAGGTGGAGCGATCCACTTCGGACTTCCTGGAAACCCCATCTCCGCAGCGGTGGGTTTCCGCTTCTTCGTCCACCCCCTCCTCCGTGCCCTGAGGGGGCTGGGGCCGGAACGGGGGTGGCCGATGCCCCTGGGCGAGACCCGGAGAAAACCCCTCCCCTTTCGTCAATTCCTCAAGGCCCGGGTGGAGATCACCGCATCGGGGTCTCCGAGGGTGGATGTGCTTCCGGGTCAGGAGTCGTTCCGCATCGCGCCCATGCTCCGGACCCAGGCCTGGGCGGTTCTCCCCGAGGGGAGGGCGGAGGTCGAGGAGGGGTCGATGGTGGAGGTCTTCGGGATGTCCGGCCCGATTCTTCCGGACTTCTAGC
>REED01000223.1 GCA_007695225.1 Gemmatimonadales bacterium
ACGAAGCTCCAGAGCGCGGCCCCGGCGGTGTCAAAGTCTCCACTCGTCAGCTTGAGCCAGAGCTGGAGCCCCAGCCCCGTCCATGCGACGAGCGCAATCAGGCCGCGGAAGCCCCGCATCATCGGCTGAACACCGCCCCGTGGGGCACCCCGGCCAGCCGCACCCCCGGCTCCGTGGCCCCCTCCTCCCGGAAGCGCTCATCCAGGGCCAGGGCGCCCGTGGCCGGGTCATGGGTCAGCAGCACCACCCGGTTCTCCATGGCGCCGTACCCGGTGAGCACCAGCCGCCGGCCATTCGGCTCCAGCGCCAGCCAGTGCGGGACCCACCCGTCGGGGAGGGTGACCCGTGCCGCCTCCCGGGGCCGCGCAGGGTCGGACACATCGAGGCTCACCACCCCGGGAATCTCCTCCACGGTGATCATCACGTGGTCGCCGCTCACCACGGGGATGGCGCACCAGGTGTCGTCCGAGCGTGGGAAGGAGGCCACGAGCCGCCCGCTGGGGGCGTCGCCCTCCAGGCCCTCCAGGAGGTACATCCCGCACGAGAAGGTGGTCACGATGACCGTGCGTCCGTCGGACAGGACGCGGGGTTCGGCGGTGTAGTCCGCCTCGTCACCGCGGGGGCCCGGGGGGAGTTCGAAGGTGTGGAGGAGGGTGAGGTCGCTCAGGCGCCAGACCTGCACCTCGCGGGCGAAGTGGGGATTCCGTTCATCCATGTCGGTGGTGGTGCTCACCACCCGGTCCAGGGCCGGCACCACCGCCAGCGAGTACGTCCGCGCCTCCCGCGGGAGGCCGGCCCCGAAGGCCGAGCTCGACCGCACCACATCACCCTCGGGCGTGATCTCCACCAGCCCCCCTGGGGTCATCCCCCCGGCCTCGTGCCGCATGTGGAAGGAGGCCAGCACGTTGCCGTTCGGGAGGCGAACGTAGGAATGGGGATGCGAGTAGCCGTCCAGGTCGCCGAACTGCCCGGCAAGGCGGGGGGCCTCCGGGGTGGCCAGGTCGAAGATCCAGGTCTGCCCGGTGGCATACCCGTTGGCAAAGAGGCGCCCATCCGCCGGCATCTCGTGCTCGGTGTGATGCGGATCGTTCCCCACCCCCGGCACCGCCAGCGTGGTGACCAGGTGGCCATACCGGTCGCCCTCGCCGCCAGACCGAACGTCCAGCACCGCCAGGAAATCGGGCTGCGTCGGGTCGGCCGACGCCGTCCAGGCAAAGAGATGCTGGCTGGAACCGAAGGCGACGGCCGCGCCCTGGCCCGGCGCCGCGGTCGACGCATCGCCCGGCGCATCCCCGGGCGCGCCCGGGCTGCAGGCGGCGATGATCCAAAGGAGGTTGGCAGTATGGAGACGACGCATGGCAGGCGGCTTGGGTTGAAAGTAGGAAAGAGTAATCCGGGATGGCCGGCTGCACCACGGTCAGCTTCGCACCAGGGCCTGGGCCAGGAGTACGGCCGTCTCCATGGACTGCCGTGTGATCTGCCACCACGAGAACCTCAGGACGCGGAAGCCGCGCGCCGAGGGCCACGCATCCCGGGCGCGGTCCCGCTCGAAGTCTCCCTTGGTTCGATGACAGGTGCACCCGAACACCTCCCGGTGGGTGTGGAGCCTCCCCAGGCCGGGGCACCCACGCGAAGCGTTGGTCCGACCTCGATCGGTCTCCGGCCTTCGACCTCGCGGCTCCTGAGCCCATCCCGCAGTTTGAGTTCGACCCGTCGCCGCCCCATGACTGGGATGCCGGAGGCGCGTGCCGCCCTCACCCGCGCCACCCCGGCCCCCCGCACCAGGCCATCGAGGAGCGCCAGCCGATGGTGCTATGGTACCGCGTGATGGGAATCCTCCCGTGGGAGAGCCCCTGGGTCCGCGAGAGATTCGCCACAATCTGGCCCGAGGAACGGATCACCCCCTGAACGCTCTGGTCGCCTGGAGCCACCGGGGCATGGCCCCATCCGGAAGTGTTTTGCGTAGGGACCAGGTGCACCCACCGTCCTTCTCAAAGAGACATGACACCATGCGGAACACCGAATCGTCCGACCTCACCTTCGTTCCCAGGCAGCAGGGATCCTTCGCGGCACGTCGCTCCGGCCCCTGGCTCGTCGCACTCGCCACGCTGCTCCTGCCGGTCCCTGTGGTTGGGCAGGGCCAGACGGTGTCGGTTTCGATCCCCAGCGCAGGGGCGATGATGCGGGGCACCGTCCATGTGGGTGAGGGCCCGGCACCCAGGGCCACGGTGCTCCTCTTTCCCGGTCTGGCGAGCCGGGGGGAGGAGGTCCTCGGGCTGGGCGCGGCCCTCTCGGCAGCGGGCATGAACGTGGTCATGTTTGCCCCCCGCGGCTGGCACGACAGCGGAGGCACGTTCACGTTCACCGGCGCCATCGACGACGGCCAGGCCGCCTTCGACTGGCTGCACGGGGAGGAGGTCGTCCATCGCTTCGGGGTGGACATCCAGCGCGTATCGGTGGGTGGATACAGCTTCGGTGCCTCCACGGTGCTGGCGTTCGCCGCGCAGGAGCCGCGGGTCCGGCGGCTCTTCTCCATCGCGCCCACGGACCATTACGAGATGGCGTTGCGTGTCAGGGAGGACGATGCGTACCGAACGTCCGTCCAGACGGCGCTGGGCCCCACCTTCGGGGAGAGTGGTCCGATCCGCGTCGAGTGGATCGGGGAGGATCCGAACGATCTGACGGAGTTCTGGCGCGAGTTCCTGGAAGACCGGGAACGGTTCTGGCTTCCGGCGCTGGCGCCCGGCCTCCGGGACCGAAGCCTCCTCCTCGTCTCGGGCCTCGACGACGCCAACGTGGTGATCCCCCAACTGGAAGGGATGCACCTTCCCCTGTACCGTGCACTAAGGGAACTCGGCGCCACGGATGTGCGCTTCCGCCTCTTCGAAGACGGGCACGCCTTCAGTTCGTCGCGCGCAGAGCTCGTCGAGGCCCTCCTCGACTGGCTCCAGGGGTGGGAGTAGTCGACAGCTCGAGACTCGGGTCGTCGAGGAGCCCCTTTTTCCACAGGGCAGAAGGCCGTAGGGTGTTTGAATCGCCT
>REED01000013.1 GCA_007695225.1 Gemmatimonadales bacterium
GGTCGCCGCCTACGATTAGGGCTCCCTGGCGCTCCCAACGGTGGCGCCCTGTACTCTCTTCAAGAGCCGTCTTGGAGAAGGCGCGCGAGGTGCATCGAGGAACCGTGCCCGAAGCCGGGTCAGTCGCTGCAATGCCGGGTTGGAGTGCCGATTCAGAAGCCCCGCGGCCCGAGGCATGCCGAGCCGTTCGCGCCTGGACCACCAACGCTGATGATCCGGACGGACGGGTTCATCTGCGGGGGGGAGTTCTGACCCGAGGCGGGGTGGAGGCGGCGGGAGTGAACTCCAGTCGCAGGCCAGCGTGGGAGCCCGGGAAGCCACTTCCATCGTGACAGGCGCGTCAACTGGAGGCGAGCGCCGCTCCCCCTTCCAGGCCCCCGGCCTCCCCCTCAGAATCCCACCAGCCGTGTCACCTTGAGGGCCACCGAGCGCTCCTGGGGGCCGTCGATCCCGGAGCCCTGCCGCTGGGTGAAGATCAGGAAGACGTCGCTCATGGGGGCATGGCGGTAGTTCCAGCGCACGTTGGTGACCCACTGGTCGGTCTGCCGGTTGTACTGGAGAAAGGCGCTCCCCGAGAGCTTGGTGGACCAGGCGTACCGTAGGGCGGCGCGGGCCACGTCGGCCTCGAACGCCCCCTCGGGGAGGTCCACCTGGTTGCGCTCCACCGACACCTCGGTGAAGAGGTCGTAGCGGGGTCGCCACGAGGCCCGGGAGGAAAGGGAGGTCCGGGTGCCGCTCCAGAACTCGCCGTACCCCACCTGCACCTGCCCGGTCAGGCTCCGGGAGCTGGAGCTCTGGAGGGCCACCACCGCATTCCGGAACTCATAGTCCCCAGGCTGGAGGACCACCCCGGAGGCAATGGCGAAAGGGCTCCCAAGGCGCTCGAACCGGTCGCTCGCCGTGAGGGTGACCGACTCCCCGCTCCGGACCGAGAGGTCCAGCCCTCCCGAGACGATGCGGGTCTCCAGGAGCCCGCCCAGGTTCGAGATGTAGTCCACCTCCACGTAGGGCGCCAGCTCCTGGAGCCAGGACCCCTCCGGCTGGTGATGGACCCCCACCGTGGCGTAGCGGTGAAGCGCGTCACGCCGTCGCACGAAGCCCACCCCGGGATCGAAGTCCTCGTCCACCCGACGGACGAAGGTCGAGGCGTTCCAGAACCGGTCGCGCCACGCGGCCCCGGCCCGCCAGGCGAGCCCCGAGCTCCCGGCCTCGGAGCCGTCGGTCCCGGCCAGGTAGCTCGTGATCACCAGGTTCCCCAGGAGACGGAGGTTGGCGTCGGCGCCCCAGCTCCGGTTGTAGCTCCCATCGCCCAGATCGCCGGTTCCCTGGCGGTTCACCACCAGGACGCCTACGTCCGAGTTGCCGAACACGTTCCGCTTGACCCGCGCCACCGTGAAATTCTCGGCGGGGAGGCCGTCCAGCGACTCGGTCTGCATGTTCAGCACGCCCACCTCGAAGTCCCCTGTCCGCCCGGTGACCCGGCCCCCTCCCAAGATGGGGATGGGTTGCCCGCCGGGGGTCAGCCCGATGCGCCGGGAGTGGAAAAGGGTGAAGTCCCGGAGCGACGACCCCATCCGGTAGTTCCGCTCGTTCTGGTCCCCGAACTGGAACACCCCGGAGTTCTCGATGAAGAACTCCCGGCGCTCCGGAAAGAAGAGTGAGAACCGGGTCAGGTTCACCTGCTCCTGGTCCAGCTCCGCCTGGGCAAAGTCGGTGCGGTAGGTCAGGTCCATGGTGAGGCCCGGGGTGATCCCGTACTTGAGATCCACCCCGGCGTCATAGCGGTTGCCGGCCACCTCGTCCGGGACGGCCCGCCCCCGGGAGGAGGCAGCCAGCACGAAGGGCTTGACCGTCAGGTTCCGGCCCGCCTGGATCCCCTCGAGCCCCGTCATCGTCCCGGCCCGGGACATCCGGTGGATCACCTCCCGCCGGGAGAGGGGTGACCAGTAGGAGCTCTCGTTCGAGCGCCGCACCCGGCGCAGGAAGTTGATCCCCCAGTCCTGGATCGGCCGGTTCGGGTCGAAGCGGAGGGTGCTGAAGGGGATGGCCATCTCCACCACCCAGGCCGAGTCGGTGTGCAACACCTCGGCCCGGATGGGGCCCTCCCAGGCCACGCTCACGTTCCGGCTGTCATTGAAGGTCTGCTCGTCGCGAATCGCCCCGCCCGGGTTCACGAAGAAGAGGAAGGAGTTGCGTCGGTCCAGGAAGGGGTCGATGGAAACGGCGAAGAGGTCCCCGCTCCCCGGGTTGAAGTCGTGTTCGAGTCCGGCAATCATGAGCCGGTCCATGTCCGAATCGTAGTTCACGACCCCCAGGTAGAGGTGGGTGTCGTCATAGAGGATCCGGACCACGGTGGGCTGGGTGGCGGGCATCCCCAGGTCCGGGACTCCTTGCACGAAGTGCCCCACGGGAACGGCCGTGGCCCAAGCCTCCTCGTCCATGCGGCCGTCGATCACGATGGGTTCCGAGGTGCGCACTGCCCGGACCTCGGGGCGGGGTGCCATTTCCGGGTCCACCGGGAAGGCCCAGGGGGAGGGGCCAGGGTACGCCCCAGGAAAGGCGCCGCCGGGGAGTGGGGTAGGCTCCGGCCGCGGCTCGCCGTCCTGCGTGACCTGGGCGAGGTAGGCGGAGAGGGGCGCGGGAGCCGGAAGTCCGACCAGGGTGCCCGCCAGGAAGCCCAGGAGCAGGCGGGGGAAAAGCCCGGGGGGGAGGGAAAGGCGCATGGAATGTGGGGCCTGGGCCGGGGGCGTGTCCCGAGCCCAGGCGCGGAGGCCATGGACAAAGAGGCACGGAGGGTGGACGCGATGGAATCGGTATAGAAGTAATGCATCCTGAAGGACACACTGTCGGTCCACAAGGTTGATAGGGGGTATAGGGAGCGGGTACCCTGTCGATGCCGCCCCATCGATGCCCGCCACCCAGGCCTTCGGGCCGAACCATTGCCACCGTGGGAGTGAATATCGTGGACGGTGTCGCCCTTCTCGAGGCTCGGTCCCCGACCGCCAACC
>REED01000093.1 GCA_007695225.1 Gemmatimonadales bacterium
AGAAGGCCGTTGAAGAAGTAGAGGGGCCGCCGGGAAGGGGTCTTGCGCGACCCACGCGCTTTGCGCGTGTGTGCCCGGGTCGAGGCGGGTCGCTGAAAGCGATGCGGTAGCATCGGTGAAGCGGCCCAACGAAGATCCAGGGCCGCAACCCCCCTTCCCCCTTCGGGTTGGGGAGGCAGGGGCCCGCCTTGGTCGTTGGCCCGCCTCACATCTGGACGGTGGGCGACACGATCCGAATCCCCCCGGGTCCCCGAGAGGAGAAAGACGACGCGTGACCCCCTCCAACGAGCGGCCTTCCACCCACAGAGGGCAACCGCCCGAGCCTTCCCCAGGGGACCCGGTCCCGCGGGACCCGGGCCCAGGGGACCGTTCACGGGACCGTTCCCCACGAGACCCGGCCCCCCTGAAGCTCCGCTTTCCCTCCGGGGACGGGGAGTGCGCAGGGGATCTCTACCTACCCGAGGATGATCACCATCCGAAGGGGAGAGGGGACGGAGTCGCACCTCCCGTGGTGATCCTGGCCCACGGGATCGGAGCGGAGCGAGGCTTCGGCCTGGCCCCCTTCGCGGAACACTTTGTCGCCCGTGGCATGGCGGTACTGGTCTTCGACTACCGGCACTTCGGAGGGAGCTCCGGGGAGCCGCGCCAACTGGTCTCTCCCGCCCGGCAGGTGGAGGATTACCTGGCGGCCATGGCGTTCGTGAGAGGGGATCCCCGGTTGGACGGGAGTCGCATTGGACTCTGGGGCACCTCCTTTTCAGGCGGCCACGTCCTGATGGCTGCCGCCCAGACGCCGGAAGGCCTTCGGGCCGTTGTCTCCCAGATCCCCTTCGTGAGCGGGCTCTCAAGCACCCTGGCCTATCCCCTCCGCTATCACCTGCCGGCCATCGCCTTGGGGATCGCCGACACACTGAAGGGTTGGCTGGGTGGACGCCGGATCACCGTTCCGGTGGTCCGGAAGGGTGGCCTGGCCCTCCTGGCCTCACCCGACAGCTACGACGGTTACATGGCCATCGTGGAGAACGGATCGAGCTGGTCCGGCCGGGTCCCGGCCGGGGTCTTCCTCGAGATTCTCCGCTACCATCCCATCCGGAAGGCCGCCCGAGTGCGAACTCCCACACTGATCCTGGGAGCCACCCGGGACCAGATCTGTCCCATCCCGGCTACCCGACGCACGGCAGCCCGCATCGACGGGGCTCGCTTCCGCGAGTTCCCCATCGGCCACTTCGACGCATACCGGGGGGAGTGGTTCGACCGGTTTGCAACCTTGGAAGGAGAATTCCTGGAGTCGCATCTCTTTTAGAATGCCGTTGAAGAAGTAGCGAGAGGCGCAGGGCGGGTCAGGATGCGGACTGGTCTGGACGTTTCCCCTGGTTTAGTGTGATGCCTGGTTTCTTCGATATCATCAGGAATGGGCCTGTTGGGCTCCAGGGGATGGTACTCCCGGGTCACACCACACCCAATCCTCTCTCTTCCACCCCAGACCCATGAGAACATGAGTCAATCTCCGCCGCTCCTCTACACATGGACCGACGAGGCTCCGGCCTTGGCCACCCATGCCCTACTTCCGGTGATCCGTGCCTTCGCAGGGGCCACCGGGGTCCCGGTGGAGACCCGGGATATCTCGGTGGCCGGACGGATCCTGGCAGCCTTCGCCGATGAACTCGAGGGGGGAGAGGAGATCCCGGACCACCTGGCGGAGTTGGGGCGCCTGGTGGAGAAGCCCGAGGCCAACGTCATCAAGCTGCCCAACATCAGCGCCTCGGTTCCGCAGCTCAAGGCGTGCATACGGGAACTGCAGGAAAAGGGATATGCCCTCCCCGACTACCCGGATGAGCCGTCCAACGACGCGGAGCGAGAGGTCCGGGCACGCTATGATCGGGTGAAGGGGAGCGCCGTGAACCCGGTGCTCCGGCAGGGCAACTCGGATCGGCGTGCCCCCCGGTCGGTGAAGGACTATGTCCGGAACCATCCCCCGAGGATGAAGCCGTGGCCCGAGGGCTCGAAGACCCACGTGGCCACCATGGGAGCGGGGGATTTTCGGAGCAACGAGAAGTCCGTCACCCTCTCCGCTGCCACCACGGCCCGGATCGAGCATGTGGGGGAGGATGGCACGGTAACGGAGCTCAAGGGCGCCCTCCCCCTGCAGGAGGGCGAGGTCCTGGACGCCACCTTCATGAGCCGGAAAGCGCTGGTGGCGTTCCTCCAGGATGAGGTGGCGGACGCCCGCGACCAGGGCGTTCTCTTCTCGCTCCACCTGAAGGCGACCATGATGAAGGTCTCCGACCCGATTCTCTTTGGGCACGCCGTCCGGGTCTACTTCGAAGACGTCTTCGCCCGGCACGGAGAGCGACTGCGAGAACTGGGATTCGACCCCAGGAACGGCCTGGGAGACCTGCTGGACCGGATCCAGGATCTCCCCTCAGGGGAGCGGGAGGCCATCGAGGCCGATATCCAGGCGGCCTACGAGAGGGGCCCCGACCTGGCCATGGTGGACTCGGACCGAGGAATCACCAACCTCCACGTCCCCAGCGACATCATCATCGACGCCTCCATGCCCCCCATGATCCGGGATGGAGGCCGTATGTGGAACCCCTCGGGAGAGGCCCAGGACTGCAAGGCGGTGATTCCCGACTCCAGCTACGCCGGGGTCTACGACGTGGTGGTCCGGGACTGCCAGGCCCACGGCGCCTTCGACCCCACCACCATGGGGACGGTGCCCAACGTGGGGCTCATGGCCCAGAAGGCCGAGGAGTACGGCTCCCACGACAAGACCTTCGAGATCGCCGCGCCCGGCACGGTCCGGGTGGTGGACGCGGAAGGCGTCGTCCTCCTGGAGCATGCGGTGGAGGAAGGAGACATCTGGCGTGCCTGCCAGACAAAAGACATCGCCATCCGGGACTGGGTGAAGCTGGCGGTGAACCGGTCCCGGGCCACCGGAGCCCCGGCGGTATTCTGGCTGAATCCGGACCGTGCCCATGATGCGGAACTCATCCGGAAGGTGGAAGCCACCCTCCCGGAGCACGACACCGAGGGGCTGGACATCCAGGTCCTGGCTCCGGAACAGGCCATGGAGTTCTCCCTCGAACGGATCCGCCGGGGTGAGGATACCATCTCGGTGACGGGGAATGTGCTTCGGGACTACCTGACGGACCTCTTTCCCATCCTCGAGATCGGGACCAGCGCCCGGATGCTCTCCATCGTGCCCCTCCTGAACGGCGGGGGGCTCTTCGAGACCGGCGCCGGGGGGTCGGCCCCGAAGCATGTCCAGCAGTTCGTGAAGGAAGGGCACCTGAGGTGGGATTCCCTGGGTGAGTACATGGCGCTATCGGCTTCTCTGCAGCACCTCGGGGAGAGCTTCGACAACCCCGGGGCCCGGGTACTGGGCGATGCCCTGGACCGTGCCACTGCCCGGTACCTGGAGAATTCACGGTCCCCGTCCCGGAAGGTCAACGAGCTGGACAACCGGGGAAGCACCTTCTATTTGACGCTCTACTGGGCCCAGGCCCTGGCCGAGCAGTCCGCCGACCGGGCGCTGGCGAAACGGTTCGCGCCGGTGGCGAAAGCGCTGGGGGACAATGAGGGCCAGATCCTGGAGGAGCTGAACGCCGCCCAGGGTCCGCCCCAGGACATCGGGGGCTACTACCTGCCGGATCCGGTTCGTGCCGGTACTGCCATGCGACCCAGCGCCATCCTGAACGAGATCATCGACGGGGTCTGAGTTCCCGGCTGAGTCATCGGCAGAAGCGCTGACAGGGGGAAAGCCCCTACAAGGAAGAAGGGGGAGGCAGCCGGCACCGGCTGCCTCCCCCTTTTTCCGTCGCGCTTCTCGGTGGCGGTAGCTCGCGGGCCCTTCCCGACGCCCCGCCCCCTCCTCTCCTACCTCCGCTCCCCCGGTCGGTAGGTCCGCTGGGCTGCGGCCTCCACGTCATCCCGGTAGAAGTATACCGGGCGGAGGTCCCCTGCGGCATAGCGCTCCGCCTGGTCGTTGAAGTGGGGCGAGGCGGGATCGTTGTTCAACCCTCCGGCGGTGACGGCCATGGCCCGCAGCCGCTCCCCGAATTCCACGACGGCCACGAAGCTGTTTCCGCTGGTCCCGTACCACCGCCGGGTCCCCTCCCGGGGGGCGGCGCCGAAGGAGGCCAGCGATCCCCACCGGGCCGAGGTAAAGCCCACCGGAACCGAGGGCGCATCATCATCGAAGGGGAGGTCGATGTCCCCGGTGAGCCGCTGGAAACGGTTGATCTCCCCCCAGGGCGTGCGCCAGTCCCCGAAGTCCCCTTCCAGCCGCGTCGACGCCGTCTCCAGGGACTCCAACAGCTGACGGGGCGGGGCCATGGAGGCTGCGTACTCGTAGACATCCATCCCCGCGTCCCGGGCATCCTCCTGGATCCGACCCAGGAGCTCCGTGCCCCAGAAGACCGCCAGCGCGGTGGGCACCGACTCCACGCTCCACCGACCATCCCACTCCCGGAGAAGCTCGACCTCGGGGGCCAGGCGCTCCCTCAGGGGATCCTCCAGCGGAAATCCGAGCCACGCCTGGACCAGGGCCGGAACCATGAGCTCGAACGCCGGAAGGTCCGGGCTGTAGGCCGCCGCCTCCAACGCCTCCAGTGTGAAGTCTCGGCGGCCCTCCAGGACGCGGAGGGCATGGATGCCCCGGGGGTTCTCCCGGCCCCGGTCCATGTAGGACGGGTAGTCGGCAGGGTCCGGGCTGTCGGCTCCTGCGGCCGAGTAGGGCCAGTTGTTCGTGCAGAAGGCGAACCCGGTGGATGGATTGATGGCGTTGGGCGACTCCTCGAGGGTATGGATCCCCTGCCAGTCGGTGGCAGGATCACTCCCGTCCACGGGGCGGCTGTAGTCGAAGCGCGTGTCCCGGATGGGAATGAAGTTGGAGTGGAGGTAGGCCACGTTCCCCTCCGCATCCGCAAAGAGGGTGTTGTTGGACGAATTGGTGTGGGTGGACATCACCTCCAGGTACTCCTCGAGGTTGGCCGCCTTCGTCCGGGAGAAGGACTGGATCAATGCTCGCATGGGCTCTTCCATCATGGCCACGCTCACCCAGCGGCCGTCCACCTCCCGGATGATGGGTCCCCGATGGGTGCGATAGACGGTGAAGCTCCGCTCCGCCATGCTACCGTCAGGGGTCCGATGGGAGACCGTCACCTCCCGCACCTGGAGCGGGCGCTCCTCGTCCCCGTAGACGTAGTGGAGCCCGTCCTCCCGCTCCACGATGGTCTCCAGGAATTCGTCGATGTTGTCCACCGAGCTGGAGGTGTGCATCCACCCCGCCGTCTCGTTGAATCCCTGGTAGACGAAGAACTGACCCCAGGTAAGGGCCCCGTAGACATTCAATCCCTCCTCGCTCACCACGTGGGCCTCATGGCGGAAGTAGAAGGAGGTGTGGGGATTGATGAGAAGGAGGGCGTTGCCGTCCACCGTGTTCTCTGGCGCGATGGCGAAGCCGTTGGAGCCGGTGGGCTCGAGCTCGGGATCCGGCGTCACCAGGGAGCTGGCCACCTGTGGAATCGTGGGGGCTGCCGCCATGAGGGGCCGTGGGTGCCAATGCTTCCCTTCCCCTTCTCCCCGATCCGCGCTGGGCTGGTGGTCCGGATTCCCGTAGAACGCCTCAAGCTGCCCCAGGTTCACCCGCTCGATGTCCCCCCCGATGCTCCCCTCGCTGAAGGTGAGGGCCATCCAGGGCTCGAACCGTTCCAGGACCCGGGGCTCCACCTCGGGATGGGTATGAAGGAAATAGTTGAGTCCGTCGGCCCAGGCGTCCATGAGGTCCCGAAGCCACCCGGGACTCTCCTCGTAGAGCGCCTGCATCTCCTCCGGGTCGATGAAGAGCTTCATCCGGAGGTCCCGCCAGATCTCCCCCTCTCCCTCCGCTTCCGCCAGGCGGCCCTGGGAGTTGAGGAAATTCCGTTCGATGCGGGGAAAGTCGTCCTCCGCCTGGGAGTACATGAGCCCGAAGACGGCGTCGGCGTCGGTGGGAGCATAGATGTGGGGAATTCCCCAGTCGTCCCGGATGATGGTGACGTTCTGGGCCCGGGCCTCCCATCGGTCCAATTCTCCTGCAGAGACCTGGCCCTCGGGCTCGCACGCGGCGGCGGCCAGGATGGGAAGGAGAAGAAGAAATGGGAGAGAAAAGAGGTTTCGCATCATGGCGGACGGGAGCCGAGGTGGAGGTGGCGTCACTCGCCTGAGAAGAAGGGCAAGCGGGTCAAAGAGGGAGACGAGGCGCACGGACCAGGGCAACCTATCCCCGGAGCCATTGCGCCACCAGCGCCGCCGCCGGTGGCCTCATGGCCGAAGCCATCCGAAGGGATTTGCATCGTAGCCCAGGGAAAGTTGGATGACGCAACTCGCCACCAAGACGAGGACGGCGGCCAGCAGGATGGGGATCCAGAGTTCGGGAAGGGTGACCATGGCACCTCCAGTGGTGTAGGAGCCTGTCCCATTCCTGGCGGGTGGGTCGTTCCCGCAGCGACGGATCCTTCAAGACCTTCCAAAGAGCGGGGCCAGTACATGGGCAAGACGGTGAATCGTGTCATGGGCGTGATGGGGCTGAGCAGTCCGGACGTGGACGAACGAGCAACGCCCAGGGGGACCCCCAGCGGCCGGCAAGCCACCGGGGGATGGATCCTGGGCACCGCCCTCCTCATGGGGACGATGGGGTGGGGACATCCGCTCTCCGGGCAGGACCTCCTGTGGAGCTTCGAGACCGAGGGGGCCCTCTTCTCCTCTCCGACCCTCCATGGAGAGGCGGCCTATGTGGGAAGTGGCGACGGAAACCTGTATGCCGTGGAGCTGGCCACCGGTAACGAGATCTGGCGCTTCCCCACCGGGAGCCCCGTGGATGCCACCCCCGCCGTGGCCGACGGCACGGTCTTCGTGTTGAGCCGGAGTGGCACCCTGCATGCCGTGGACGCCGACGACGGACGGGAGCGCTGGTCCTACCGGACCGGGGGTGAAACGCGGCTGGACTTCTGGGACTTCTACCTCTCCGACCCCCTGGTGCACGGTGGAATGGTGGTGTTCGGCAGTGGAGACGGCGGGATCTACGCCCTCGATCGGGTGTCGGGGGGACTTCTCTGGACGTTCGAGACCGACGCACCGGTGCATGGAGCCGCGGTGGCGGATGGAGACCACGTCTACGTGGGAGGATTCGATGGTATCCTCTACGCCCTGAAGGCGGAGTCAGGAGAGGTCTCCTGGACCTTCCATGCCCGGGGAAACGAGTTCTTCCCCCGGGGCGAATTCCAGCGCGGACCGGCACTCCACGACGGCGTCCTCTATGTGGGGAGCCGGGACTACCGCCTCTACGCCATCCGTGCGGAAGACGGAGAACCCCTCTGGGAGAAGCAGGAGGGAGACGGGTGGATCATCGCCACGCCCCTGGTGGCCGCGGAACGGCTCTACTTCGGCGCCTCCGACGGGCAGCGCTTCTATGCCCTGGACCGGGGGACGGGGGAGGTGGGCTGGTCCATCCCCGTTCAGACACGGGTCTTCGGATCGGCGGTGGAGATGGGGGGCTCCGTGGTCTTCGGGCGGTTCAACGGGAAGCTCCTGGCGGTGGATCCTTCGTCGGGCGAAGTGCGGTGGACCTTCCAGACCCCGGCGAGTCGCCGGAATTTCCACCGGGTCTATGACGAGACGGGCCGGCTCAGCGAGGAAATGCGTGAACTCTATCGCTCGGGCAGGGGGCTGGAGGCCGAGGAGCGGATCCTCACACTGGGCTCCATTCCGGGCACGCCGGCCGTCCGGGGGACCACGGTCTATTTCGGAACCACCGAGGGGATTCTCCACGCCGTGGAGGTGAGTTCGGGCAGTTGACGGCCTGATCCACCCGGTCGTCCCAGACCGCGGGGTCCGGGGAAGCGGGGGAAGCGGGGGAAGCGGGCGCGGGGGAAGCGGGGGGCCGGGGGATCCACCGACCCCGGCCCCTCCGCTCCCCTGATCTCCCTGGTATTTCGGGAGGCCATCCTGCCGTCTACCTTCCCCGGGATCCCGGGGCGCCCAGGTGCTCCGCTCCCCCTCTCCGCCCCTCGTCGAGGCGAGCATGGCCCTGCCCCCGGCCGCCCCTGTCGGTTCCTCTCAACGGACCACCCGGACCCGCCTCCCCCGGGGCACCGCCGGGGGCGGAGAGATCACGGCATGGGCCACCTACGACTTCGCCAGCAACGCCTTCAACACCCTGGTCATCACCTTCATCTTCAGCCGCTACTTCCAGTCGGTGGTGGCCCCCGACGAGGTGACCGGCACCCTCTGGTGGACCCGTGCGGTGAACATCTCCGCCATCACGGTGGCGCTCTGCATGCCCATCATGGGGGCCATCGCCGACTTCTCGGGGCGGAAGAAGCCCCTCCTGGGCTGGACCACGGCGGGGACGGTCCTCCTCTGCGCCTCCCTCTACTTCATCCGCCCGGGGATGATGGTCGAGGCCTTGATTCTCTTCGTAGCCGCCAACATCCTGTTCGAGGCCGCCGCCGTCTTCTACAACGGGTTCCTTCCGGAGCTGGCGAGTCCCCGGAAGATGGGGCGGGTGTCGGGCTTCGGATGGGCCCTGGGCTACGCCGGTGGACTCCTCTGTCTCATCCTGGCCCTGGGAATGGTGCGGCTCTGGCTTCCGGAGACGGACGGGATCAACATCCGGGCCACCAACCTGCTCGCGGCGGCGTGGTACCTGGTCTTCGCCCTTCCCTTCTTCCTCTTCGTCCGGGAACGACAGCGGCGCCGGAGCGCCTCTCTGACAATGTACGTGGCCGCCGGATTCCGGCGGGTCGGACGGACATTCCGGGAACTCCGGACCTACCGGGAGGTGGCCAAGCTCCTCCTGGCCCGCCTGGTCTACAACGATGGGCTCGTGGTGATCTTCTCCTTCGCCGCCATCTACGTGGGGAGTGTCTACGGGATGGACTTCGGGGAGATCCTGGTCCTGGGGATCGCCCTGAACGTGGCAGCGGGGATCGGCGCCCTCACCTTCGGCTTCGTGAATGACCGGATCGGGGGGAAGCGCACCATCGCCATCACCCTGGTGGTCCTGGCAGGCGCCACCCTCCTGGGCGCGTGGGCCCCGGACATCCGAACCTTCTGGGTGGCGGCCATGCTGGTGGGGCTCATGGTGGGTCCCAACCAGTCGGCGAGCCGAGCCATGCTGGCCACCTTCACCCCGGACCGGAAGCAGGGGGAGTTCTTCGGATTCTTCGCCTTCTCCGGTAAGCTGGCCTCGGTGGCGGGCCCCCTCATGTACGGCGCCGTCGTGGCCGCCACCGGGAGCTTCCGGCTGGCCATGGGATCCATCGTCCTCTTCTTCATCGCCGGCTTCGTGCTCCTCATGTTCGTGGACGAGGAGCGGGGGATCCAGATGGCCGTGCGGCTCTCGGCTGAGGGGCCCCGGGGAGAGGGCGGGACAGCTGGCGATTTGGATGGAACTTAACGTTTGACCCGGGGCTTGCCCTCTATAGAAGACAGGCCGCGCCGTTGGAAGTCAGGCCGCCCCGGCGGATCGCACCCTCTGCCTCTCCCGGACCATGAAGCGAGCTCCTCTCTACAGCCGCTCCCCTTCCCCCCAGGAGGGGAGCACGCCCCCCGGAGTCGGCCGTCCGCCGGACAGGGACCCGCTCGGCCGGAATCAGCCGGGAGGGATGGAAAGCGGGCCGGGGGGACCCGGGGACCCGACCACGGGAACCGCAGGGCGCTGGCGGGCCCGCTTCCGTCGGCACGAACGTGCCGGGCTCCTCCTGGCCGGCGGACTCCTCATGCTTCTGGTGGTCCTCCTCCACGGGGCCCTCCGGTCGCCAGGCGCGGGCCTCACCCAGCGAGAGATCGACCTGGCCGTTCTCCATGCCCTGGAGAACCAGCCCAGGCCCCCCTCCGTGGAGTCGGAGGCCTATCAGATCATCCGGCCCAGTGTGGTGCGGGTCCAGGAGATGGGGGAGGACCCTGACGCATTGCCCGAGGATCCGGAGAACCGCAGCGAAGGGGAAGGGTCCCGCCCCCGCCCGGGCGGGGGCCTCGGGACCGGAGTGGTGGTTCAGGAGGACGGCACCATCCTTACCAACCTCCACGTCGTGGTCGGGGTAAACCGACTCGAGGTGGTCTTCGCCGATGGCACCCGATCTCCGGCGGAGGTGGTGGCGATCCGCCCGGAGATGGACCTGGCGGTGATCCGGGCCACGCTCCTTCCCGATGACCTCATCCCCGCCACCCTGCGCTCCACCCGGGACCTGCACCTGGGGGATCGGGTGGTGGCCGTGGGATTCCCCTTTGGGATTGGCCCCTCTCTATCCGCCGGCGTGGTCTCGGGGCTCGGCCGGGAATACCGGAACCCCGAGGGTGAACGGATCCTCACGAACCTCATCCAGTTCGATGCCGCGGCCAATCCCGGAAACTCCGGGGGGCCCCTGGTCACCGAGGACGGTTACGTGGTTGGGATCGTCACGGCCATACTGAATCCCAACAATCAGCGCTCCTTCGTGGGGATCGCCTTCGCCGTCCCCATCGAATCCGCCATGGAGGCGGTGGGAAGCTCACCCTTCTGATCCAACGCAGGGGGGGGCCTCCCGCCCTCCAGATCGCACCACCCAGATCCCCGACAGATCCCCGACGGAAAGGGAACCGCAAAGCCCATGAATGAAGCCAACGGAGGACCCGCCGGCGCCCCCCGGCTCACCGAGCGACTCCTCTACGAGGTCAAGAAGATCGTGGTGGGACAGGATCCCTTCCTCGAGCGTGTCCTGGTGGCCATCCTGGCCCAGGGTCACCTCCTGGTGGAGGGCGTGCCGGGACTGGCCAAGACCCTCACCGTGAAGACCCTGGCCGGGAGCATCCGGGGCACCTTCAAGCGGATCCAGTTCACTCCGGACCTGGTCCCGGCCGACCTGGTGGGGACCCGGATCTACAACCAGGGAACCGGAGAATTCACCACCTCGCTGGGGCCGGTCTTCACGAACCTCCTCCTGGCCGACGAGATCAACCGGGCCCCGGCGAAGGTCCAGAGCGCCCTCCTGGAGGTGATGCAGGAGTACCAGGTCACCATCGCGGGGCAGACCCACATGGTTCCCCGCCCCTTCCTGGTCATGGCGACCCAGAATCCCCTGGAGAGCGAGGGGACGTATCCCCTCCCCGAGGCCCAGGTGGACCGGTTCATGATGAAGGTCCTGGTGGACTATCCGGACCCGGACGAGGAGTTCGTCATCGTGGAGCGGGTCACGGGGACGCCCACGTCGGTGGTCCCGGTGGCCAGCACCGAAGAGCTGGCCCGCCTCCAGGAGGCGTGTCGGGCCGTCTATGTGGACCCCTCCCTCATCCGGTACGCGGTACGCCTGGTCACCGCCACCCGGGATCCCTCCCGGGCCGGCCTCCAGGAACTCTCCCGGTACCTCTCCTGGGGAGCGAGCCCCCGGGGTACCATCCACCTCATCGAGGCGGGGCGAGCCCTGGCCTTCCTCCGGGGACGGGACTACCTCCTTCCCGAGGACGTCACCGACCTGGCCGCCGACGTGCTCCGGCATCGGCTCATCCTCTCCTACGAGGCCCTGGCCGAGAACCTCACCGCCGACCACCTCCTGGCCCGGATCATGGAGCGGATCCCACCCCCGGACAAACCCCTGGAGAGCCATGCCCGGGCCTATGCGCGACCCTGACGCCAGAGGCGACCCGAAGCCCGGCCATGGCCCCGGACACGGCCCGGGGACGACACGGGACCCGGAGGCCATCCTCCGCCGCGTGGAGTGGACCGTCCTTCGTCGGCTGGACGGCCTCCTCTACGGAGACTACCGGACCCTCTTCCGGGGTGCCGGGCTGGACCTGGCCGACCTTCGGGAGTACCAGCTCCACGACGATGTCCGGCACATCGACTGGAACGTCACCGCCCGCCTCCAGACCCCGTACGTCCGGGAGTTCCACGAGGACCGGGAGATCACCGCCTGGTTCCTGCTGGACGTCAGCCCCTCGGTGGACTTCGGCTCCGAGGCAGTGAAGAAGGAAGCCATCCTCCTGGAGTTCGTGGCCATCCTTGCCCGGCTCCTGAGCCGGAATGGGAACCGGGTGGGCGCCATGCTCTACCGCTCCGACCTGGAGATTCCCATCCCACCGACGTCGGGACGGAACCAGGTCCTGAGGATCCTGAGCCGGATCCTCTCCCGTGGAGGGGGAGGTGAGGCCGGTCCCGGGACAGAGGCCGCACCACCCTCCGGGATGACGGACCTGGGGGCATTCCTCCAGGGCGCGGGCCACATCATGAAGCGGCGCTCCTTCGTCTTCGTGGTCTCGGACTTCGTCAGCGAGCCGGGATGGGGGAAGCCGCTCCTCAACCTGGCCCGGCGCCACGAGGTCCTGGCCGTGCGGCTCTTCGACCCCCTGGAGCTGGCCCTTCCGGACCTGGGGCTCGTGGTGATGGAGGACGCCGAGACGGGGGAGCAGCTCCTGGTGGACACCCATGACGAGGGCTTCCGGGCCCGCTTCCAGGAGGCCGCCCGCATCCGGGAGGAGTCCCTTCGCGCCACCCTCCGCCAGGCGGGGGTGGATGCCCTGGAGCTCTCCACCGACAGCGACCCCGTGGATGCCATCCTCCGATTCGCCGACCTCCGGAAATCCCGGAGTCAGCTCGCGGCCCGAGGCGGACTTCCGAACCACATCGAGACCGGCCCATGACCTTCCTCTCCCCCGGAATGCTCTGGTTCCTCCTCACCGTCCCCCTACTGGTGGCAGCCTACCTCCACCTCCTCAAGCGGAAGCGGAAGGTGGCCATCCGGTACGCCAGCCTCACCGTGGTGAAGGAGGCCATGGGAAAGGGGCCGGGGTTCCGGCGGCACATTCCGCCCCTGGTCCTCCTCCTGGCGTGGACGGTGGGGGTCCTGGCCATGGCGCGGCCTGCGGCGGTGGTCACCCTCCCCTCCCAGCAGAATACCGTGATCCTGGCCATGGACGTCTCGGGGAGCATGCGGGCCGCCGACGTGGAGCCGGACCGGATCACCGCCTCCCAGGTTTCAGCGGTGGAGTTCGTCCGAGCCCAACCCTCCCAGTCCCGGGTGGGGGTGGTGGCCTTCGCCGGCACCGCCATGCTGGTCCAGTCGCCCACGGCGGACCGGGACGCCACCATCGCCGCCATCGAGCGCTTCCAGCTCCAGCGGGGAACCAACATCGGCGGGGCCATCCTGGTCTCCCTCCAGACCCTGTTTCCCGAGGCCAACTTCGACCTGGGGCCCCGGTTCCGGAGCGTGAGTCGGAGGGGGGTCCCCATGGGGGAGCCTCCCCCGGAGGAAGAGGACGGCTTCAGCCCGGTGGAGCCGGGGAGCCACCCCACCGCAGCCATCGTCCTTCTCACCGACGGCCAGGCCACCACCGGACCGGACCCGCTCCAGGTGGCCCGGCTGGCCGCCGACCGCGGGGTCCGGGTCTTCACCGTGGGATTCGGCTCCCGGGACGGAGAGATCGTGGGGTTCGGAGGCCGTTCCATGCGGGTACAGTTGGACGAGGAGACCCTCCGCCAGGTCTCGGAGATCACCCGGGGACGGTATTTCCATGCCGCCTCGGGGGAGGACCTGGCCGAGGTCTACAACGAACTCAGCGCCCAGTTCGTCATGGAGGAGGAGGAAATGGAGATCACCGCCGGCTTTGCCGGGTTGGCGGGAATCCTCATGCTCCTGGCCGGAGGCCTCTCCCTCTTCTGGTTCAACCGGATCCTTTAGAAGGCCTTCTGCATGGCCCTTGAAGAATTGGAGGGGCTGGCGAGGGATCAGGTGTCGCCGCGGTTCGTCACACCACGAATCGGAGCGCCACGAATCGTCACACCACGAAGGACGGGGAAACCGAATCCCGGCAGCAGGTCGGCACCTCGCCCCGGAGGATCTCCAGGGCCTCCCGGGCCTTCACCAGGAAATCCTCGGCGGCGGCCACTTCCACATAGCCCGGGTGGCGGGACCAGATGCTACCGATGGTCTCATCGATCTCCAGCGCCTCTTCCACCGTCTCGGTACGGAGGGGATTCCGGAAATTGTAGCCGTTGGCGTCGGAGGGGGTGCGGAGGTGGATGACGGCCCCGTACCGCCCCAACTCTTCCTCCGCTGTCGTGCCCACCGCGTCCCACAGCGTCCCGGGCCCGGGCCAGTAGGCCGCGCCGTCAGGGGTTCCCCGATCGCAGACCACGATGGCGGCGTTGTCCCCGGAGGTACTCTCCTCGAGTTCTCGCTGCACATGGAAGATGGCCCGCTGCACGGCTCGTAGCCGGACCGGGGACTGATTCCTGGGGAAGCCCCCTCCGAAGAGGAGCCCCGCGGCCTCGGGGAGGATGACCACATGGCGACAGAAGGCCAGCCGCATGAACTCCAGGATGGCGGTCTTCCCCGCCCCCGGCCCTCCGGTGAGGACCACCCGCCGGGTGTCATGCGTATCCGTACAGGAACATGCGTGCATTCGAATCTTTCCTTTTGGTCTGCCCTCCGGGTCGCCCTCCGGGTCGCGTAGTCTGCCGAGTCGCGTATTCCGCGGCGAAGGGCTCGGCAGGCACGTCGGAGTGGCATATGGTACCCCTACCACCACGAGAACTGAACCCCCAGGGGAGGATGAGCCCATGGCCGCAAACGCGGGGGACCCCTCCCCAGATGCTGGGATCACGGAAGGCCCGGGGCCCGTGAGGAAGACCGGTCCCCAACAAACCGACGATCCTGGTTCCCCCAACCAGGGCGACCGGGGTCGCCATGTCCCCGGTCTTCCCGACGAGCTCCTGGCCGCGTATCGATCCACCGATATCCGGATCCGCGTCGGCTCGGAATGGCTTCCATGGACCCGTATGGCAGAACACCGGACCGGGGCCTCTCAGGAGGTGGCCCTTCATGTCATCACCGCCTTCAACCCCTTCAGCGAGCGCCGCTCCCTGGAGGAGAACCAGGCGGCCAACCGGGAATTGGAGGGGATCCTGACGCAGGCAGAGAAGACCCACTGGCCCGCGGTCAACCGGGCGCCGAACGGCGACTGGGAAGAGCCGGGCTTCGCGGTGGAGGGCCTCACCCGGGAGGAAGCCCGGAAGCTGGGACGGCGATTCGGACAGCACGCCGTCTTCGAGATCCAGGGGAACGAACTCCGGATCGTGGCCTGCTTCGAGGAGCGGGTGCTCAGGTCGGACGGCGGGACCCGGGCCAGGGCTCCCAGGTGAAAACCCTGCCCCCGGAAGAAGGGCATGGTGCTCCCCTCTGTCCTCAGGGATCGATCCCCACGAGGAGCACGTCGTGGTCCGAACTCCGCCAGACGGTGGGCTCCGGGTCGAACTCATAGCCGAAGCCCGTGAACTCGTCGGCATTGCTGTGCCAGATCGCCGCCCCCCGGA
>REED01000011.1 GCA_007695225.1 Gemmatimonadales bacterium
CTATTCCATGGCGCTGGTCCTCTTCCGCATGCTCACGGGACGGCTTCCCTTCGACGGAGAGACGGCCCAGGAGATCATGGTGCAGCGCCTCACCCGCGAGCCCATCGGTCTCGGGGAAGCGACCGGGCAGGCCTTCCCCCCGGCTCTGGAGACGGCGGTGGCCCGGGGGCTCAAGCGGAAGGCGGAGGATCGACCGGCTGACGCACGGACCTTCGTGACCGAAGTGAAACAGGCTCTTGAGGGCGTAGGATCGCCGCCCGCCGCCGCCCCCTCTCCGGCGGCCTCGGCGGTGGTGGGGAGCGCAGGTGGATCGGCGATCCCGCCCACCCGTATTCCGTCATCGGCGGACCGAGGAGACAGTCTGGGAACGCCTGTTACCCCCACCACGGTGTCCAGCGTAGGCGCCCCCCCCTCTGCATCCGACCCGGAGCCGTCGGTCGGCAATGGTCGACGGGGATCTCCATTGGTCATAGGTGCCGCAGCTCTGGCGGCGTTGCTCCTGGTGGGAGCAGGGGCCGCCCTATGGCTCACCGCAGGAGAGGAATCCCCTCCGGTGGAAGTGGCGTCGTCCAGCGAGACCACCCGGGCCGCGGATGCGATCCTGGGAGACGAGCCGACGGAAACCATCGACGCCGCGGCAGCGGACCCCATCGCCACCCAACCTGGCGAAAGCCTGGCCTCCGAGCCCCGACCCGCCCCTCCGTCAGCCACTGAAACGAGGGCAGAACCCGAGGCCCGTGAGGCACCTGAACCCACCGTGCGTCCCCCCCCCGCGACGGAAGACGCACCCGTGGATCCCGAGCCGGCCCCTCCGACCCTGGAGGCGGGGGAGGTTCGGGACATTCTCCTCCGACACTTCGCCGCCATCAACGACAATCCATCGAGGCCCACGGCCGAAGCGGCTCGCGATACCGCCGGTATCGCCTGGGCAACACCCGGCGTTTCAGACATCGACCGGGCCCTGGCAGCCTGGGTCAACGGTCAATCCCTGTTGATCCTGGGTGACTCCCTGCAGGGCATCCAGTGGCTGGATCGGGCCGTAGGCACCCATCCCCAGCCGCCGGCCGGGTGGGTGGGTGAACTGCAACTGTACCGGAGCCGTCCCCAGTGACCCGCTTCCCAGGAGAGGAGAGAGCCATGCAGCTCCACGTCTGGGGAGCCACGGATACCGGTCGTATGAGGAGTGAGAATCAGGATGCGTTCCTTATTCTCCAACTCAATGGGGACGGCACGGACCATGGATTCGTGCTGGGACCGGATTCCGTTGCCCCGCCTGCCGTTCCTTCGGCGACGCATGGGGACCCGCAGCCGCAGGACCACGGAATGGGTCGGGTGCAGGTAGGCCCCCTGGGCTTCCTTCTTCTCGTGGCCGACGGAATGGGCGGGGCGGCCGGAGGACGAGTTGCGTCCCGGTTGGCGACGTCGGTGATCGCGGGGACCCTGGTGAGGGACCTGGCCAAGGAGCGGATCCCGTCCCCGGCCCGATTCGCCGAGCATCTGGCTTCGGCCGTACGCCAGGCCAATGCCGGTGTCCTGGATCGAGCTAGGATCCGTCCTGACCTCTCAGGCATGGGCACCACCGCCACCGTCGCCGGAATCCTGGATGGGTTCGTCTACATCGCCCAGGTTGGAGACTCCAGGGCCTACCTCATCCGGAACGGGAAGGCCACCCAGATCACCCGGGACCAATCCATGGTCCAGGAGTTGGTGGATCAGGGCGCCATGACGCGCGAGGAGGCGGAGCGAAGCGCTCATCGAAGCGTCCTGCTCCAGGCTCTGGGGACGGAGCCGGATGTGCGGGTGCCACTCACCTTCCACAGGCTCCGGGACGGGGATCGCCTACTCCTCTGCTCCGATGGGCTCTCGGGACCGGTGGCCCATGGAGCGCTGGAATCCATGGCGACGGCAAGCCCGACCCCTGCCGAGGCGTGTCGACGCCTGATCCACGCGGCGAATGAGGCCGGGGGCCCGGACAACATCACCGTGGTCATCGCCGATGTAACCTCCGGGGGGGCCATGGGTCCTGCCGACGAGGTGCGTCTCCGTCCTTTCGATCCCCACGATCCCTGATCGGGAGGTCGGGTCGCCGTGTTTCCTCAACTCCTGATCCGTGCCGGTGGCCGAGCCGGGCACCGTATTCCCCTGCAGGGGTCCATTTTCCGTGTGGGGCGACGCCAGGACCTGGAGATCTCCCTGCACCCGGAGCGGGACCTGGAGGTTTCGGCGCTCCACGCAGAGATCCGAGCCGAGGCTGACGGCTGGAGCATCCGGGACCTGGGGAGCCGAAACGGGACCTTCCTGAATGGGCGGGTGGTGGGTGGTGCGCCCGTGCCCCTGAGGCCCGGCGATGAGGTCCGCCTCGGTCCCCGAGGCCCGGTCCTGGAACTGCGGGTGCTCCAACCGCGAAGGGCCGTCGCCGAGACTGGCACCCCGTCGGTCATGGAAGGACCTCCCGCCACCAGCGGCGCGGCCCCACACCTCGAAGCACCGCCCCCCCGCCCTTCATCCCGTCCTCTCCTGATTGCGCTGGTGGCTGCAGCGCTGGTGGTGGTCACCATCGTGGGGATCTGGGCCCTTGCCACCTCCCGGGAACGGGCCGCATGGGAGCGGGAACGAGCCGAACTCACCGGTCTCGCAGACTCCCTGCTGGAGGCGGAATCCGAAGTCGTCGCCGATACCCATGGGGAACTGGAGGAGCTGGAGGATGCTCTGGCCCGAAGTCGGGCCGAACTGGAGCAGATCCGGGCGGAGCTGGCTGCTATCCAAGCCACCCCCCGTGAGGGCGCGTCCCCTGCGACACCGCCGACGGGGGCGACGCAACCGGCGCTCCGACAATCGGATCCAGACCTGGATGATCTGGAGCGCCGGTTGCGGGACGCCACCACGGCGCTGGAGCGCCAGCAGTTGGCGGCGGCACTTGATTTCGAGGCCATCGAAGGAGCAAACCGTCCCG
>REED01000054.1 GCA_007695225.1 Gemmatimonadales bacterium
GGTTCCGGTCTTTACGATGGTAGTGTAGATCGGCCGGTTGAACGAAATCTGAACCCATCTTCGGTGACAGCCAGTTGGTGGAGGATGGGCCGGACAACGGGTTCGGTGGCCTCTTCTCCGGGTACGAGTTCCGGACGAACCGGAACGGCGGGTCCGCCACGGTGGAGGGGATCGAGCTTAGCTACAGCCAGCAACTGAACTTTCTCCCGGGGATCCTGGGTGCGCTGGGGGTCGTGGCGAACATGACGGAGCTGCGAACCGAGGGAACCTACACCTCCGACGAATCCGCCATCACGGACGACCTCGAGGGCTTCGTGCCCCGGTCCGCAAACCTGGGGCTGTCCTTCCAGGAGTTCGGGTTCGAAGGACGCATCCTCTGGAACTACCGGAGCCCCTACCTGCGAGCCCGTGCGACGGACCCGAACCGGATCAGCTACCGGGAGTCCAGGGCCGCCTTCGACATCACCACCAAGTATCGGGTGCGCCGGGGGCTGGAGATCTACGCAGACATCGCCAACGTCTTCGACGTGGCCGAGCGTCAGTACGACGTCTTCCCGGAGCGTCCCGGATACGTGCAGTACAATGGTCGCCAGATCTCGGTGGGGATCAGCGGGAAGTTCTGATTGCCTCCTCGACGATTCCTCGAACTCCCGATCCGACATGACCCTGTTTCCTGCATCCCGCACTCGAAGGAGCGGGCCCGGCCTGGCCGCTCTCATGGCCCTCGTCCTCGGCCTGGCCGCCTGTGACCCGGCGTCCGGGGAGGGCGCCTCCGGCGAGAACCGGGCGGAGGCCGAGGCGCCCTCGTCCGCAACGAGTGACTTTGAACCCGCAGCCCTGTACCTGACCTGGACCGACGACCCCACCACCACCATGACAGTGCAGTGGCAGCACAGGTGGGAGGACGGGTACCGGGACCCCGCGCTGGGCTGGCGCGAGCCCGGCGCCTCGGAGTGGACCTGGGTGGTGGGCCACTGGGACCCGTTTCCGTTTTCGGACCGCATCATCAACACCGTGACCGTCGAGGGGCTCGAGCCCGACGCCCGCTACGAGTTCCGGCTGGGGCGGCTCGAACAGGAAGGACCCTCGCCGGAGGACCGGAGCACGGATGGATTCCGCTTCGTGCCCGACGGGCCCCTCTCGTGCTTCCGGACGCTGCCTCGCTCGGCGGAGGGGCTCCGCTATGCCGTGGGGGGTGACCTCTACGGGGACCCGGAGGTCTACCGGGCCATGAACCGGACGCTGGCTTCAGAGGGTGTCCGGTTCGCCCTCATCGGGGGGGACCTGGCCTATGCCAATGGCCGCCCCGACCGGATCGAGAAGTGGTACGACTTCTTCCGGATCTGGGAGGAGGAGATGGTGACGGAGGAGGGCTGCCCGATTCCCATCGTGGTGGGCATGGGCAACCACGAGGCCCACGGGGACACCTACGAGGACCGGGGGCGGGGAACCGTCAATCGCTCGCCCTACTTCCCCCGTCTCTTTGCCTTTCCCGGGCCGGACATGTACGGCCTCCTCGACCTGACCGATGACCTCACGGTGCTCATGCTGGACAGCCACCATGCCGAGCCGGTGCACGGGGCCCAGCTGGAGTGGCTCGATGCGCAGCTCGAGCTGCGGGCAAACAGCGGGAGGGAGATCATCCCGGTCTACCATGTGCCGGCCTATCCCTCGGTGCGCGATTTCGAGGGGGACATCTCCACGCGGATCCGCGAGCATTGGCTTCCGCGCTTCGAGGCTGCCGGAGTGCGGGTGGCCTTCGAGAACCACGACCACGCCTACAAGCGGACGCCGCCCATTCGGGGTGGGGAAGTCCACGACGACGGGATCGTCTTTATTGGGGACGGCGCCTGGGGCGTGGGGGTGCGGGACGTGCACGACGCCTCGGCCACCTGGTACCTGGAGCGAGCCGAGTCCCTCCACCACGCCCTGGTGGTGGAGTCGGTGGGGGGCGTCCTGGAGGTCCGGGCCGTGGGGCCCGATGGCCAAACCTTCGACGAGGTGCGGATTCCCTGAAGGTCTTCAGGCGGTCTTCGGGCGGCCTTCTACACCCGCTCGAGGCGCACCCGGCCGGCTCCGAAGAGGTCGGTGAGCGCCTCGAGCGCTTCCCGGTTCGGGTCCACGCGCAGCGAGCGTGACCGGAGCCTGGGGGCGGCCGACCCGTTGCCCGGCCCGACCTTGAGTACGACGGGGGCAGGCCCGGGATGGGCCTGGATCGCCGTCTTGACCCTCTGGAAGAACCCGTCGGGGAAGGTCTGGCCCCGCTCCACGTCGAGGGTCAGCGCCACCCGACCACTGGTTCGAAGGGCCTCCAGCGATTCGGCCCCATCGAGGAACACGGGTGGGTCGTCGGCGTCGCGGTCCGAATCGGAGACCTTGCCCCGCACGACGATGGCGGCATCCTGCACCACCAGGTCGCGGGCGGCGGTCCACGAGTCCCGGAATCCCAGGACCTGGGCGGTGCCCCAGAAGTCCTCCACGGTGACCCGGCCCCACTCCGAGTTGTCCTTCCTCGACAGCTGGCGCTCCACCTTTGTCACCACACAGGCAAACTCCACCTCCTTCCCCCTCAACTCCATGAGGTTGGAGGTGTTGGCGGGCCCGAAGGCCCGAACCAGCTCGTGGTACCTGTCCAGGGGATGGCCCGAAATGAAGAAGCCCAGCGCGTCCTTCTCGCGGGTGAGCCGGTCCTGCTCCGGCCAGTCGGGGACGTCGGGGAGCTCCGGATCTGGACGCCGGGTGTCGTCGCCTCCGGCATCGAAGAGGGAGGCCTGCCCCGCTTCCTCCTCGGCCCGCCGGGTCTGCACCTCCGAGTAGGCGGCGTCGAGCCCGGCCAGGAGCTGGGCCCGCGTTCCGAAGCCGTCCAGCGCGCCGGCGGCAATGAGGGCCTCGCAGGCCCGCTTGTTCAGCGCCCGGGTGTCGACCTGCTCGAGGAACTGGAAGAGCGATGA
>REED01000116.1 GCA_007695225.1 Gemmatimonadales bacterium
CCGGGACGAGTTCCTGGACCGGGAGCTGTTCACGAGCGTGCGGGAGGCGGCGGTGTTGGCCGAGCAGTTCCGCGTGGAGTACAACGTGGAGCGGCCGCACATGTCGCTGGGCTATCTGACGCCGGCGGAGTTTGCGGCTCACTGCGCGCCGCCGGGTCTACTCCCCCGCAGTGCGGGGGAAGCTTCTGACTCCCCGGGGGTCGGGGAGGCGGTGTTCACTCTCTCATAACCCCTGGTACAAAAAACGGGGGCATTCCACCACCGTTGGGCCGCTTCACCGATGCTACCGCATCGCTTTCAGCGACCCGCTTTGCCCAGGACCGCAAGCCCCCTTCTCGGTGGTCCCTGTACTTCCTCAACAGCCTTTTAGGTCATCTGATTATCCTCGGAATGGCTGGCGGTGGTTGCTCGACCGGCCATCGCGGCCACGAGGGCATTGGTGTCGGTGTATTGATGAAAGGCTACGAGTTGGCCGTCCTGCACGGTCCACGAATGGACAAACGGAATATCAAGCACCTGGCCTGTGGGCTTCCAGGTCTGGCCGTAGCGGCCGAAGACGACGACGCGGTTGCCTTCGACGACCAATTCGTTCGGCGTTGCTGTGAAGTTGTCCCAATCGCTGAGAAGGCGCGCGAACAGACCGGTCAGTACGGCCTCCGGCCCGTTGTAGGGATTCAGGTCTGCGTAGGGGTTGCCTTCAGCCTCGTTCCAGACAATCTCCGGTGCCATCAAGGCGGCGAAGCCCTCCACGTCGCCTGCGGCGAACAGGGTATAGACGCTTTCGACCACTGCTCGGGGTTCTGTAATGTTCATGGGGATCTACCGCGCCTGGGCGACGGGCGCCGCGACGAGGGTCAGCATGGAGAGCAGGAGCAGGCGGTTCATGGGGCCTCTGGGGTTGGTATGGAGTGGAAGCAAGGAATTGGGCCGGAAGCCACAGCCTGCTACGGCGTGATCTCGCCCAGCACGCGCACCGTCTCGACCTTCAGCCGGTCCTCCTGCATGGCATGCGCGACTTCTTCGGAGGCCATGAAGGACTGGAACTGGTCCATGTCCGGCACCTCGAAGATGAGCCCGGTCAGATTGGGATGGCCCGGCGCTCGAAAGATGCGAGCGGTCACCCCGATCCGGCCGAACATCTCCTGCCGACTTCCGGCCCCGCCGCGCCAGGCCCCGACCCAGTGATCTCCGTCCTCGACGTCGTGAAACGCGATGAGTGTCGCTATCTGATTTTCCTCGTTGGGTTGGTGGATGGGGGCATCGAGCCCGGGCTCCTCCCCTTACGCAAAAAATCCGCGGATGGGGCCATTCGACGGAAAGCCTGGCCGGAACGAGCTGGTGACCAGGAGCGGGCCGAAACGCCGTCCACTCTGCAGATCCTCGCTCAGCAGCTCCGAGGCGCCGGACGCCTGCGCGGCTTCGATGATCAGTGCATCCCAGAAGGGGACAGTGTGAAGGCGAGATGTTCGTGCTGAATCCCCGATTCGACAACTGGACTTCCCCCGGGCCCCACAGCCCCCCCCGCCAGCCATGGCATCGCCCACTCATGGCATCAAGTCTCCTGAAGCATGAACAGGACGCCGGATGAGGTTGTCACTTGACAACTTCGGTCCGCCCTCCGAGCTTCAGGGAGAGATCGGCATTGCGTCGCACACGCCACCCCGACCCGGCTGTCGAAGCCGCCCTCCGCTACGCGGAAAGACACGGGTGGGTCGTGGAAGTGCGGCGAGGCCACGCCTGGGGGCGGCTCAAGTGCCCCTGGAACGACCCGGATTGCAGGTGCGGCGAGTTCTGCCTGACCAGCATCTGGAGTACGCCGCGCAATCCAGAGAGCCACGCCCGCTCCCTCAAGCGAGTCGTGGACCGTTGCCGGCACCAGCCTTCAACGGGAGACGATCCCCATGCCTGAATTTCCCTTCCTGGTCCGCCTGAGGCTCCCCGCCCCTCATCCATCCCTGGAATGGATCGAGAACCGGCTGGCCCTGGCTGGTTGCACCGATGCGCTGGTTGGACTCGGGTTGCCTGGCCGTGTGGCTCTCTCGTTCGAGCGGGAGGCGGAATCCGCCGGTTCCGCTCTGGAGTCAGCCCTGGGCGATCTCCAGCGTGCACTCCCGAAGGCAGAACTCGCCGAAGTCGAGCCCGATCTGGCCGGTCTTTCCGACGCCGCCGAGATCGTGGGTGTGACGAGGCAGAACCTCCGGAAGCTCATGCTCGCCCACCCGGATACCTTTCCCCTTCCGGTCCACCAGGGGACCACGGCCATCTGGCATCTGTCCGATCTCCTGGATTGGCTCGAGGAGCACCAGAGCTACGATGTCGACCCGACCCTCAAAGCCGTATCCTGGGCCGCGCGGCGTCTGAACCCCTCTCTCCGTGCGGCTCTCTCGTCGTGATTCCATTCGGATCGGGTCAAACTACACTCGCCCCAGCACCTCCCTGAGCTCTTCCAGCGGCTCCCTCAGCAAGTAAGACTCGAACCCCCAGAGATCCGGGGCCGAAAACCGGCCGGCTCCTTCGCATCGAAGCGAAAGGGCCACCAGGCGAGAGCCTCGGCTCCGAAGCCATTGGCCTCAGCATTCTCCGTGATTGTGAGGTTGCTGGCCATGGCGAGGCCCCCGTGCTCAGCATCATCGAATCCTCGCCAAGTCGCGCTCGAGGGCTGCCATGGCAGTTTCACCGCACGCCCGCATGCCGGGAAAGACCGCGTCGGCCAGGATGTTCTGGCCCAGCCAGAAATGCAGCTGTTCCCTGAGCACCGGTTCGGCGTCGATCAGCTGCGCGGTGATCCGCAGGGCATCGCCGGTGCGACGCACGCTTCCCTCCAGCACATGGCGCACCGTCAGTTTGCCGGCGATGGCGCGAATGCCCAGGCTCTCCTGCCCTTGGTCGCTGCCGGGTGAGAGATCGGCGAAAGGCAGTAGGCGATCGAGGCGTTGGAGACGACCGGGGCAACGTCCCCTGCCACGACTTGCTGGACGGGATGGCTACTGCAGGCCGAGCTCACTCCATGCTTGAGCGCAGCCCACAGGTTCATCCGTTGCTCCCCATCGGTCCTTCCAGCATCTGCAGCAAGCCTGCGGCATCAGCGCGGAAACCGAGAAGGTGGTTGTGCATGTCACGCCCGTAGTAGATCTCCGCATTGGCGGCCGCCTCAAATGCCGGATGGGCACGAAGTTCTTCGAGTGCGACCAGCAGCCGGGCACCCGTCGCCTCATCGGCTTGCTGCAGGTTTTCGATCGGGATCTCGCCGGGAATGGCGCCGACGAGCAGGCGGGCGTAGTCTCCGAGCGGCATCGCCAGGACCTCGGACAGCTGAGCGTAGTGGGCGTGGTAGTCAGAGAGTTCTGCGCGGAACCCGTCGTTCCGGACCAGCCGCAGGGTCCCGCTGCCCACCAGCTCGTCGAAGGTGGCTCTGCGCTGGGCTGGGATCGCCTTGTAGAGCGAGTATTCCAGCCTCAGGGCGGCATCCTTCAGGTCGCCGGCGATCACGGAGGCAAGCAGGGCGTCCCGCAGCGCCAGGATCGTTTCCTGCTTGACCCTGTAGATCTCGAGGAAGGCGTCATAGGTCCTGATGTCCGGACGCAGGTCTGCCGCAAGGCGGAGGACATAGCCGGCTTCCTCGGAGCGCTCCAGTCGATCGGCATTCCAGTTCGCAACCTGGATGCCGATGAACACCCCGGCGACCACGATCGCGAATTCGATGCTGAAGCTGAACCAGTCCCGGGCCCGGATGGATTTGGCGACGCGGCGGAGAATCATTTCCGGCTCCCGATTTCAGCTTGCACGGCGGCCATGCGGTTCCGATTCGGATATTTCGAATCGCCGGAATCTGTGCTGATCCTTTCTGCCATTGCAGTATCGATAATTCCGGGCTGGACAATGGCAACCCGGATACCGAAGGGCATGACTTCCTGCGCCAGGCATTCCGACAAGGCTTCGAGGGCGAACTTCGACGCGGCTTAGGCGCCAAAGGGCGAATTGGCCAATCGACCGGTGATGGAAGTGACGTTGACGATGCAACCGCTACGCTTCCCGCGCATCGATGGCAAGACAGCTTTGATGCAACGGACTGCCCCGAGATAGTTGGTTTCCATTGAGGCTTTGAAATCGTCCATCGACAGGTCTTCGGTAGCACCCACGCGTTCAATTCCGGCGTTGTTGACCAACACGTCGATGTCACCGATGGACGCCGTCAGCCGCTTGATCGCACGATTCACCGAGAGATCATCGTCGACATCGAGGGTTTCGACCGAAATCTTCAGTCTCTCCCGGCTCGTGATTTCGGCCAGCTCGGTCGCTGCGTCAGGATTGCGAACACCAGCGGCTACGGTGTGGCCAGTGCGGGCAAATGCAAGCGCCGTGGCGAGGCCAATCCCCTTGCCGGCGCCGGCAATCAGTATGTTTGCCATCTCTTGTGCTCCCTGGTAGGGATAAAGGATAGGAATTCCAAACGCCCTTTGTCGGGATTAGAGGGGCAGGGACGTGTGGGTGAGGTCGTAGCCGAAGCCGAAGCTGCATCCGGTGATTAGGATGGTCTGGTTCATGGTTCTTCCGGGTCGGATGTGGAAAGCGGGAAGGCTCAGCGGCTGCGGCCTAGGGCGTGATCGCACGCTCCCAGGGCGGGCCGTCGGTGAACTGGCGGAAGCTGACCACCTTGCCATCCACGAGTTGCCACACATGGGCAAACGGCGCTTCGACGCTACGGCGTGATCTCGCCCAGCACGCGCACGGTCTCGACCTTCAGCTTGTCCTCCTTCATGGCGCGCGCGACTTCGTCAGTGGCCATGAAGGACTGGAACCGGTCCATGTCCGGTACCTGGAAGATGAGCCCCGTCAGGTTGGGATGTTCCGGATCCCGAAAGATGGGGGCGCGTGCCCCCGATGTGGATCCGTCCCTCGGTTCCCGGGTCACGGAATGCGGTCCAGGAACTGGAAGACCTCGACAAAGGCCTCCCGGAGCTGCGCATTGGTGGGGCTGTGCCCCGCCTGCGGTTCGAACAGGATCCGGTGCTCGACCCGGGATCGGGCGATTTCTTCGAGAAACCGTTCGAAGGTCGCGGGTGGGACCTGATCATCCTCCCCGCCGTACCAGAGGAAGAAGGCGGGGGCGTCATCGCTCAGGTGGGACCGGGGCGTGAAGATCCGGAGCGTCTCGCTTCGGTCGAAGGGGCTGCCGGGCGGAAAGAGATTCCTCGCCACCAATAGTTTCCATTCTTCATCCGTGGAGTTGGCGAAAACCTCCTCCACGACCTCCAGGCGGTCCACAGGACCCGAGACATTGAGGACCCCCACGATCCGGATCCCCTCATCCAGGGGGAAGGGATAGTTGGAAGACCCCTGGGAGAACCCGACCGTGCTGGCGATCTGCCCTCCCGCCGAGAACCCTCCCCCGTGGAGGAAGACGATGGTGAAATCCCTGGACCCGAGGCGTTCCACATCCCTCGAGAGGTACAGGTCCATCCGTTGCCGCTCATGGGGCCCGTACGCTTCGTCGCTCACGATTCGGTAATGGTCCCCCAGGGGGCCCTCGCCCCGATCCTCCAGCGACGACAGCGATACCTGGGGCGCCGCCGCGGAACAGGCGGCCGCGAGGCACGCGAACAGGAGGAAAGCGAACGGGGCGGATACCCACGTGCCGCCCCTGCGATCAGAGCGTGCCGTACGTCAGTTTCTGGGCGACTTTCCCGTCCCGCACGGTGATCACGTCCACGCCGTGCAGCGCCGCATCACCCCCGTCCGGGCCCTTCCAGCGCAGGACATAACGGCAGCACGCCCGGTCCCCTGATGCGAAGATCTCGATGATCTCCTGCGTGAACCCCGGGAAGTGCTCGTCCATGGACTCCCAGACGGCCCGTACCGCCTCCGCGCCCTCATGGCGCCCGAAGCTGACCGCCGCCGGAGCCACATGCTCGAAGACGCAGTCCTCCGTCATGTCGGCCATGGTGGCGTCCCAGTCCCGGGCGTTGAATCCGGTCTCGAACCGGGTGGCCAGGGCCAGGGTGGCTTCGGTGTTTGAGGCGGTGTCGGTGGTCATGGGCGTCCCTCGGGGTGTGGGGTTGTCGGCGTGTGGGGTTGGAGGGGCATCGAGCCCAGGCTCTTCCCCTTACGCAAAAAGACCCGAAAATGGGGCCATTCGACGGCCGGACGACCGCATGATCCAGAGTAGCGGCCAAAGTGGCGGCGAGAGTGGCGGGAAGGGGAAGCCGGGCGCGGGGAAACGGCTTGCCCGGAAACGGGTACAGCACTCGTGATCGAGAAGGGCCATCGAAGCTCGCCCGGCCCCCGGATTTGGACCCCGGACCTGAAGGACATGTCGCCCGCAGTCCGCCTCCACATAGAGAACTCCCGATGATCCGCGTCCTGGCACCGTTCGTTCTGCTCTTTGCCCTGATCGTGCCGGCGGGGGCCTCCGAAGGCACCTCCGACCTTCCGAGCTCCGCCGAGGCCTGGGTGGGATGCTGGACCCTCGACCACCTCGAGGACTGGGCGCCCAACGTGAACCAGGCGGGTTTCCCCTCGGGCTTGGCGGCCCCTGCGCCCCGGCTCCTCCTCCTGGACCGACTCCCCGGGCTCCGGTCGAACCTGTCGGGGGCGCAGGGAGCCCGAACCTACCGGGCCGAATGGGTCGGCTCAGCCCTCCGGGGGACCGAAGCGTGGGCCCTACGACCCGACGGAAACGTCTATGTCGAGAACACGCCGGGGGTACGGGTCATCTCGGCCGTGCTGCAGGGCCCACCCACCGAGGGGGAGGCGCCCACCATGTGGTTCTTCCGCCGGACCGACTCGAACCTTCCCGAGATCCGGTCCCTGGCCACCGCCCGGCGGATCGCCTGTCCCGAGGGAAAGACCCCCCACACCACGCAGATCCGGGACGACCTGGTCGGACTTCTGGATGGGGGCGCTGAAGGGACCTTCGTGCACTACGACGCTGGGGCCCGGCGGATCACGCGGTCGAACGCCGGGGGTGACACGGGACTCCCCCTCGGGTCCGGCGCGGCCCGCACCACCGCCTGGCAACAGGTCATGCGGCTGGTGGACGAGGCGGATGCATCCGGGCAGGGGACCCCCCACCTGGAGGAGGGCACCACCCCCGAGGCCGGAACCGGCTGGATCGCCGGGCGGCGGGAAGGACCGGACGGGACCCTCCACGCCTTCGCCCTCCACCTGCACCGGGCGCCGGTGGAGTGGCTCGAGGAGGAGGGTGGGGCGGAGAAACGGCTGAAAGCGATCCTCGCAGCCCTCCTGGGCGAGGCCTTTTAGGGCAGTGCCTCAGAGACTCGGCGAAGAACCGAGGGGGCCCGACACGGGTGGGACGGGGGGTGAAAGAGGGTCATCCTGGCTCCAGCCGGGTGGACGGATCGGGTCAACCTGACCCATCCGCCCCTGAAGGTGCACCCGCCTCCGCCCTCTTCGGATGGCATGCGCCTTGCCCCTTCTTTCGAGGCGCGCAGCCGGGGGGGGGAACGTCCCCGGACCACGGTGTGCGCCCGGGTAAGGAGATGGAGTTGCCATGGAGCGGACCTCGACCAGAGACGACGATCGAGCCACCTGGGCCAGGGCCCGGGCCGGCCTGGACGGCCTCCCCGGAGATCGGGGGCTCAACATCGCCCACGAAGCGGTGGACCGTCATGCATCGGGAGCCGACGGTGATGGCATCGCCTTCCGCTTCCTGTCCAAGGATGGAAGGCGCAGGGAGATGTCCTTCCGGGAGCTGGCGGAAGAGACGAACCGATTCGCCCACGTCCTGGGGACGCTGGGTGTGGAGGCCGGGGATACCGTCTTCCTCCTGGCGGGGCGGATCCCTGAGCTCTACGTGGCCGCCCTGGGTGCCCTCAAGGCCCGGTGCGTGGTCTGCCCCCTCTTCTCCGCCTTCGGCCCGGAGCCCATTCGCGCCCGGATGGAGAAGGGGGACGCCCGGGTCCTGGTCACCACGCCCGCCCTCTATCGACGAAAGGTGGCGGGCCTCCGGGGGGAGCTCCCCGCCCTGGAGCACGTCCTCCTCACAGGGTCCGCAGAGGAGGGGGCCGGCGTGGGTGCGGGGACGGACGGCGTCCGATCCCTCGAGGCCCTCCTGGAGGAGGCCGACCCCTCCTTCACCATCCCCGACACCGACCCGGAGGACCCGGCCCTCCTCCACTTCACCAGCGGGACCACCGGCGCGCCCAAGGGCGCCCTCCACGTCCATGAGGCGGTGGTGGCCCACCACGTCACTGGGAAGGTGGCCCTGGACCTCCGCCCCGACGATATCTTCTGGTGTACCGCCGACCCGGGATGGGTCACCGGGACCTCCTACGGGATCCTCTCCCCCCTCACCAACGGCGTCACCAGCGTGGTGGACGAGCGGGAGTTCGACGCGGAGCGGTGGTACCGGACCCTCCAGGATGAGGGGGTGACGGTCTGGTACACCGCTCCCACCGCCGTCCGGATGCTCATGAAGGCGGGGCGGGAGCTTCCCGGGGAGTTCGACCTCTCCCGCCTCCGGTTCATCGCCAGCGTAGGGGAGCCCCTGAACCCCGAGGCGGTGATCTGGGCGCAGGAGGTGTTGGGAATCCCCATCCACGACAACTGGTGGCAGTCGGAGACCGGGGGAATCATGATCGCCAACGTGGCCGGACAGGAGATCCGCCCCGGCTCCATGGGGCGCCCCCTTCCGGGGGTGGATGCGGCGGTGGGGCGGCGGGCCGGAGACGGGGTGGAGCTCATCGAGGAGCCCGACGTTGAGGGGGAGCTCCTCCTCCGGAAGGGGTGGCCCTCCATGTTCCGGACCTACCTCCACGAGGAGGGCCGCTACCGGAGCTGCTTCGCCGGGGAATGGTACCTCACCGGCGACCTGGTCCGGAGGGACGCCGACGGATACTTCTGGTTCGTGGGGAGGGCCGACGACGTGATCAAGTCCGCCGGCCATCTCATCGGCCCCTTCGAGGTGGAGAGCGCCCTGGTGGAGCACCCGGCGGTGGCCGAGGCCGCCGTCATCGGGAAGCCCGACCCGGTGGCCGGCGAGATCGTGAAGGCCTTCGTGGCCCTCCACGCCGGTCACGAACCGTCGGAGGACCTCCGCCTGGAGATCCTGGGGCATGCCCGGAAGCGCCTGGGCTCGGTGGCGGCCCCGAAGGAGATCGAGATCCTGGACGACCTCCCCAAGACGAAGAGCGGGAAGATCCTCCGGCGCCTCCTGAAGGCCCGGGAGCTGGGGACGCCCGAAGGAGACCTTTCCACCCTGGAGGAACCGGCATGACCTTCCCCCCCTCCCCTCCCCTCCCCGACGAGCCCCACGCCCACGCCCTCCTGAGGAGCATGCTCCTCATCCGGCGGTTCGAGGAGAAGTGCGCCGAGCTCTACACCCAGCAGAAGATCCGGGGCTTCCTCCACCTCTATATCGGCGAGGAGGCGGTGGCGGCGGGCTCCATCCCGGTGCTGGAGCCCCAGGACTCGGTGGTGGGCACCTACCGGGAGCACGGCCAGGCCCTGGCCCGGGGCGTCCCCGCCACCACCATCATGGCGGAGATGTACGGGAAGCAGGAGGGGTGCGCCCGGGGGCGAGGGGGCTCCATGCACCTCTTCGACGCCGAGACCCGCTTCTACGGGGGGAATGCCATCGTGGGCGGAGGTCTCCCCCTGGCGGTGGGGTTCGCCCTGGCGGCCCGGATGCAGGGAGAGGACCGGGTCACCGCCTGCTACTTCGGCGACGGCGCCATGGCGGAAGGGGAGTTCCACGAGTCCATGAACCTGGCGGCCCTCTGGGACCTCCCGGTCCTCTTCTGCTGCGAGAACAACCTCTACGCCATGGGCACTCCGTTAGGGATCGCCCACGCGGAGACGGACCTGGCGCTTCGGGCCTCCAGCTACGGGATCCCGGCGTGGCCGGTGGACGGGATGGATGTCCTGGCGGTGGAGGACGCCACCCGCCGGGCGGTGCAGGCGATTCGGGGCGGAGGCGGCCCCCACTTCCTGGAGTTCCGGACCTACCGCTTTCGCCCCCACTCCATGTTCGACCCCGAGCTCTACCGCTCCAAGGAGGAGGTGGCAGAGTGGAAGAAGCGGGACCCCATCCGCCTCCTGGCGGACCGGATGCGGGAGGCGGGGATGCTGGACGACGCCGGGATGGAGGCCCTTGAGGCAGAGGTGGCGGAGGAGGTGGACGCCTCGGTGTCCTTCGCCGAGGAGGGGAGCTGGGAACCGGTGGAGGAGCTGACCCGCTTCGTCTACTCCGAGCCGGAGGAGACCCCATGACGACCACGTACCGCGAGGCTGTCCGGGAAGCCATCCGGGAGGCCATGCACCAGGATGAGCGGGTCTTCCTCATGGGAGAGGACGTGGGGCACTACGGCGGGTGCTACGCCGTGAGTAAGGGGCTCCTGGCGGAGTTCGGTCCGGAGCGGATCCGGGACACCCCCCTGGCGGAGTCGGGCTTCGTGGGGGCCGGGATCGGGGCGGCCCTGGGGGGGATGCGCCCCATCGTGGAGGTCATGACGGTGAACTTCTCCCTCCTGGCCCTGGACCAGATCGTGAACAACGCCGCCACCCTCCTCCACATGTCCGGGGGGGCCTTCAATGTCCCCCTGGTGATCCGCATGGCCACCGGAGGGGGGCGGCAGGTGGCAGCGCAGCACTCCCGGAGCCTGGACGGGTGGTACGCCCACATCCCGGGGCTCAAGATCCTCGCCCCCGCCACCCTGGAGGATGCGCGGGGGATGCTCTGGACCGCGCTGCAGGACCCCGACCCGGTGATCCTCTTCGAGCATGTCCTCCTCTACAACATGGAGGGGGAGCTGGCGGAGGACGCGGGGCCCGTCCCCATCGAGGGGGCGGCCGTCCGTCGGGAGGGGTCCGACGTGAGCCTCATCACCTTCGGGATTGGGGTGTTCAAGGCCCTGGAGGCGGCGGAGAAGCTGGCCGAGGAGGGGATCTCCGCCGAGGTCCTGGACCTCCGGAGCCTGAGGCCCCTGGACGACGACGCCATCCTGGAGACGGTGGGGAAGACCCATCGCGTCGTGGTGGTGGACGAGGGGTGGCGGAGCGGGGGGATCTCCGCGGAGATCAGCGCCCGCATCACCGAGGGAGCCTTCTACGAACTGGACGCCCCGGTGGCCCGGGTCTGCGGGGTCGAGGTCCCCACTCCGTACCCCGAGCACCTGGAGCGGGCAGCCCTCCCCCAGGTGGAGGACATCGTCGAGGCGGCCCGGAACCTCGTCTCCGGACAAGCTCCCAGCTCCGGACCGGGAGGCACCCCATGAGCAAACCCTACGTCATGCCCTCCCTGGGGGCCGGGATGGAAGCGGGGACCGTGGTGGAGTGGCACGTGGAACCGGGGCAGAAGGTGACCCGGGGGGAGGTGGTGGGGCTCGTGGACACGGAGAAGGGTGCCATCGAGATCGAGATCTGGGAGGACGCCGAGGTGGAGGAGATCGTGGCCCCGCCCGGCACCAAGGTCCCGGTGGGGGAGCCCCTCCTCCGCTTGAAGGAGGCGGGAGACGAGGTGGGAGATAAGGCTGCGGAAGGGGAGGAGACCACTGCCGCAACAGGGGAGCCGGAAGAGGCGGAGGAGGCCGAGGAGCTGGAGGAAGCCGACGAGCCGGCCACCGCCGAAGGTGACGGGGATCGGGAAGGAGGCGAGGAAGCCGACGAGCCGGCCGCCACCACATCCGATGAGGACCCGGAGATCGTGGAGGAGGTGTGGGAGGAGGAGGCGGCGGAGGAAGAGGAGGCGGTGGAGGATGAGGAGCCGGAGGAGGAGGAGGAGGAGGCGCCGCCATCCCGACAGGCTCCCTCCCCTCCCGCCGAGCCCGCCCGCCGCCTCCGGGTGACTCCCGTGGCCCGGAAGCGGGCGGCGGAGTTGGGGGTGGAGCTGGAAGGGATCCAGGGCACCGGGCCCGGCGGCGCCATCAGCCTGGCGGATGTGGAGTCGGCTGCGGGGGCGAAGCCCCGAGCAGCCCCCGAGGCGGAGCCCGACGTCCCCCACGCCGAGGCCGGGGCCGACCGGCACGCCGCCATGCGGAAGGCCATCGCCGCCGCCATGACCCGCTCCAAGCGGGAGATCCCCCACTACTACCTGGCCCACACCGCCTCCCTGGAGGCCGCCCTCCAATGGCTGGAGGACACCAACCGGGACCGGCCTCCTGCCCGTAGGCTCCTCCTGGCCGCCCTCTATCTCAAGGCGGTGGCCACGGCTCTGGAGGACTTCCAGGAGTTCAATGGTTTCTGGGAGGACGGCGCCTTCCGGCCGGCGGAGGGCATCCACCCAGGGATCGCCATCTCCCTTCGGGGGGGAGGGCTCGTGGCCCCGGCCGTCCACGACGTGGATTCCCGATCCCTGGACGACATCACCGGGGCCATCCGGGACCTGGTGCAGCGGTCCAGGGCCGGCCACCTCCGGGGATCGGAGGTAGCGGACCCCACCATCACCGTGACCAGCCTGGGCGACCGGGGGGTGGACCAGGTCTTCGGGGTGATCTATCCCCCGCAGGTGGCCATCGTGGGAATCGGCAGCACCGTGGAACGACCCTGGGCCCAAGGGGGGATGGTGGGAACCCGACGGGTCGTCCACCTCACCCTGGCCGCAGACCATCGGGCCAGCGACGGCCATCGGGGCGCCCTCTTCCTCGAGGGCTTGGCCCGACTTCTCCAGACACCGGAGGACCTGTGAACGACTCCAGGCAGGCCCGGGTTCGGGCCGGCATCCGGGAAGCCTTCCGCCGCATCGCGCCGGAGGTGGACCTGGACACCATCAATCCCACCGCCGAACTCCGGGAGGAGGCGGACCTCGACTCCGTGGATGCGCTGAACCTCATCGTCCTCCTGGACGAGAAGCTCGGCGTGGAGATCCCCGAGTCGGACTACGACCGGATCACCACCCTGGAGGGGATGATCGGGTACCTGGAAGCCCGTCTTCCGGGGGAATCCTGACGCTACCCTTCCTCCTCCCGCACCTCTCGGGTGCGGGGATCGAAGGACCACACACGCTCGGCCCAACGGAACAGGAGCCGGCCCTCCCGCCACTCCAGCACATGGTAGATCCGTTCCTCCGATGCCATGTCGTCGTGCCCCGGCGCCCACTACCCTCTCGTTTGCCCTCCGGGTGGCCTTATGATCGGCTGAACAAAGGACATGTCAGATCTGGAGCACTGGTTCGAGTCCAGCAGTGGCCATGATCCTGCGGATCTTCCGTTCGGTTCGCCCGACGCCAGGGTCTTCCCGGTTCGCTTCGGAGACGCTGTCAGCCGCCGACACCGCCGTGCGTCACCTCGGTGATCGCCACCGTTAGCCCGCTCCCTTCGCCTGATCGGGCCCTCCCGCCCGGACTTCTGCTCCGGTCCCACCTGCGGAGATGGCAGCGCCTGGCTGATCCAGCCATGGCCCGGCCCACGGATTCCCGGTGGCTTGGGGGATGGCGTCTCATGCCCCAGACCCTTCCTCTTCCCATACCGCCCGCCGATGGTCGGGCTCCACGGCAGCGCCGGCGTATCGCCCCGCCGGGGCCGTCTATCGCCCCCGCCGTCCCACCAAGACGCCCCTCTACCCAGTGGTCCAGCACCACCTGAAGACCTTCCTCGCCGAGGCGCAGGACGCCGACCCCATGGGCTGGGGCGTACCCCGGTGGGTGGAGCGCGACTTCCGCAGCTACCTGCGGTGCGGCATCCTCGCCCACGGCTTCGCGCGGGTGCGATGCACGGACTGCGGGCACAACCGGCTCCTGGCCTTCTCCTGCAAGGGTCGCGGCGTATGCCCGTCGTGCAACGCCCGCCGCATGGCGGAGGTGGCCGCGCACCTGACCGACGAGGTGATCCCGCACCTCCCCGTGCGCCAGTGGGTGCTGTCCGTGCCCAAACGGCTTCGGCCCTTCCTGCACCAGACGCCCGAGGTGGCGAGTGGGGTGCTCGGCATTTTCCTCAGGGCGCTCAGATCCGCGCTCCGTGACGCGAGTCCGGGTGCGCCGGCCGCGGTTCGCGACGCGCAGCTCGGAGCCATTTCGTTCCCCCAGCGCTTCGGGAGCTCCCTCCCGTCGAAGACACTGAGCATCGAAGATGCGAAGAGCCCGCACTACCACTACCACGTACTGGCCCTCGACGGCGTGGTCTCCGGCGACATCGAGCACGGAGTCCGGTTCCACGAGGCCACGAGCCTCGAGGCCCGGGATGCGCAAGCCCTGGCCCGCACGGTGCAGCTTCGCGTCCTGCGCTGGTTTGCCCGGCGTGGCCTCCTCGATCCCTCCACGGTGGCGGACATGCGCACGTGGCAGGGGACCGGCGGGTTCTCCGTGGACGGCTCCGTCCGCATCGAGGGCGAGGACCGAGCGGGCCTGGAGAGGCTCGTTCGATACTGCGCCCGGGGGCCTCTCGCCCTGGAGCGACTCCACGCCCCTGCCGACATCGGGGGGCTCTCGTCGCCGGAGGCTCGCCTGGTCTACCGGCTCCCCGAGCCCGATGTGCACGGTCGCCAGGAGCTTCGCCTTACCCCCATCGAATTGCTCGAGCGTTTGGCCCGCCTCGTTCCACCCCCCCGCATTCATCGGCACCGCTACCACGGGGTCCTCGCTCCCAACGCGCGCCTCAGGTCCACCGTGGTCTCGATGGGGCGGCCCATGCTCGACGAGTCTCAGGTCAATGCAGAGCCCCCACCCTCGGCCGGCCCTGCCTCCCACTCCGTCGCTCCGCCGGGCCACGCCCAGAAGCTGGCACCGACCGGCCCCCTGGCAGCTACGCCGCGATCGCAATCCAGCCGCATGCTATGGGTACAGCTCCTGGCCCGGATCTACGAGGTGCTCCCGCTCCTGTGCCCCGTCTGCGGCGGTGACATGCGCATCATCTCCTTCATCACCGTCCCCTCCACCGTGGAGCGCATCCTCCTCCATCTCGATCTGCCGCATCGGCCTCCCCGCGTGTCCCCCGCTCGCGACCCTCCCCAGGCCGAACTCCACCTTGACCAGTCCCCGACCTTCGACCTCGCCGCTCCCGAGCCCATCCCGGAGTACGAGTTCGACCAGTCCGCTCCCCATGACTGGGAGATCTGAGCCGCCATTCCCGCCTACACCCTGCCCGTCCGGTGCTCGCACCGGGGCGTCCTCCACCGCCCATCCGTACATCCTTCGGGCCCCGATTCCCATGGCGCCCCTCTCGCCCGCTCGCTCCGATTCCTTGACCCCACCGCCGGGCTGTCCCCGTCCCTCCACCTCACCCGCCCGCCGGCTGCTTGCCTGGCCAGAGGCCGCATCCTTCCTTGCCTCCTCCCTTGAGAGGGCCTTTGAATCGACTATACCTGAGGGCCGGCAGGGTGAAGTCGTTCGTGAGAAAGACGAGTCGCTTCC
>REED01000010.1 GCA_007695225.1 Gemmatimonadales bacterium
GGTCGTTGGCCCGCCTCGACGTAGCTACTGCTATGTCTTCGACGGGCCGCCTACGATTCGGGCCCCTGGCGCTCCCAACGGCGGCCCCTCTACTTCTTCAACGGCCTTCTAATGGTGGCGGGAAGACAGGTCCATCCCGCCGTATCGTTCGACGTGAACCCCTCCTCCCGACAGGTCCTGGAGAACCTGACAGCGGAAGGGCACCTCCTTCGGCTGATCCAGGCCGGGGCCCGGATCCACCAGGCGGGATGCAACGGGTGCATCGGGATGGGGCAGGCGCCGGCCACCGGGCGAAACTCCCTTCGGACCGTCCCCCGGAATTTCCCCGGCCGTTCCGGTGCGCGGGAGGACTCGGTCTATCTCTGCTCACCGGAGACCGCCACGGCCTCGGCCCTCTTCGGACGGATCACCGACCCCCGGGATCTTGCCAAAGAGATGGACTATCCCCGGACAAGGGATCCGGAGGAGCCCATCCTCAACCCGGAGATGCTCCTGGCCCCGATGCACGGGGACGGCGACGAGGATGGGGACGAGGGCAAGGGCGACGGCGACGGCGACAGTGAAAGGATCGAACTGCTGAAGGGACCCAACATCCACTCCCTTCCTGAGCTGGAACCCCTTCCGGATACGCTGGAGGGACCAGTGCTTCTAAAGGTGGGAGACGATGTCTCGACGGACGAGATCCTCCCCGCCGGGACCCGGGTCCTTCCCTATCGTTCCAACATCCCCGCCATCTCCCGCTTCACCTTCGAAGCCATCGACGACACCTATTGGGAGCGAGCCCGGGAGTTCCGATCGGACGGCCACCTGGTGGTGGGTGGGCGGAACTACGGGCAGGGGTCGTCCCGGGAGCACGCGGCCCTGGCTCCCCGATACCTGGGGGTGAAGGCGGTCCTGGCCCGGAGCTTCGCCAGGATCCACCAGCAGAACCTGGCCAATTTCGGGATCCTTCCCCTGGTATTCCAGGAAGAGGAGGACTATGACCGGATCGAGGAGGGGGACACCCTGCGCCTGGATGGGATCCGCGAAGCGCTGGAGGAGGGAGCCGAGGAGGTCCGGGTCCAGAATCTCACCCGAGAGGAGGACTACCTCCTCTCCCATCCCCTGAGCCCCCGCCAGCGAGAGATGATCCTGGCTGGGAGCGTCCTGAATCTGTTCCGGGACCGGAAGGACGATTAAGCGACTCAAGGGCGCGCACGCCGGTCCGGCCAACCCGGTCCGACGGGGCCGTCCGACGGGGCCTGCCCGGTCGTGCCTACCCGGTGCCCTCGCTTCCCATCTCGGGCTGCCAGGCACCCCGCCGCGCCGCGGCCACCACGGTGGCCCGCCGGAGGAAGGTCTCCTGGGTGGCATCCCGGTTCTCCACCCTTCCCTGCCAGGTCTGGAGCGCCGCCGCCTGCAGCCCCCGTCCATAGGAGAAGGTGAGCTCCCAGGGGGCCGAGACCTCGGCGGCCCGACGGTTGATGGCGTCCAGGTTCTCCGTGGATTCCTCGTCCCCCTGCCCACCGGAGAGGAAGGCGATCCCCGGCACGGCCGCGGGTACGGTTCGGAGGAAGCAGCGAACGGTGTGTTCGGCCACCTCTTCCGGGCCGGCCCGGTCCCCCGCCCGGTCCCCCGCCTCCTTCCCGGACAGGACCATGTTGGGTTTCAGGACCATCCCTTCAAGGAGGACCCGCTGCAGGCCGAGTTCATGGAAGACCTGGCGAAGGGTGCGCTCCGTGACCTCGAAGCAGCGTTCGATGGAGTGGGCGCCATCCATGAGAACCTCAGGCTCCACGATGGGGACGAGCCCGGCCTCCTGGCTCAGGGCTGCGTAGCGAGCCAGGGCGTGGGCGTTGGCCTCGATGCAGGTCCGGGAAGGGATCTCGTCTCCGATCCGGATCACCGCCCGCCATTTGGTAAAACCCGCCCCCAGTTCCACGTATTCCCGGAGCCGAGCCCTCAGGCCGTCCAACCCCTCCGTCACCGTCTCGCCGGGACACGCCGCCAGGGGCTTGGCGCCCCGATCCACCTTGATTCCGGGAATCACCCCCTGCCTCTCCAGGATCGCCACCAGGGGGGTGCCGTCCGCTCCCTTCTGCCGGATCGTCTCGTCGAAGAGGATGACGCCGCTGATGGATCGGCCGAGTCCCTGGCTCCGGAAGAGGAGTTCACGGTAATCCCGGCGATTCTCCTCGGTGCTCTCCACTCCGATGGAGTCGAAACGCTTCGTGATGGTCCCTGTGCTCTCATCCGCCGCCAGGATCCCCTTCCCAGGGGCCACCATGGCCTTCGCCCTCGTCACCAGGGCCTCGGAGTGCTCCAGTCGAATCGCCATCCTCGCCTCCTCCTTCCGTTCCGCTTCCGCATCGGGTGAGCCCACGGCTCCCTACCCATCCAGCCTACGCAGAAGCCCGCCTCAGGGCCAGGGAGTCCATCCTTTCGCCAAAGGCCAACAGGGCCAGGAAGGATGGGCATGGGCGAGCCCCCACAGGAGCCCGGACACGTCAGTCCCCCTTGCGGTCCCGCACCCGGTATCGGACCAGGTAGAGGACCCCCAGCTCGTCCCGGACCGTAGCCCACACCGCCCCGTCGCCGAAGAGGACGGGGCCGGGGGCCATGGGTGGGTCCACCTCTACCTCCCCCAGGTAGCGGCCGTCTGCCTCGAAGAGGTGGAACCGGTCCCAGGGAGCCGTTCGTGGCCCGATGGCCGGCACCACCCAGGGACGCCCCTCATGGTCCACCAGGAGATCCCGGAAGGCCGGGAGGCTGGCGGGAATCTCCCCGGGGTCCAGCTCCCCGCCGGCCTCCAGGAACCAGGCCACCTCCTCCAGGGCCGCCGCCCGGTGTTCCGCCGTCACCGGCTCCGGGGTCCACACCCGCTCCACCACCCGCAGGGTGTCCCCCTCCAGCGTCCGCTCCACCAGGCGGAAGGTGTCGCTCCATC
>REED01000009.1 GCA_007695225.1 Gemmatimonadales bacterium
CAGGACCGCAAGACCCCTTCTCGGTGGTCCCTGTACTTCTTCAACAGCCTTCTAGGGACCCACGCGCAACCCCGACCAAACCTGCCGCTGAGCCCGGAGGTTTGCGTCGAAGAACCGGGAGGTGTAGGCCTCCTCGGCCTCGTCCGGGGTGCCCGGGCCCACTCCGTAGAACTGGTCCGGGAAGTGCTCGAACCGGGCGGACGCGTCCACGCGGTCCCCACCCGGGAGATGAAGCTGGGAGCTGACCTCGAGGGAAACCTGCCGCCGCACGGTCCCCGTGACCGCCGTCAAGAGACTCGACACGGGAAGGTCAGGCTGGAGCCGCCGGTATCCGGCGGCCACCGTCCCGCCTCCCAGCTTCGTCTCGGGGCTGTAGAGGAGGAAGGGAAGGATCACCCGTTCGGTCCGGGGTTCGGTCTCCTCACCCTCCCCGCGACCGTCCGCCGACTCCCGGCCCAGGCGCTGAGGCTCGAACGTCTCCTCCTTGAACCGGTCCGTCTCGGCCAGGAAGGGAATGTGCGCCGATCACTCGAAGACCACCACCTCCTTCCCGGCCGGAGCCTGCAGAAACTCGGCATACTCGCGAACCAGGGCGAGCGGGGTGTTGTAGTCATGACGCCCCGCGAAGAAGTACACAGGTACGTCCAGCCGAGGCACGCCGCGGAAGACGTCGTGATCCCGGTAGTCCGGGGTTTCCCACATGGGACCGCTCCCCCGGTTCGCGCCCCCGAGCCACCGGAGGAGGTCGAGAAGCGTTTACTCCGGCGCCCGCAGCGCCGCCCAGGCGAGCGGGCCAAACCCCACGTCCATGCCTCCTCCATGGGCATCCACCATCTGGATGAAGCGGACGCAGTCCCTGTGGTCGGCGTAGGGAGGCGGCCCCAGGGCCTCGAGCCGCGCGAGGTCCCGGGAACGTCTTTCCCCTCGGAGTCGATTAGCCAGCCAGGCGTGGGCGACCTCCGTCCTCCGCTCAGGCCCAGCCCGGGGGCCGTGCTGGCCGCATCGCCCACGGGGGCATCCTACTCCTCCTCGCTCCGGCGCTCCTACTGACCACCACGTACGCGGCCTTCCAGGGGTTCGTAGACCTCTTTCGATCCACGTCTCCCCGAGTCGGAAGGCCGGTACAGCTGGGGTGGACCCTCCTGGCCCTTCCCCTCGTGGCTGGATATGGCTAAGCCTTTCCCCGCGTTCTCCCCCTTGCGACCCTGGCACTGGTGCTCCTTTCGGCCGTGATCGCACTGGTGAACGGAACCCTGGAGGAGGTATTCTGGAGGGGAGCCTACGTGCGCGCCTTCCCCGGAATCCCCCTCCTGGCATGGGTGTACCCCAGCGTTGGGTTCGGGCTCTGGCACCTGGCGCCCCAGTCCGTCTCCACGGGGATAGGCAATCCGAGCGGCGTGGTGGCCTTCGTCGGGACGGCGACCCTTTTCGGCCTCTGCTGGGCGTGGGTGGCGTACCGGACCGGGCCGATCCGATGGCCCGTCATCTCACACATGCTCCTGGACTTCGCCGGGCTTGGGGCAAGGGTGTACCTCATCCAGACACCTCATCTAGACCGGAGCCGACCTTCCCCACGAGGGCATGAGGAACTCGGCGATGACCCGGCAGACGATGACCCCGAAAAGGGAGGAACCCATGAAGAAACCCACCATCGAGGGTGCACTGAAGAAGGTGCAGACCGATCCCGACGCCCGACTCGCTGCAGTCTTCGCGGCGGTCTTCGCGTACACCCTGGGATTCGTCCTCGGATACGTCCTGAGCGAAAAGGAGGGATCGGCGGGAACTGTCGATATTGAGGCCTGAAACCGCTGGCCCGGGAACCGCCCGTGGGCATGGCCCTGAGGTGGCCCCTGCATCGGCTGACCACCGGGGCCAGCGATCCCCTGCCCCATCCCACTGACCCGAGTCCAAGTCCATGTCGGAACCTGATGCAACCCGTGACCAGTGGTCCGGTCCTCGACGCTACCGCTGGGACACCCCCGAGTTCGGCCGGGTGGCGAACCTGAGCGACGGGGTGTTCGCCATTGCCCTCACGCTACTCGTGCTGACCCTCGACGTGCCCGAGGTGGCCGGGACCGACCTGACCGGAGCGCTTCTGGCCGAAGGGCACCAGGTGGCCCTCTTCGCCCTCAGCTTCCTGCTCGTGGCGAACCTCTGGTGGGTACACCACAGGTTCTTCGCCCTGTTGGGGGAACTGGAGTCGGGGCTCATCGTGGCAAACCTGATGATCCTGGGCCTGGTGGCCCTCGTCCCCTTCCCAACGAGCCTCGTGGGCCGACATCCCACGGTTCCGGCAGCGGTGGTGCCCTTCATCGCCGTCTTCCTCGCCATTACCGTGCTCATGTCGTTGGCCCTTCTCCGGGCTCGGCGGGTGAACGCCTGGCGAGAGCCCCTTCCGCAAGGACTCTTCACATGGTTCCTGGGCGGATGGGCGGTGTACGTGGCGATTCTGGCCATGGCACTGGCAGTCGCCTTCCGGTGGCCCGTGGCGGGACTCGTCATCCTCGCCACCAGCGGCCCCGTCCTCGAGATCCTCATGGGGCGGATCGCTCCAAGCGCCTATCGGCACTGGGCTCCCTGATCCCCCGGCGACACCCGCCATGGTCACGGTGCGTGTGCATGGAGTTGGGGTGAGCGCCTGGATCTGCGGGAACATCATCCCACGCGGGAGGTGGGCGGGCATCCGGAAATCGGCGAGCCCATATCCTTTGCGGACGGTTCGACCATGCTCTTCGGTAGTCTCCTCATTCCATCCGGGCCGGGACCCCATCCGGCGTTCGTGGCCATCGAAGGCTCAGGCGGCGCGAGCTACCGCCTCGGGTGGACGGAAGGGTACTTCCCGTTCTGGAAGGACGTCAGCGAGTTTCTCGTGGAGCGTGGCTATGCCGTGCTCCTGTTCGACAAGCCGGGCGTCAA
>REED01000008.1 GCA_007695225.1 Gemmatimonadales bacterium
CGGGTTGGCGCCCCCACGAGACCCGGCATAGTTTCGGGGATCGTGACCCTGCTCCAGGAGACGCACCCATGCCCCTCTCCCCTTCCCCTTCCCCCTGGCCCGAGCTCCCCTACGAAGGCTGGAAGGACACCGCCGGCACCCTCCACATGTGGCTCCAGATCGTGGGGAAGGTCCGCCTGGCCCGGACCCCCTGGGTGAACCACCAGTGGCACGCCACCCTCTACCCCACCCCCCGGGGGCTCACCACCGGCCCCATCCCCCACCCGGTGCACCCGGCCTTCGAGCTGGCCTTCGACTTCGTGGACCACCGGCTCCGGGTCATGCAGAGTGATGGAGCCGAGGCGGAGCTGGAGCTCCGGCCCCGGAGCGTGGCGGACTTCCACGACGACCTCATGTCCACCCTGGTGGAACTGGGCGTGGGAACCCGGATCCACCCCAGCCCCAACGAGGTCCCGGAGCCCATCCCCTTCGCCGAGAACCACGCCCCGGGCCACTACGATACCGAGGCCGTGGGCCGCTTCCACCAGGCCGTCATCCGGAGCGCCCAGGTCTTCTGGGACTTCCGCTGCGACTTCATCGGCAAGTGCAGCCCGGTGCACCTCTTCTGGGGGGCCATGGACCTGGCGGTGACGCGGTTCAGCGGCCGGCGGGCCCCGGAGCACCCCGGCGGGATCCCGCACCTGCCGGACTGGGTCACCCGCGAGGCGTATTCCCACGAGGTGAGCAGCGCCGGCTTCTGGGCCGGAGGCGACCACCACCCCGAGGCCATCTACTACTCCTACGCCTACCCCAGCCCCCAGGGGTTCCAGAAGGCGCCCGTGGAGCCCGGGGCCGCCCGATGGGACGACGATCTCCAGGAGTTCGTCCTCCCCTACGAGGCGGTCCGCACCGCCAGCGATCCGGAGGGGACGCTCCGGCGCTTCCTCGAGACCACCTACCAGGCGGCCGCGGAGCTCGGACGGTGGGACCGGGAGGCGCTGGAATGGGCCCCGGGTGAGCGCCCCCCAGTGGGCGGATACCCGAACGGGGAGGCCGATTGACCGGAGGATCCCCCCGGAGGAGCCTTCCGGCGGACCGCGCCCCACATTCAACCCCCTGACCCCTACGCTCCCAGGAGGCTTCCATGTCGACGCCCCCCTCCCCCTCCCCCGACTCCCCCGACTTCCAGGCCCTCACCCGGCGCCAGAAGGACACCTGGTCCGCCGGGGACTTCCACGAGATCTCCCGGCAGAACATGAACATGGCCGAGGAGCTGGTGCGGGCCGCCGACCCCCGGCCCTCCCACCGGGTGCTGGACCTGGCCTGCGGGAGCGGCACGGCTGCCCTGGTGGCTGCCCGGCGGTACTGCCCCACGGTGGGGCTGGACCTGGTCCCGTCCCTCCTGGATCGCGCCTGGGCCCGGGCCCAGGCCGCCGGCCTCGACGTGGAGTTCCGGGAGGGCGACGCCCAGGAGCTCCCCTTCGAGGACGACGCTTTCGACATGATCCTCTCCGTCTACGGCGTCCAGTTCGCCCCGGACCAGGAGAAGGCGGCGGCGGAGATGCTCCGGGTCTGCCGCCCCGGGGGCACCATCGCTCTGGCCACCCCCCTTCCCCACGGGTGGAGCGGCGATTTCTTCCGCCTTCACGGGCGGTACATGCCTCCGGCTCCCGGGACCCACCCGCCCCTCCGGTGGGGCACCGACGAGGGGTTGGAGGCCCTCCTGGGTCCCGGAACCACCTCGCTGGAGAGCGAGGACCGCCCCACCCTCATGTACTACCGGTCCGTGGACCACGCCGTGGAGGTCTTCTCCACCTACTTCGGACCCACCATCCTGGCCTCCCACGAGCTGGACGCCGAGGACCGTCGGACCCTGGCCCAGGAGCTCCGCCAGATCTTCCAGCGCTACAACCAGGTGGAGGACGGGAATGCGGTGGTCCTGAACCGCTACCGCCTCACCCTGGCCAGGGTGGCTTAAGAGGCCGGAGCGCGTGATCGGGTGACGAGGGAGGCTCCCCGTCGAGGGGGACCTCGCTGTGCGCGGGCCGTCCGATCGTGACGACGGTGGACCTCAGGCGAGACCGCGGAAGGCCACCGGAACTCCAAAGGATTTGCACCATGGCTCCCCGCGTTCCTCGGCGGCCATCTACCGCATCCCGCGATGCTGGGCGCCATCGACCGAAATGCATTCGCCCGTGACCCACGCGGCCCTGGGTGACACCAGGAAGGCGGCCACATCGGCCACCTCTTCCGGCGTGCCGAGGCGCCCCCATGGGATCGATGCCCGGACGCCTTCGTACATCTCGGGCTGTTGCTCCTTGATCATCGCCCAGATTCCGCCCGGAAACTCGATGGATCCGGGCGCGATGGCATTGGCCCGGATCCCGTGGGGAGCATGCATCACGGCGAGCTTCTTGGCGTGGGCGATCAGCGCCGCCTTCGCCGCCGTGTAGCCGTAGTCCGGCATGGGGTCGGCCTCGATGCCCGAGGTGGAAGACACGAAGAGGATCGATCCGCCGCCGGCCTCCGCCATCCATGGAATGACCTGTTCCGCCGCATGGACCCCGGCCATCAGGTCCACCTCGAGGCTGGCTTTCCAGTCCGAAAGGTCCGGACCGACCGCCATTGCGGATGCGTTGTGGACGAGTACATCGACCCCACCCAGCGCGTCGCGAGCGCCGTCCAGGAATGCCCGGAGTGCAGGCGAGTCGGCAACATCGCAGGAGTGAGCGTACGCCTTGACCCCTTTCTCCAGGATCTCCGCCTCGGCCGCCTTCAGAGGATCCCCGTTCCTCGCGCAGATGGCCACATTCGCGCCCTCCGCGGCGAGAGCCAGGGCGATGGATCGACCGATGCCCCGGCTTCCACCGAGGACCACGCAGTTCTTCCCTTCGAGTCCGAGATCCACGTCAACCTCCTATGTGAGGAATAGGC
>REED01000007.1 GCA_007695225.1 Gemmatimonadales bacterium
CCACCAGGTCGATGACGATGAAGGGGAGGAAGAGGGCGAATCCCATCTGGAAGGCGGCCCGGAGCTCGCTGGTGACAAAGGCCGACGCGACCACCATGAGAGGGATCTCCTCCAGCTCCTCGGGGACGGGCTCGCCCCAGAGGTCCAGGAAGAGGCCCAGGTCTTCGTCCCGGATGGATAGCGTCATGAACTCCCGGAAAGGCACCGATGCGGTCTGGAGCATCTCCACCTCGTCCATCTCCCCGCCCATCCAGGGCGAGAGGGCCTCCTGATTCACCTGGGCCAGGGTGGGGGCCATGACGAAGCCCGAGAGGAGGAGGGCCAGGGCGGTGAGGACGTGGGCGGGTGGAGCGGCCTGGGCTCCCAGCGCCTGCTTCAACAGGTGGAGGACGATGAGGATCCTCGTGAAGCTTGTCATGAGGAGGAGGAGGGTTGGGATGAGGGTCAGGAACCCGATGAAGAGCACCGCCCCCACCGGTCCGCTCACCCGGAGTCCTCCCTCCGTCTCCTCGCCCCCCAGGCGAAGCTCCATCTGGGGCAGGGTGCCGCCGGCGGCGCCTTCTTCTGCGGCCACCTGGGCGACCAGGCCCCCCATCTCTCCCCCCAGCCCCTGGAGAGCCGGCATCGCCAGGGTCAGGAGCACCGTTCCCGCCAGGGGAAGGATCCTCCGCAGCCATTCCGGAGCCACTCGCCGCAGTCCCGAGACGGGAAAAGGACGGCCCGGTTCAGCCGACCAGCGGACCGGGATGGCTGATTCTACCGGCTCCGGGGACGCAGTGGCCCCTTCCCCTTCCGATCCCACCTCCCCCAGGAGCCGCACCCCCCCCTCCCCGCAGGACACCAGGAACCGCCGTCCGTCCACCTCCAGGAGGGCCACTCCCTGGCGAGGCCCGATTCCCACCCTCCGTACCACCCGCAACTCTCCATCGGCTCCCGCGGAAGACGGACCACCGGCCAGGCGGCCCCGGGCCAGGTGGGAGAGGACCAGGATGATCCCCACCACCGCCAGGGTGGTGGAGCCCACGGAGAGAAAGGCTCCCATCACCCGCGGGCCCCGGCCAGGGGTCCGTTGGACGGGACGATGCGCGTGATCCGAATGCCGAACTGCTCCCCCAGGACCACCACTTCACCCTGGGCGAATTTCCGGTCTCCCACGAACAGGTCCACCGGCTCTCCTGCCAGGCGGTCCAACTGGACCACCGATCCCCGGCCCAGGGCCAGGATCTCCTGCACCGGGAGCCGGGTGCGGCCGAGCTCCACCGACACCGGGAGCGGTAGGTCGTGGAGAATGGACATTCCCCCCCCGTCGAAGGCAGCCGCCGGGGAGGAGGCCGTTCCCGACTCCCCCTCCAGTGCCGCACCCGGACCCGTGGCGGGGCCGGAGGCTTCCTCCTGGGGGGACGCCTCTCCGGCTCCGGCCATGATGGCCTCGATCTCCTCATTGGTCATGGACAGTCCTTGCGTGTTGGGATTCAGGGGTGGGAAGGGCCTGCGCCCCCGCCCCTTCGGTGTGAGATGAGGACGGCCCGCTGGTCGCCCTCGCGTCCGGCCCGGGCCCCATACCGGGGGAGGTTCGCCACCCGGACTTCCAGCTCCGTCTCCGGATTGAGCCCGGTGGAGAGGAATTCACCCACCTTGAGTTCCGACAGGACCCCCAGGGGGACGTTGAAGGCGGGGAAGTGGGCGGAGACGGTGAGACCGGCCCGCCGGATGTGCTCCGCAAGGTGGAGACGCTCCTTTTTCCGCTCCTCGGGCGTTCCCCGGGCCGTGGAGAGCTTCCGCCCGGTTCCCCCGGACAGGAACTTCTCCAGTGCGGGGAAGGGCAGGCAGATGAGGAGAAGGGAGCTCACCTCCTCCACCGTGACCTTCACGTGGGCCACCAGGACGGGATCCTCCGCGTTCGTCACCTGGAGCATCTCCGGGATGGCCTCGAACCCCACCACCCGGGGATCCATGGGGACGTAGTCCTGCCATGCCTCCTGGAGTTGCTGGGCCAGTCGCTCCACCACGACCTGGAGGACGGCGCGCTCCACCAGGGTGAGGGACCGGTCCGGTACGTCCAGCTCGCCGGCACCCCCCAGGAGCCGATCCACCAGGAAGAACGCGAACTCCCGGCCCATCTCGATGACCGCCGGCGAGGCCTCGGTTTCCGAGAGGGACAGGATGTAGGCAGCGCAGGGGGAGGGAAGGGCCAGGGTGAACTCCCCGAAAGAGAGGGGCTCCACGTTCTCCAGCTCCAGGGAAACCGATTCCCGGATCCTGCCGGCCATCCACCCCTCCAGCCCCTTGGTCACCAGGCCGTAGATGGCGCGGAGGGTCCGGGCCTGTTCCTTGGAGATCCGGGAGGGCCGCTGGAAGTCGTAGCGCCGGAGCTCTCCCGATGCGCTGGACCGCCCCGACGTCCGGGGGGAGCCCCCGGTGCCGAAGAGGGCGTCGATCTCGCTCTGGGATAGGGAATCGGAAGCCATGGTTACGTCCTACTGGAGCACGAACTGGGAGAAGTAGACCCGGCCCACCGGCTGACCCCCCGTCACTTCCCTGACGACGGCACGAACCACTTCCTCCACCTCGGTCCGCCGGTTCGCGTCCACCAGCTCCTCGACCCCCCAACTTCCCAGGGCGCGGAGGATCCCGTCCCTCAGACGGGGCTCCAATCCCTGCAGGATGGAAAGGGTGCGGTCCGGATCTACCTCGATGGCCGCACTGAGGATGAGGAAGCGCCGTCCCTGGGTCCCTGCGGGGTTCAGCACCAGGTTCTCCACCTCGTAGAGCTCCCATGCCGGATTCTGGGAGCCCTCCTCTTCCCCGGACGCCATCTCCTCCGCCGCCAGCATTCCCGAGGCAAGCCCGGGGGGCCCCGGCCGGGGGGGGGGGGGGGGGGGGG
>REED01000053.1 GCA_007695225.1 Gemmatimonadales bacterium
ATCCCAACCAGGCTCCGGAGGTGGAGCTGGCCCGGCTCCCCGGAGTAGGCCCGGCCCTGGCCGGGCGGATCGTCCGGTCCCGAGAGGCGGAAGGGCTTTTTCGGAATGTGGACGAACTGGTCCGGGTACAGGGGGTGGGGCCGGCCACGATGGACCGCCTGCGGCCCTTCCTGGAGGTGGAGGCGGCTCCTCTTATCACCTCCCCGGCCACCTCCGTCGGATCCCTTATCGGCACGCCCCCTCCCGTCGCTTCCCCCCTTGCCCCACTGCCAGGGGGGGGCGTGTTCCCCGGTGCGGGGTGGGAGGGAGGGCAAGAAGAGCGGGTGGCGGTGAACCGCGCGAGTCGCGAAGAGCTCCAGCGGCTGCCCGGGGTGGGCCCGGCCCTGGCGGCCCGTATCGAAGACGACCGGCTCCGGAACGGGGCCTACCAGACGCCGGACGACCTTCTGAGGGTGCCGGGGATCGGCCCGGCCACCCTGAGTCGCCTCCGGGATCGGATTCAACTCCCCTGAGGAGGGAAACGTCCGTTTACAGGCGGCTTGACCTTCCCTCCGCCGGGCCCGTACTTTGCCCACGGCCCATTCGTGGTTCACTTGATCCTTAAAGCCTTCCCCCCGGTGCGCCGGGGCCCGGGCCTCTCGCACCTCACGGTAACAGCCGGACTCCGACCGCACCGTCATGGTTCCCCCCACCGTTCAGGATCGCCTGGGCGACCTCCTCGTCCGCGAGGGCCTGGTCACCGACGACCAGCTCCAGAAGGGGCTGTCCGAGGCCCGATCCACCAAGACCCGGATTGGCCATGCCCTGGTGAAGCTCGGGTTCGTGGAGGAGCCCGACCTGGTCCGCGCCCTTGCGCGTCACTACCGCATTCCGGCTGTGGACCTTTCTCGGGTGACGGTGGACGCCAAGATCCTGCGCCTGGTCCCCGGAGAGGTGGCGATCAAGCATCTGGCGCTTCCCCTGCGCCGGGTGGGACGCACCCTCACGGTGGCCATGGTGAATCCCACCGACCTGGGGGCTGTCGATGACCTCAAGTTCGTCACCCGCCACGATATCGACCCGGTTCTTGCCGGCGAGGTCTCCCTTCGAAGGGAGCTTGAGAAGTACTACGAAGCAGTGGATGATCGGATGGCGGAGATCCTCACCGACATCCTGGATGAAGCCGATGTGGAGGTGCTGGAGGAGCACGAGGAGGAAGTCTCCGTCCAGGCCCTCCGGGAACAGATCGATGCAGCCCCGGTCGTTCGCTTCATCAACGGACTCCTCTCCGACGCGGTGAACCGAGGCGCGTCGGACATCCACATCGAGCCCTACGAGCGGGAGATCCGGGTGAGATACCGGATCGACGGTGCCCTCCAGGAGGTCATGAAGCCCCCCTTCAAGATGAAGGCGGCGCTTACCTCTCGGATCAAGATCCTGGCGGACCTGAACATCGCCGAGCGGCGGGTCCCGCAGGACGGGCGCATCAAGCTCCGGCTCAAGAACAAGGTGGTGGACTTCCGGGTCTCCACCCTCCCGGTGATCTTCGGCGAGAAGATCGTCCTCCGGATCCTGGACCGGGGAAACCTCACCCTGGACCTGACGAAGTTCGGATTCGAGCCCAAGGCCGAGCGGGACTTCATGCACGCCATCGCCCAGCCCTATGGGATGGTGCTGGTGACGGGGCCCACGGGATCAGGAAAGACCACCACCCTCTACTCCGCCCTCTCCCAGGTCAACACGGAAGAGGTGAACATCATGACGGCGGAGGACCCGGTGGAGTACAACATCCACGGGATCAACCAGGTCCTGGTCCGAACCGAGATCGGGATGAGCTTCGCCAACGCCCTCCGGGCCTTTCTCCGGCAGGACCCCAACATCATCATGGTGGGAGAGGTGCGGGACCTGGAGACGGGAAGTATCTCCGTCAAGGCGGCCCTTACCGGGCACCTGGTCCTCTCCACCCTCCACACCAACGACGCCCCCTCCACCATCACCCGCCTCATCGACATGGGACTGGAGCCCTTCAACGTGGCCTCGGCCCTCTCCCTGGTGACGGCGCAGCGCCTGGTGCGTCGGATCTGCGGCTCCTGCAAGGAGGTGGTGAGCTACCCCGCCGAGTACTTCCAGTCCGCCCGGATCGCTGAGGAGTACGCCAAGCGGGTTACCTTCTACCGGGGGAAGGGGTGCGATCGGTGCAGCGGCTCGGGTTACAAGGGACGGCAGGGCCTCTATGAGGTGATGGCCATCTCGGGGCGGATTCGGAAGCTCATCATGTCAGAGGAGAGCACCGATGATCTGAGGATCGCGGCCATCGAAGAGGGGATGCTCACGCTCCGGATGGACGGCCTGAAGAAGGTGGAGCGAGGAGTCACCACCCTGGAAGAGGTGGTGAAGGAAACCACAGAAGTCACCTGATCCGTCAGACCCATCGGTCCCGCCCCTGACCCGGGGCGGGCTGCCCGGAGAACCCGGAAGAACCGGAGAACCCATGGACCGGCCCCAAGAAGGATCCCAGCCCACCGACATCAGCATCCGGGCCCTCCTGGAAGAGATGATCCAGAAGGGCGCCTCGGACTTGCACCTCACCGTGGGGGAGCGACCCAAGCTCCGTATCGACGGCGAGCTCACCGATGCATCCACGCCCCGCGCGCTGCAGCCCAAGGACACGCTGACCCTGGCCTACTCCATCCTGACGGAGCAGCAGAAGAAGCGGTTCGAGACGGACGACGAACTGGACTTCTCCTTCGGGATCCAGAACCTCTCCCGCTTCAGGGGGAATTGCTACAAGCAACGGGGGTGCATCGCCCTGGCCCTCCGGCAGATCCCCTATGAGATCCAGAGCCTGGAGGCGCTGGGCCTTCCCCCGGTGGTGAACAAGATGGCGGAGCGCCCCCGGGGACTCGTCCTGGTGACGGGACCCACCGGGTCGGGGAAGTCCACCACGCTGGCTGCCATGCTGGACAAGGTCAACTCGGAGCGGAACTCCCACATCCTCACCGTGGAGGATCCCATCGAGTTCCTCCACAACCACAAGAACTGCACGGTGAACCAGCGGGAGGTGGGGTCGGACACCCAGTCCTTTGCCCAGGCGCTCAAGTACGCCCTTCGCCAGGACCCGGACGTGATCCTGGTGGGGGAGATGCGGGACCTGGAGACCATGGGAGCGGCCCTCACCATTGCTGAGACGGGGCACCTGGTCCTGGCCACTCTCCACACCAATTCGGCAGCGGAGTCCATCAACCGGATCATCGACGCCTTTCCCTCTCACCAGCAGTCCCAGGTGCGGGCCCAGCTGTCCTTCGTCCTGGAAGGGGTGGTCACCCAGACCCTCCTCCCCCGAGCCCGGGGGAGGGGTCGGGTGGTGGCTGCCGAGGTGATGATATGCACCCCCGCCATCCGGGCCCTGATCCGGGACGAGAAGATCCACCAGATCTACTCCCTCCTCCAGGCAGGGAAGAAGCACGGTATGCAGACCATGAACGATGCCCTGGCCCAACTCATCATGCGCAAGGAAGTGGCGCTGGAAGAGGCGATGCGTCGCTCCCAGGACCCCCAGGAACTCCTTCGCGCCCTGGGTGAGCCGGTCCCGGCCACGTCCCGGTAACCTGAGAGGAAGACACGAACATGCCCACCTTCACCTACAGCGCCCGACCTGCCGCCGGCGGCGACATCCGGAGCGGAGAGGTCGACCTCAAGACCCGCGACGAGGTGATGGCCTACCTCCACCGGCAGAAGCTGATTCCGGTGGCGGTACGGGAGAAGCCGAAGGAGTTCTCCATTTCCTTCGGGAGTGGAGTGAGTACCCGGGAGATCGTCATCTTCACCCGGCAGTTCGCCACCATGATCAACGCCGGGCTTCCCCTGGTGCAGAGCCTGGACATCCTGGCGGAGCAGACGGAGAACCCGAAGCTGCAGAAGGTCATCAAGGACGTGCTCTACGATGTGGAGTCGGGGAACACCCTTGCCGACGCCATGGAGCAGCACCCCAAGGTCTTCACCAAGCTCTTCGTGAGCATGGTCGCAGCGGGAGAGGCAGGGGGGATCCTGGATACCATCCTCCTGCGGCTGGCCACCTTCCTGGAGAAGAACGACGCCCTGGCCCGGAAGATCAAGGGTGCCATGATCTATCCCGGGGTCATCGTCGGCGTGGCCGTGGCGGCAGTGGCGATCCTCCTCATCTTCGTCATTCCCACCTTCCAGACCATGTTCGCCTCGGCGGGGGTGCCCCTTCCCCTGCCCACCCAGATCGTCATCACCATGTCCGCCCTCCTGCAGGCCTGGTGGTGGGCCATCCTCCTGGCCATCGGGGCCGCGTTGTTCGCCCTTCGGACCTTCTACCGGACGGAGGGGGGGGAGCGGGTGGTGGACGGCATCCTCCTGAAGCTCCCCATCCTGGGGAACGTGCAGCGGAAGGCGGCGGTGGCCCGCTTCACCCGGACCCTGGGGACCCTGGTCTCCTCGGGTGTGGCGATCCTGGAGGGGCTGGAGATCACCGCCAAGACCGCAGGAAACCGGGTCATCCAGGACGCCGTCATGGACTCCCGGGCCTCCATCGCCGGTGGAGACACCATCTCCGGCCCCCTGAAGCAGTCCGGGGTCTTCCCGCCCATGGTGGTGCAGATGATCAACGTGGGAGAGCAGACGGGTGGCCTGGACGAGATGCTCTCCAAGATCGCCGACTTCTACGACGAAGAGGTGGACGCCGCGGTGAGCGCCCTCCTGGCCGCCATGGAGCCCATCATGATCGTGGTGCTGGGGGTGGTGGTGGGTGGGATGATCGTGGCCATGTACCTTCCCATCTTCGATATGGTGTCGGCGGTGGGGTAGGGGAGCGGGAATTGTCGCAGGGAACCGTTTCCCCCCATTCGACGGCTCCTTCGGGGACGCTGGCATTCAGTGTCTCTCCATAGACCACCGGCGCCACAGGCGTCGATGTTTGCGGAGGACGTTTCCGGTCCCCGTCTCTCATGAGACCCGTGTTAATGCCATCGTCCCTTGGAGACCCCCATGCTTGTGGGGCCAGTCATCCGGCGAACGGCTTGGGTGGCACGACCGGCATGGTCGGGATGGCACGGCCCGGAGACGGATGAAGACCTGTAGGATCGCCCACCACGGGTCAAGGACCCGGTCTCACCACCCTGACGCTCAACGCTCCAGAGAGAAGGTGCGCGAGTACTTGATCAGAACGGTGCGTTCGTCACTCCGGGGACGGACCGGGTCGTAGTCGAAGCGATTCGCGTTCATCCCCTCGTTCCATACGAGGTACAGGTCGTCGCCCTCGCGGGGATTGTACCGGAGCCGGACATTCGTGACCACCCGATCCAGGGTACTGTTGTACTGGACGAAGGCCACGGCGGAGAACTCGGGCGAGAACATCACCTCGGTTCGGAGGCGGCCCACTTGGGCAGTGAGGTCTTCGCGTTCCCCAAACTGGACTCGATCCAGGCGATAGCTCGCCGAGAGGCCAAGGTGCCGGCTCGGCGTCCATGACGGCGAGAGCTGGAGCGAGGTGCGCCTTCCGTCGAAGAACTCCCCGCCCTCCAGGCGCACGGTGGCCTGCATGAGCTCGCCGGGAGGCGACGTATACTGAAGCACCCCTTCGGAGAAACGGTACCGTCCCTCGGGTACCTCCACGCCGCCGGGCAGGGCGAATCCCTGGGCCAGGTCTTCGAGCCGGTGCCGGGCGATCCCCATCACCTGATGCCCGCTTCGGGTTTCGACGATGGCCAAAGGCTCCACCGATCCGGTCTCCAGGACGCCGTCCTGACTGCGTCGGAAGGCCGACGTGGTGAGTTCCACACCGTAGCGGAGCACGGACGACTCATCCCCTGGCGACCAGCCGTAGCCGAGGCGCACCTCGCCCCGGGTGTACCCACGCCGCTGGAGAAAGCCCAGTCCGGGCTCGAAGCCTTCACCCACCCGGGACAGGTCCACGTCGTACATGGGACCGTAGATGTCCCGCCGCTCCCAACGAGCCCGCAGGAGCGTTCGCGCAGAGAGGTCGATGTCGGGCGCGTCGACATCGGATGCGTCGATATCGGATGCGTCGATATCGGGCGCGCCTGCGGCATCGGCCTCGCCGTCATCGAAGCTCTGGGCCCAGTTCAGAATGAGGTAGTCCTGGTCGAAGAGGCGCAGGCGGGCATCTCCCCCGTAGACCACGTTGTAGCTCCCCTCGGTCCCGATCCGGCTGGTGAGGATGGCCCCTGCGTAGGAGCTCTCGTTCAGGACCCGGCGGCGGGCGCGGACCACTCCCTTGTTTTCCGAGGGTAGGAACTGCGACTCCGCCGTGTGCATGTTCAGGGCTCCCAGGTCCCAGTCGCCCACGCGACCCACGATCCTTCCGCCACCATAGATCCGGACCGGCCGGCCATCGGCCAGCCCCACCCTGCGGGAGTGAAAGAGCCGTTCGTTGCCCCCCAGGGGAAACTCGAAGACCGCGGCCCGCTCCTGGAAGAAGCGTCGCTTTTCGGGGAAGAAGAGGGAGAAGCGGTCCAGGTTCACCTGCTGGTCGTCCGCCTCCACCTGGGCGAAGTCGGTGTTCGCGCTCAGGTCCAGGGAGAAGTTGGGGCCGAGCCCGTAGTGCACGTCGAGCCCGGCCTCCCAGACTTGCTCCTCCGAGGGCAGGTACGCGAGACCTTCGGCCTCCTGAGAATGCGTGTGTCCGGTCCCACCGAGAAGATACGGCGTCACGTGGACGGCCCGCCGCTCCTGGACCTCCTCCAGAATGATCGGCCGCATCTGCGACGCCTTCAGGAAGCTGAGCCCTCCCCACCGGGGTGAGATGGGGGGATGCGTCACTCGCTCGTTCTTTCGGGCGATGTTTCGCCAGACGGAGAGCCCCATGACCACGCGTCCCTCCTCGTCGGCCTGGAACGCCAGGCTGGAGAAGGGGATTCGGATCTCTGCCGACCAGCCGCCATCGAACCGGGTCGCCTGGGCATCCCAGAAGGTGTTCCAGTCGAAGTTGGGTGGGCCGGTGGCATCATCCGCAACCACGGCGTCGGTGCGGATCCCCGCCGGGGTGGTCCCGAAGACGATGGTGGTCTCGCTGTCATTCAGGGTGTCCAGGTTGAGGACACACCAGTCGTTGATGAAGCGGCCATCGTTGCGCCTGAGGGACGGCGCCCGGATCCCCGCAGGATCGGAGTCGTAGGCCCGGCAGCCAAAGTAGAGGTATTCGCCGTCATGCCCCACCAGGAACTCGGTCCGCTCGGAGGGTTCGGCCCCGAAGATCGGCACGTGCATGACGGGATCGAGGCGGGCTGCCTGGTCCCAGGCCGGCTCGTCCAGCCGGCCGTCCATGACGATCGAGCCATCGATCTTCGGAATCAGCAGGGGACCCGAGGCTTCGAGGTCCGGATCGACGTCCTGTCCCACCGCGGCCCGGGGCACCAGCAGGCTCAGGGCAAGCAGGACCGGAAGCAGGCGCTCAATGCGGTGGACAACGGGGATTGGAGACAACTTTGCGGATGATTCGACCATGATCTCCTCATGGCGAAACGTGCGGCACCTCTACTTCTTCAACACCTTCCACCAAAGGTGGGGTATTCATGGGGCCAGAAGCAAACCTCGGATGCACAACGGGTCTTCCGGGACACCTCTCCCTGAGGCGGCCTGGGTTCATTGGAGAGCCATGCATGAGATTTCGCCCCCCCTCGCCTTGAGGGCTGACGTGATTTCCGTCAATGCCGAGGCTTGCCCCTCTGGCCGGGCCCCCCGCACTGTGAACCCCCGGTCGTCTGGCCCCGCTGACCCTGAGACCTCCTCGGAGTACCCCGATATGAACCGACCCATCCCGAAGCCGCCGCATGCGGTGACCCCCCGGGCCCGCGCCTTCGCGGCCCGCGCCTTCGCGGGCCTCGCCGTGGCGGCCGTCGCCGCCCTCGTTCCCCTGGACACCGTGGCCGCCCAGGAGGAAGGGTACCGGGCGCCCTCCGAAGAGATCATCCGCATCCTGGATGCGCCGAGCCTCCCGAACCTGGAGGTCTCTCGGGAGGGGGGCTGGGCGGCGCTCCTGACGCGACCGGCCATGGTCGCCCTGGAGGACATTGCCGAGCCGCGCCTCCACCTGGCCGGCTACCGGCTGAACCCCAGGACCAACGGGCCCGCCGTGGCGGGCCGGGCTCCCATCGAGGCCGTGGAGCTGATCCGGCTCGGCGACCAGCACCGAGTCCAGCTCCAGCTTCCCGCCGGGGCTGCCGTGGAGTACGCGTCGTGGGCCCCCGATGGGTCGGTGCTTCTCTTCAGCATCGTCGGGGCCCGGGGGTACGAGCTGTGGAAGGTGGAGGCCGGCAGCGCCACCCCCAGCCGTGTCGGCGCGGGGTACCTGAACGCCGCCCACGGCGACCCCTGTCAGTGGATGGCGGACAGCCGCGAGGCCATCTGTCGGTTCGTGCCGGAGGGGCGGGGGGCTGCCCCGGAGCGCCCCAGGGTCCCCTCCACCCCCCGCATCCAGGAGGCCGACGGTGAACCGGCCCCGGCCCGGACCTTCCAGGACCTGCTGCAGGACGGGCACGACGCCAACCTCTTCGAGTTCTACTTCACGGCACAGCTCGCCTTCGTGGACGTGGCTTCGGGGCGGACCACCCCGGTGGGGGCCCCGGCCATCTTCGATGCGGTGACCCCGTCCCCCGACGGGTCCCACCTGTACGTGGTCCGGACGGTTCGGCCCTTCTCGTACGTGGTCCCGGACCGCTGGCGGACCAACGACTGGTTCCCCCGGGAAATGGAGATCTGGACGCGGGGTGGCCAGATGGTCCGGAAGGTGGCCTCCCTCCCGCTGGAAGAGAACGTGGCCGTGGACGATTCCCGGTCGGGTCCGCGCGGGGTGACCTGGCAGCCCGGGTCCGACGCGGCGCTGGTCTGGGTGGAGGAGATCGGGGGAAGCGGCGACGGGCCGCGGGACCGGGTCCTGCGCATCGCCACCCCCACCAGCGAACCCGAGGTGGTGCTGGAGCTGGATGACCACTTCGACCGGATGGCCTGGACTCGGGACGGCCGCGGCCTTGTGACCGAGATCGATCGCTTTCCGCGCCGGGCCGCCAGCTGGACCCGCAGCTGGCTCGTGACACCCGAGGCCGACGGGTGGTCCAGCCGGATGGTGGAGGACCGGAGCGCGGAGGAGCGGTTCGGAGCCCCGGGGACCCCGGTGACCCGGGGCGCCACCCTTCTCGGAGACGGCGACTGGATCTTCCTCCAGGGCGACGGCGTGACCCCCGACGGTGAGCAGCCCTTCCTGGACCGGATGAACCTGCGGACCCTGGCCACCGAGCGTCTCTGGGAGAGTGATCCGGAGCGCTACGAGGTTCCGGTGGAGCTGGTGGCCGGGGGGGTGGAGCGCCTCATCATCCAGAGCGAGTCCCCGGCGGACCCGCCCAACTTCCACCTGGTGGAGACCCGGGGGGAAGCGCAGGTCGCCCTCACGGACCTCGGGGACCCGGCTCCCCAGCTCCAGGGCGTGGGCCGGCAGGTCCTCACCTACGCCCGGGAGGACGGGATCCGGCTGGCCGGCGTGGTCTACACCCCGCCGGGATGGGACGGCGAGACCCGCCTCCCCACAGTCCTCTGGGCCTATCCGAGGGAGTTCGTATCTCCCGATGCCGCCGCCCAGGTGCCCGGTGAGAACCGGCGGTTCACCCGGATCTCGGGGGCGTCGCACATGTTCTTCCTCCTGGAGGGCTACGCCATCTTCGACGGTCCCTCCATCGCCATCCTTGGGGGCCTCACCGCCAACGACACGTACATCGAGCAGCTGGTCTCCAGCACCCAGGCCGCGGTGGATGCCATCGTGGATGCGGGGATCGCGGACCGGGATCGGATTGGCGTCGGGGGGCATTCGTACGGCGGATTCATGACCGCCAACCTCCTGGCCCACTCCGACCTCTTCCGGGCCGGGGTGGCCCGAAGCGCCGCCCACAACCGCACCCTGACGCCCTTCGGTTTCCAGAACGAGCGGCGCACCATATGGGAGGCTCCCGACGTCTACATGGGGATGTCGCCCTTCATGTATGCCCACCAGATCGACGATCCCATCCTCCTGATCCACGGGGCCGATGATGCGAATCCCGGGACCTTCCCGGTCCAGTCCGAGCGGATGTTCCACGCCCTCAAGGGGATGGGGAAGACCTCGCGGCTCGTGATGCTGAACTACGAGGACCACGGCTATGGGGCCCGGGAATCCATACTCCATACCCTCTGGGAGATGATGGAGTGGTTCGACCGCCACGTGAAGCACGCGCCTCCGCGCGCCACGGCCACGGAGGACGGGGCCGGCTAGGCCCGCGGGGACGGGGCTTCTCGCGACCCACGGGTGCTTACCATGGAGGCGAAGCCCGCTTGAACCATTGGTCGGGGTGGCGGAGCAGGTTCGACGCCGCGCTCAGCAGGCGGCGGGGGTTTCGGCAGATCCCAACGACATTCTGCGTTGGCTCGAACCCTGGCGGAACGAGAGGGGGGACATGGACCGGCGGCATAAGGATCCCGCCGGCCCACCCCCTCACATATCAGAAGCTGACGACGATATCCGCTGCCATGAAGATGGCGGCAACATCCTCCGGACCGCCGATGGTGAATCCTGGGCGCAACTGGCGCCCATCCACGCCGGCGATCCCGGCGCAGTGCCCGCACACCAGGAAACGGCCGCCCATTTCCACGAACTCCTCCACCATCGCCCCCACGTCACGGTCGAGGATGACCCCCAGCGGCTGGCGGGGCTCGGCCATGCGGACGGCATTCCGGTCCACGTACACGGTGACGTCCGCACCGGCACGGAGAAGGTTGGTGGCCACTCCCATGGCCATGAGCGTGGACTGCCAGTCGTCGTTCAGGGTCCCCAGGTGGACCACCACAGTCTTGTCCTGGGCCGCCAGAGGTGTCGTGGCTCCGGCAAAGAGGGTTCCCGCCACCAGCAGGGTCATGATTGCGGTGGTGACGGATCGATTCAGATAGGTGCGCATCGGGTGTGCTCTCGGGTAAGGGAAGAGGTGTACCACAGGGTGCCGCAGGAAAAAGGAGGACCGATTCCGGTCCTACCTATCTCCTGAACTGAAACACAACGAATCGGGCCTCGGTGGCGCCGGTGTTCTCCACGGCATGCTCCCCGGCTTCGTGCCAGTGCGCATCGCCGGGCTGGAACGACTGCTCCAGGGGTTCCTCCCCCGGCTCCGTGTAGCGAATGGTGTAGGAGGTCAGGGAATAGACCAGCCGGGGGAGCCCCTGGTGGGCCGGCTGGGCTTCCCCTGGGGTCAGTGTGACCCGGACCACCCGGACATCGTCGGTGTCCAGGAGGACCTCGGCGTGGTCAGGATCCGCCACCGCCGCATCCTCCGGATCCGGGCCGGGCGACTCCCCGGCGAGCCTCGTGTCCGTCCTGGCTACGACCAGGAAGCGGGCCGTTGTGGTGCCGGTGTTCTCCACGGCATGGTCATCCGGTCCGTGCCAGTGCACGTCTCCCTCCTCCCATGCCACCTCTTCGGTGGTGCTTCCTTCCGTGAAGCGGAGGCGGTAGTCGGCCAGCGAATAGACCACCCGAGGGCGGCCGGCGTGCATGGGAAGGGCCTCGCCGGGCTCCAGGGTGAAGTTCATGACCCGGACGAAGTCATTCTCGAAGAGAACGCTGACCTGGTCCGTGGCCGCTGCAGCGATGTCCTCCTCCACTGCAGTCGCGGACGGGGGGGGCAGCTCCTGTTCATCAGGGCCGCCGCAGGCCACGAGGAGGGAGGGGATCAGGATCAAGTAATTCCGTGCGCGCATGGGCATCTCACAAGCGGTTGGGGGGATAGTGCTGTTCGCGTCCCCTGAGAAGGGCAAGCGTCATGCCCCCGAGGCTCCTCTTGCGCAGGGCACGCACAAGCTCAAGCCCACGAGGATCTTACGAGGGTTGGACTCTGCATCCCGGTCCGGGAGCCACGGACCCATGGGACAGATCACCCGATCTTCCCAGGCGCAAATGAGACAGCATGTTCAATAACGGTGCGCCTTTCGATTCGCCCGACGACGGGCCCGATTCCTCCCCTGATTCGTCCCCCGACGAGCCGGGCCATCCCGAGGAGATCTACTGCCGCTCCGACCACTGGAAGGCTGTTGAAGAAGTACAGGGCGCCACCGTTGGGAGCGCCAGGGAGCCGGATCGTAGGCGGCGATGATCGGCGGGCTCTTCGACGACTACCACAAGCCCTCGGACACCGCGGACCGCATCGTGTACGACAAGGTGGCCCGGACGGCCCACTTTACCCTGGCCCATGTTCCACTGTTACGGCCCGAGCACACCCATGGGAATCACCTGAACCCCGTCTGGGCGAACATACCCGAGACCGAAACCGGTGATCACCGCAAGGAAGCTCGGTGGACCGCACTTCTCCGTGTCGATCTTTTCGACAAACGCCAGCAGCGTCTCGGCACCCTGATCGGCCATGCCCGGGCCCAGCTTCACTTCGACCGCACCCCAGCGGCCGTCGACGGCCTCGATGATGGCGTCGACCTCGAGATCCGTATTGTCCTTGTAGTGCAGGACCTGTGCGTCCATTGCCTGGGCGTGGATGCGGAGGTCTCGGATCACGAGGGACTCGAACAGGAAGCCCAGAAGCTCCACATCATCCAGCAGTCGGTCCGGCGTGGCCCTCAGGACGGCGACCGCGAGGGCCGGGTCCACGAAATGGCGCTTGGGCGTAACCCGTACCCTGGCTTTCGATCGCAGGTGGGGGCCCCACGCCGGTTGGTCCTCGATGACCATCAGCCGCTCGAGGGCCTGGTAGTAGGCGTAGGCCGCCTTGTGGTCAATCGTCCCTTCCGTGCCGGCAACGTCTCTTGCGAGGGTCTTCACCCCGGTCATGGTGCCCACGTTGCGTGCGAGGGACCGCATCAACTGGAGGACCCGATCGGGATCGTGGTCCACGCCGCTCACCCGCTGGACGTCGGTCCGTCGGACTTCGTCTACATAGGTCCGCATGGCCGTCAGAGCCTGGTCGACCGGCGCATCGACGAAGCGCGGCCAACCCCCGACAGCCACGCGCCTTGCGATCTCCGGCACGTCCAGCCCGGGGTCCGTGGACCGAGCGAGTTGGCCGGACATCAGCCCCGACAGCGAGACCATGCCGGTGGAGTGACCGCTTTCGAAGAGGGACATGGGCCGCATGCGCAGACGAGCGATCCGGCCGGCACCCGTATGGCGCGTTTCGTCGTCTGCGGGCACCGAGGAGCCCGCCAGGAGGAACTGTCCGTTGGCCTGCCGGTCGTCCACCTGTCGGCGCACGTGATTCCAGATCGACGGCTCCATCTGCCATTCGTCGATAAGCCGGGGGGGTTCGCCCTCGAGCACAAGGGACGGATCGATGGCCGCTGCAGCCCGGGCGTTGGCATCCACATCGAGGCGAACGGCGCTGCGGGCGACCTGCATTGCGGTCATGGTCTTCCCACACGCCTTCGGCCCCTCCAGGACTACCGCACCCATGGCCGACATGAGCATGGATACCTGCGCATCAACCACCCGCTTTCGATACTCCATGCCTCCCCCCCCGGAATCGGGCCACCCGCCTCCGATTGCAAGCTGCGTAACGTACTGATTACAATGATTATAACGTACTGATTGCAATGATTATAACGTACTGATTGCAACCACTCAACCCCTCCGATTGCAACTTGCGCCTGGTGGAAGACCTGTCTGCGGCCCGTCCCCTCTCAAGCCCCTCCGGCGGCTGCGTCTGGGTGGCTCTTCCTGTAGGTGCCCTGGCCCGCCGTCACACCCCCGCCCTACGTTGGCGGCCATGACGCCTTCCGATCTGCCCGCCACCCCGCCCGACGATTCACCCGCCGATTCGGCCACCCTGGTTTCGATCGACCCCACCTGGTTCGGCCTGCACGAGCGCCTGCGTACGCCGGCGCTGAAGCAGGCGCTGGCCGACGCAGGCCTGGTCGAAGGCACCCACTTCCGATGGGAGAAGGCGCCGCCCAGGGAGGAGCTCGCCCCCCTCGTGGCGGCGCATCTGGCCCGGGCCTTCCAGCAGGTGACGGCCTCGCTCCGGGACACCCCCGAGGGGGTTAAGGCGTGGGAGGCGGCGCTGGGGGAGCTGTCGCGGGGGCTGGTGGGAGGCCAGAGCGCGGGGCCCGGCTCGGTAGCGGACAGGCCGGGCTCGGTAGCGGACAGGCCGGGCTCGGTTGGGGACAGGTCGGGCTCGGTCGGGGCCCCGGCCGCAGACCGGTCGCCTTGGCGCGGGCTCCCGGAGGAGCTTCCGTCCCTCCCCTTCCGGCAGCTCCTGGAGGTCCGGCCCCGGGCCGCCGGTGTGGTGGGGCTCGGCCAGACCCCCCGCCCGGACCTGCCGCTGGGGGTGTCGGCGCTCCTCACAGGCTCCTCGCGCACGCCGAGCCTCGTGAGCCAGATCGAGAAGGAGCTCGCGAGCGCCGACCGCGTGGACTGGCTCGTGAGCTTCATCAAGTGGAGCGGGATCCGGGCGCTCAAGGATGCCCTACTGCGCTTCGTCGAATCGGATCCCGCAGGTTGGGATGTGGCCCCGGGGGCCTCCGGGTCGTCCGGTGCACCGGGGGCAGCCGGGGCCACCGGCCCGCGCCTGCGCATCGCCACCACCTCCTACCTGGGGGCCACCGATATCAAGGCCATCGAGTTCCTGGCGAACCTCCCCCGGACCGAGGTGCGGGTCTCGTACGACACGCATCGCACGCGGCTCCACGCCAAGGCCTTCCTCTTCCACCGCCGGACGGGGTTCGGGAGCGGGTACGTGGGGTCGGCCAACGTGTCGCGGGCCGCGCTGGACGAGGGGCTCGAGTGGACCGCCAAGATCTCGGAGCACGAGCTCCCCTGGCTCTGGCGTCAGCTGGAGGCGTCGTTTGCCTCGCACTGGGAGGATGAGGAGGAGTTCGAGCGGGTCCGGCCGGACGACCTGGATCGGCTCGGTGCCGCCCTCGCGGCAGAGGGGCGGGGGGGGGCTGGCGGCCTTGTGCAGGGGTGGGACGAGGGCGGCGCGGGCGCCCTCCCCTTCTTCGATCTCAGGCCATACGGGTTCCAGTCGGAGATCCTGGAGGCCATCG
>REED01000006.1 GCA_007695225.1 Gemmatimonadales bacterium
ATCCGATGGCTCGGCACCCTGCTGGGCGACGCCCTCAAGACCCAGGCCGGGGAGGACGCCTTCGAGCGGGTGGAGGAGGTCCGGGCCCTCTCCCGGGAGCGGCGGCTGGGGGAGGCCGGCGCGGAGGAGGCGCTGATCCGGCGCTTCGCCGAGATGGAGGGCGACGAACTCGAGCCCGTGGTCACCGCCCTCAGCATCTTCTTCGACCTGGCGAACCTGGCCGAGGACCGCCAGCGGGTCCGGGTGGTGCGCCACCGGGAGCGGACCGGAGGTCACCCCGGAGTGGAGAGCCTGGGGCAGGCGGTGGAAGCCCTCCGGAGTCGGGGAATGGGACCCCGGGAGGTCCAGGCCCTCCTGGACGACACCGGCATCGATTTCGTCTTCACCGCCCATCCCACCGAGGCGAAACGCCGTTCCGTGCGGGAGAAGGTGCGGGACCTCCGGTTGCATCTCTACGACCTGGACGACCCGGACCTCCTCCCCCGGGAGCGGCGGCGCATGGAGCGGCGGGTGAAGGCGGACCTGGCGGGCCTCTGGCAGACGGAGTTCATCCGCTTCCGTCGCCCCACCGTCCTGGAGGAGCTCGACCGCTCCCTCTTCTTCGCGGGCAACCTCTGGACCGTGGTTCCCGAGCTCTTCCGGGAGCTGGAGGAGGCGCTGGCCCAGGTCTTCCCGGACCACGACTTCCGGCTCCCTGCCCTGGTCCGCTTCGGCACCTGGATCGGAGGAGACCGGGACGGCAACCCCTACGTCACCGCCGAGGTGACCCGGAAAGCGTTGGAGCGCCTCCGGCGGGAGGCGCTGGACCGACACCAGGAGCAGGCCCGGATCACCCGGAGGAACCTGAGCATGTCCTCTCACCGGGTGGGGGTCAGCGACGAGCTCCTCACGGCCCTGGAGGCCGCCATGGCGGAGCGGACCGAACTGGCGGAGGAGGTCACCCACCTCTCCGAGTCGGAGCCGTACCGAAGGTGGCTCCGGGTGATCCAGTGGCGGCTGGCCCGGACCGCGGAGGCGGGGCTCCTGACCCCCCTTCCCGACGGGGCATACGCCGACCCCGAGGCGCTGGTCGCGGACCTGGAACTCATGTCTCGGAGCCTGGAAGCCCACCGGGGTGAGCTCCTGGCCGACGCCCACCTGGAGGACTGGATCCGCCAGGTCCGGGTCTTCGGATTCAGCCTCATGCGCCTGGACATCCGGCAGGAATCCACCTGGTACCACAGGGTGGTGGGGGAATTCCTGGCCCGGTTGGGGATCCACGAGGACTACGCCGGGCTGGACGAGGAAGGACGGCAGGAGCTTCTCGTCGGGAGCCTCCCCAGCGAGGCGGGGCCGGGGATGGAGCTGGACCCGCAGGGGCTCTCCGAGGATGGACGGGAGGCCGTCGCCCTCTTCCGTCTTCTGGCTTCCGTCTGCCGCGTGGCGGGCCCTGGAGCGCTGGGGGCCCACATCATCTCCATGACCCATCACCCCTCGGATGTCCTGGCCGTCCACTGGCTCTCCACCTGGGCCGCCGTCCAGGAGGGGCTCGCCGGGAACCGCCTTCCCCTCCCCATCGCCCCCCTCTTCGAGACCATCGACGACCTGGACGGGGCCGCCGGCACGCTGGACGCCCTCCTCTCCCACCGGCCCTACCGGGAGCATGTCCGGGCGCTGGGGGACCGGCAGGTGGTCATGGTGGGCTACTCCGACAGCACCAAGGACGGCGGATACCTGGCGGCGACATGGAATCTCCACCAGGCCCAGTACCGGATGCAGGAGCCTGCCGGCCGTCACGGGGTGGACCTGGTCTTCTTCCACGGGCGGGGCGGCGCCCTGGGGCGTGGGGGAGGCCCGGCGGCCCGCCATGTCCGGTCCCTCCCCCCCCGGAGCCTCCGGGCCGGGATCCGGATCACCGAGCAGGGAGAGGTGCTGGCCGAGCGGTACGACGACCTCCGGGTGGCCCGACGCCATCTCCAGCAGATGCTGTCGGTGGTGTTGGACCAGGCCGGGCAGGAGCGGGCGGCCGACCTGGCCATGGGGAAGACCGACCTGGCCATGGCGAAGGAAGAGGGCGGCGGAGAGGTCCCCCAGGGCCATGCCCGCGCCCCCCAGCCCGGAGAGGGACTCCAGCTCGGAGACGGCCCCCGGGGAGACCTCCTCCGGGCCCTTGGGGACCGCTCCCGGGCGGCCTACCGGGAGCTGGTGGAGCTGCCGGGGTTCGTCCGCTACTTCGAGGAGGCCACGCCCCTGAGCCAGATCGAGGAGCTCCCCCTCGGGTCCCGGCCCGCACGACGGAAGGGCGAGCGTTCCCTCGACACGCTCCGGGCCATTCCCTGGGTCTTCTCCTGGACCCAGAGCCGGCACCTCCTTCCGGCCTGGTACGGGATGGGTACGGCGCTGGTCTGGGCCCTGGAGGAGGGATTCGGAGAGGCGCTGGAGGAGCTCTATCGATCCAATGACTTCTTCCGGGCCACCCTGGACAACGCCGAGGTCGCCCTGGCGAAGACCGACCTGGGGATCGCGTCGATCCACGCCGGCCTCGTGGAGGACCCCGCCATCCGGGACGCGGTGTGGAACCGGATCGCCGAGGAGCACGCTCGGGCGTCTCGGGGCCTCCGGACCATCACCGGGAGCGCGGAGCTCCTGGACGGGGTGCCCTGGCTCCAGCGCTCCATTCGGGTCCGGAACCGGTACGTGGACCCCCTGAACCTGATCCAGGTGGAGCTCTTTCGTCGCCTCCGTCGGACCCCCGAGGACGCACCGGAGCGGGAACGCCTGGGGGAGCTCATTCGCCTGACCATCCAGGGGATCGCCGGAGGGCTCCGCACCACGGGGTGACCTCCTCGCGGTGTGCGCCTCCGCAGTGTGCGGACCCTCCCATTCCGTGT
>REED01000150.1 GCA_007695225.1 Gemmatimonadales bacterium
TAGACCCCTTCGTCCTGAGCGAGTAGGAGGGAATCGTAGGGGAGCGGGTCTCCGGCTGGAATTTGACAGTTGGTTTCGCGTAAACGTCTTCACAGCATACACGTAGCCCATATCGTGTTTTCCGGTTTGGCACTACAGGGGGAACTTCGGCGGCTCAGTCGAGCTTCTCGAGGCGAGGGGGTGGCCGGACCCCGAGGCGCTGGAAGACCTGACGGGCCAGGGGCGGAGTCTCGGTGACGAGGCGCAGGGGGATGCCCTTCACGTCCATGTCCACCTGCTGCACCTGGGCGAGGCTGTCCAGGACTTCCGAGAAGGAGGCCTCCAGTCCGGTCTCCTCGAAGAGGCGGCGCTCCAGGACGGTGCGGACGAGGAAGGCCAGGAAGCAGACCACAACGTGACCTCGGATCCGAGGCTCAGCCCAGTGGCGCACGGGGCGGAGTTCCAGGGGCGACTTGAGGGTGCGAAACGCCCGCTCCACCCGCCACAGGCTCTTGTACGCCTCCGCCACCTCCGCAGCGGGCAGTTCCGTGGAGGTGTCCAGGACCCAGATCCCGTCGAAGCGGGCATCCGCCTCCACCTTTGCCGGATCGATGGTCGCCTCCTCGTCCCTCACCTGGAGGAAGCGCCGGAATCCGGGCCGGGTCACGAGCCCCTTCACGCCGCTTCGCTCCAGCCGGGTCCGGAGACGATCGAGGACCGCCTCCCGGCGGGCCGCGTCCCGGCGGGCCTGCTCCGGATTACGGCAGACGATGTAGCGGATCCCCTCGGCCCACACCTCCTTGATCTCCAGATTCTCGGCCACCGATCGGAAGCGACCCGGATCGGAGAGCAGGGCGTCGGCCAGACGGGGCCGGCTGCGGAGCCGGACTCCGACGATCCAGTCGTAGCCGGCCTCCTCCAGCGCTTCCAGGTTGCGCTCGCTCACCATCCCCCGGTCCCCTACGAAGATGAGCCACCGCAGCTCGAACCGCTCCTTCAGGCGCCGCAGCACCTCCGGCACGGTGTTGCCGTCATAGGTGTTGCCGGGGAAGAGCTCGTGGGCGATGGGAAGGCCGTCTCCCGAGAGCAGCAGCCCGAGGACGGCCTGGGGCAGATCGGGACGCTTGTCCTTGGAGTGGCCCCGCCGACGGACCCCGTCCTCCTCTGGTGCCTGAAACGACAAACTCGTCGTGTCGTAGAGGACGAGGTCGAGGCGCTGGTGGAAGAGGTCCCGCACCCGGTGATGGAGTCGAAGCTCCAGGTCCTCCTTCACCTCCGAGAGCACGTCCAGGGACCGGTACAGGTGGTGGAGCTCCGGCGTCCCTTCTGCCTGCCAGGCCACCGTCTCCAGCCAGCTCATCATCCCCCGCTTGCTCCGGGGGTCCAGGACCCGGTTGGCCACCATGGCAAAGACTGCCCTCTCCAGGTCGAACTCCATCTTCCGACCCCGGGCGACACGGCGGAGAAGAACGTCCAATCCCAGCTCGGACCACATCCGCTCCATCACCAGGCGTCCGCCCACCGACTTCGCGGACCGGGCCTCCAGCTCAGAGGCCAGGCGCACCGCTTCCAACTCTTCGGTGAGCCGGGCCAGGCTCTCCGTCAGACGGGCCAGCTGACCCGAGGCTCGCAACTCGTCCATGCGGCCGAGGCTCGCCAGCACCCGCTGGCGGACCCGACCCTCCACGCGCTCGCTCTCGACGAGCTGCAGGTACTCGCGGTCCCCGGACCGCTTGGCACGGAAGAACATGCCATCACGATATCGCCGTCAGAGCCTGCGCACAATAGGTCTCATGCCGCTCCCGTGGCACTACACTTTTGAGCGAGCGAGCCTCATTGCGGAGCAAGAATCCAGCAATCGCAACCCTTTTCGAGACTCAGTCCTCGCTCCGATGGGCTCCAACTGTCAAATTCCAGCACGGGATGTTTCTGTTCGAAGGGACCGTGAACCACGGGGTGATGGTCTGCAAACCTATAGGCGGCCGGCACGGCCCATGATCCCGCCTTCTCAAGAACATGGTGCTTCCACCCACTCCGGGTTATCGAACGAAGGGACCTCTTTGCCTCCAACCCCCGGGGAAATGTCCTGACCGATTCCTTCCTGTCACCCTGCCGGTCCGCCCTGGCGACATCCCTTCTCCTCCTGGCGCCAGGAGGTCCGGATCCCGACCTCGTCCCCCTTCTCCAGAGCCCCCGCTTCTGGGGAGATGGAGGTCCGACTCGATGCCCAGATCCGGCCCTCCGGGGCCGTTCAGGCAGAGGGTAGGGGTCAGGCGGTCTGGGTCTACCGACCCACATTCATGGGGCCGTCCTGATTCGCGCTCATCGTCGAGTTGGAGAGTGGGGGAGAGCTTCACATCCTGGAGGTCGCCCGGCTGCGGGACGGGATGCCGGAGGTGGGCCCCCACCCGGTGATCGGGATCGATGACCTCCCGGAGCCGGACGAGGTTTTCGAGGCCAACCTACCCGAGGGAGTGCTGGTGACCCTCCAGAGGGGGCATTGGTCTTCTTTCAGGGAGCTCCCGTCCTTCGACTCGGACCCGGAGCGGGACTGGGAGGAGTACATGGCGCGCTCCACCGGGATCGGGAATTCCAACGGCGGGGAGCTCCGGACCACCGTCCCATGATGGCGTGCGGCCGGTGGCCGAGGCGAGTGGTGGTGTCGTACCGGACCTCCGGGAGGGGGGAGTGCGAGCCGGCCGTCCCGCCTCCCTACTCGTCCACCGCCAGCTGCCCGTAGAGCTCCGGACGCCGATCCCGGAAGAACCCGAACGCGGCCCGCTTCTCTCTGGCCCGGGCCAGGTCCAGCTCCTCCACCATGACTCCCTCCTCCCCCTCCCCCAACTCCGACCGGATCTCGCCGAAGTGGTCGC
>REED01000088.1 GCA_007695225.1 Gemmatimonadales bacterium
AACCCTCAACCTGCCGCTTACAAGGCGGCTGCTCTACCAGTTGAGCTACGTCAGCGAAAACAGAGCCATAAACTATACGCTCCCCCCCCGGACGTGTCAACCGGTTTCCCCTACGCGCTTCCACCGGGTGCCCTGGGGCGTATCCTCGATGGCGATGCCCTGCCCCGACAATTCTTCACGGATCTCGTCCGCCCGGGCCCAGTCCCGGGAAGCGCGGGCCTCGCTCCGCTGGAGGAGACGATTCTCTACCCAGGCCGCGAGTTCGGGATCCACGGTTCGACTCCGACGCCCCACCTCCAGGAGTCCCAGGATCCGGTCCATGGAGCCGAGGGCTTCCCGGACGGCGTGAACGCCCGCCGGGGAGACCTCGTCCGGCCCACGATCCAGTAGGACGTTGACCTGGTTCAGGAGCACGAAGACGGCCGCCATCCCCTCGGGGACGTTCAGATCGTCCCGAAGGGCCGCGGAGAATCGTGCCATGGCCTCTTCTGCGGCTTCCTGAAGTGCATCTTCCTCCCCGGCGGGACCTCCGGGACCGGCTGGACCACCTCCGTGGGGAGGAACTCCGGGAAGCGCAGCGAGGCGGGCCTCGAAGTCCAGGAGCCGGTTCACGGCCCGATCCGAGGCCTCCAGCCCCTCCCGAGTGAAGTTCAATTCACTTCGGTAGTGGGCGGAGAGGAGTTGGTGCCGGATCGCCGCCGGACTCACGCCCTCGTCCAGGAGTTCCCGCACCGTGATGAAATTTCCCAACGACTTGGACATCTTCCGCCCTTCCACCCGGAGATGCTTGACGTGGAGCCAGGTCCGGACGAAGGGTTCTCCGGTCGCCCCCTCGGACTGGGCGATCTCGTCCTCGTGGTGCGGAAAGACCAGGTCCTCCCCACCCAGGTGGATGTCGACGGTGGTCCCCACTTCGGAGAGGGCCATGGCGGAGCACTCCAGGTGCCATCCTGGACGCCCTCGGCCCCAGGGGGCATCCCAAGCCGCGCCCACCTCTTCGTCTCCAGCCTTCGCCCCTTTCCAGAGCGCGAAGTCCCTGGTGTCCTCCTTTCCGTACTCGTCGTCGGCGACCCGCTCCCCCGTCCGGACCTGTTCCAGATCCTTCCCCGAGAGCTTTCCGTAGTCGGGGAAGGAGGAGATGTCGAAGAAGACGGATCCATCCTCGGTCTGGTAGGCCATTCCCCGGTCCAGGAGCCGCTGCACCAGGGCCTTCATCTCCTCCACGTAATGCGTCGCCCGGGGGTAGAGGTCGAACCGCGTGATCCCGAGGGCGTCCGCTTCGGCGAGGAATGCCTCGGCGAAAGGAGCGGTGTAGGGTTCGAGGGTGAGCCCCCGCTCCGCAGCAGCCCGAATGGTTTTGTCATCCACATCCGTGAAGTTCATGACGAACCTCACCTCAAGCCCCAACCACTCCAGCGTCCGGTGCACCAGATCGTAGAAGACGAAGGCGCGGAAGTTTCCGATGTGGGCCGGCCCATAGATGGTGGGGCCGCACGCGTAGACGCCCACGCGACCCTCCTCCAGGGGCCGGAAGGATTCCAGGCTCCGGGAGAGGGTGTTGAAGAGGTGAAGGCCCATGACAATGCGGGAAGGTGCGGAGGAAATGGCCCGGAGTCGGACCCGTCCCACAGGACACGGCCAACTCGGAAGAGGTCGGAAGATCAGGGAAGGAGACGGAGTTCGTCCACCCGCCAGATCTCACCATCAAAGAAGAGTCCGAGAAAGAGCGAGCGCTGGACCGCTTGGGATGTGCCGGAAACCGGTGCAGCCCAACGGATCTCGGCGAAGCCCCGGTCAGGAGTTCCCGCCAGCGGCGCCGCTCGGACCACCTGAATCTCTCCGCCCTCATAGCTCCTGAAGAAATCGCGGAGCGCCGCCGAAGCCTGCCGCGGGGCCACCGAGGCCCGTACGGGGCCGTCGAGCTTGAGGGATACCCCTCCTCGAGCGAAATGGGCGGCCACGCCCTCGGCGTTCCCCCGAGCCCAAGCTTGGGCCAACCCTTCCACCGCTCCCGTCAGTACAGGGTTCCCGGGGGGCTCCTGGGCTTCGAGAGTGGTACCCACCCCCACGAGCCCCATCCCCGCTTGGAAGGCCGAGATTCCGGAAGGGGTGACAGGATTCTCCAGAGAAGGGCCAAGGAGGAGTAGACCCAATACGCCCAGGACCAGCGCGTTGACCGGAACGGAGGCTGCAGACCGCATCACCCCAGCACCCCCTGCCCTTCCGAAGCATGGCGGCGAATTTCACGCATCGCCTGCCTCGGATCGGCATGGGCCGTTACCGATCGACCGACCACCAGGTGGTCAGCGCCAGCGGCCACGGCTTCGGCCGGCGAAGCCACCCGGACCTGGTCGTGGCGGGAGTCGGATGCCAGCCGGATTCCGGGGGTTACGATGGGCGGTGTGGGGCCCAGGGCCTCACGGAGGGCCCGGGCCTCCAGGGGCGAGGACACCACACCGGCGGCACCGGCGTCCATGGCCAGTCGGGCGAGTCGGAGAACCTCGGCCCGGGGATCCACGGTGGGACGCCCCCAGGCCTCCGCCAACTCTTCAGCGGAGAGGGAGGTGAGCGCCGTCACCGCCAGGAGTCGAAGCCCCGACGCTTCCGCGGCCCGGGCCGCCGCCTCCACCATGCGACGGCCTCCAGTGGCATGGACGGTCAGGAAATCCACCTCCAGCGCCGCCGATGCCAGGACGGCATGCTCCACCGTCCGGGGGATATCATGGAGCTTCAGGTCGAGAAAGACGCGAAGGCCCCGGGACCGGAGTCCCCGCACCACCTCCGGACCCTCTCGAGTATAGAGTTCGAGTCCCACCTTCACGAAGTCGACCTCGTCCCCGAGGCGGTCCACCAATTCATGGGCCCCGTCCCGGCTCGGGACGTCCAGGGCCACGATCACTTCAGCCATCGTGCACGTCCGGACCGGTCGATGCGGTGGCAGGGATCGAGGACGGGACCGGATCCGCCGCGACCCCTCCGGACCCCAAAAGGGCACCTCCCACCAGCTCCGAAACGTGGGCGACGCCCTCACGGCGTCCGAAGTGTTCCAACTCATTTCGTACCCGCTCGGCAGAGCGGGGATCCCAGAAGGAAGCGGTTCCCATCTGCACCAGGGAAGCTCCCGCGAGGAGGTACTGCACCGCATCCTCTCCGCTCGCAATCCCTCCCACCCCCAGCAGGGGCAGCCCCGTGGCCTGCCGGACCCGCCAGACGGCATGAACCCCCACGGCCCGGAGGGCCGGCCCACTCACGCCCCCCGCCCCGGCTCCCAGAGCCGGCCGCCGGGTCCGGGGATCCAGAACCAGCCCCGGGAGGGTGTTCACCAGGGTCAGTCCGTCGGCCCCTGCCTCCTCCGCGGCCCGGGCCGGCAGGGACAGGTCCGGGGCATTGGGGGCCAATTTCACCAGGATCGGCCGGGAGGTAAGGCTCCGGACCCCTTCAACCACCTGGGTCAGGGCCTGGGGATCCAGGGCGAAGGGAAGGCTCCCGCGTCGAGTATCGTTGGGGCAGGACAGGTTGAGCTCGAACCCCAGGAAGCCGTCGGCGTCGTCGAGAATGCGGACGATCTCCAGATATTCGGCCGGGGTATGTCCCGCTACGCTCACGAAGACCTGGATGGAGCGGAGGTGATCCCGTATCCACGGAAGCTTGTCCCGCCGGACGGCCCGGGCCCCCGGATTCGCCAGGCCCACAGAGTTGATCATCCCGGCGCGAAACTCCGCGACCCTGGGGGCAGGGTTTCCCGCCCGGGGCTCCAAGGTCACCGACTTGGTCACGATTCCCCCCAGGGTCCGTAGGTCCATGACCTCCCAGACCTCCTCCCCGAAGCCGCAGGTGCCGGCCGCCAGGAGGACGGGATTGCGAAACGCGGCCCCGAAGAGGGTCTGGTCCAGCTTCATGAGTCACTCCCCGCAGGGTACCGCTGGAAGAAGTCCTGAATGGCCCGAGCCAGCGCCTCCGCCGTATCCCTGTGGAATTCGGGGCGAGCCAGGAGTCGCTCCTCCTCCTGATTGGTGATGAAGCCCAGCTCAACCAGCACCGAGGGCATCAGGGCGTTGGTGATGACCGCGAAGGGGCCCTGCTTCACTCCCCGATCCGGACCTGGATGGAAGGTCCCCATTTCCCGCTGGACCAGTTCGGCGAAAAGGGCCGACCAATGCTGATGATCGAACGTCCGGAGATCCCTCAGGATTCCTGCCAGGAGGGGGTCCTGTGAGGGGGGAGGCCGGTCCTCCTCCCCGCCCTGGTAGAGGGGGGCATTTTCCGCCGCCGCCACCCGCCGTTCATGCTCCGTACGGGCTTCGGAAAGGAAATAGGTCTCGAACCCCCGGACCTCGGGACGCCCCGGGAGGCCGTTGGCATGAATGGAGACGAAGACGCCGGGCCGATCCCCCTTCCATGCTGTGGCTCGCTCGCCCCGCTCCCAGATGGGGACGAGGAGATCCCGGTCCCGAGTGAGGCGAACCTCCACCTCCGGATCCTCTGCCAGGAGCCGGGACAGCTCCAACCCCACCGCAAGGGCCACATCCTTCTCCCGGGTCCCCCCTGGCCCGATGGCCCCGGGATCAGACCCCCCGTGTCCCGGGTCGATGATCACCACCCGGGGCGCCCGGGTTCGCGGCGGAGGTGGAGAAGCAAGAACGGGGGGAGAGGAACCTTCCGCCGCGGAGGAGGATGTCGGCGGGTCGTTGAAAGGGCCGCTGGGCCGTTCTGCCACCCGCAGGATCCGACGCTCCCGATCCCATTCGTAGGCTCGGGGCAGAAGCCCCGGGAAGAGATCCACCACCAACTGAAGGGGCACATGGAGTTGGCCGTCGAAGCGGTAGGCCGCCTCCGCCATCTGGAACAGGTCCCCATCCCACGCGAGGAAGGGGGAGCCCGGAACAAAGGCCAGTTGGATTCCGGTGCGGTGACGAAGGAAGACCTCGGTGCCCCGGTCGTCAGCCTGCCACCCCAGGGAAAGAAGGGCGGCGGCTGGAAGAGATGGATACCCCCGGTGACTGGCTACGGGAAGGGTGGCCCCCTCCTCTCCGGCAAAGCTCACCGAAAGAGTCGCGGGGGACTGACCCACCAGGAGCGAGGGTGGTGAAAGGGCGAGGGACACCCCCAGGGCCATGACGAGAACCAGGCCGAAGGGAGCAGGTGGATGGCATGAAGCCCCCCAGGCGCCTCGCCTCCCCCTGGGCGACATGGCCCCCAATAGAATGTGGATTCCCCTCACCGCGCCCCCAGCGCTCGCCGGGCCTCTCGTTCCTGATCCCGCTTTTTGAGGGCCTCTCTCTTGTCGTGGAGCTGTTTTCCCCGGGCCAGGGCGATGCGCACCTTGGCGTATCCCCGCTGGAAGTAGATCTCCAGGGGAACGAGCGTCAGCCCCTTTTCCTCCACCTTCCCGATGAGCTTCCGGATCTCCTGCCGGCGAAGGAGGAGCTTCCGGGGTCGGAGGGGGTCGTGGTTCTGGCGGTTGGCCTGCAGGTAGGGTGAGATGTGGAGGCTATGGAGCCAGACTTCCCCTCCCTCTACCCGAGCGAAGGAATCCTGGAAACTCACCTTTCCATCCCGAAGGGACTTCACCTCGGAGCCGGTGAGGACCAGACCGGCCTCCCACTCGTCCAGGATGTGGTACTCGTGGCGGGCCTTCCGGTTGGTGGCGATCACCTTCCGGCCTCCAGGGGGAGAAACCATGGCAGGAGCAGCCTCAGTAGATCAGGACCGGCGTTCCCACCTGCACCCGATGATATAACTGGCGGGCGGCTTCATTGGTCAAACGGATGCATCCATGAGAGACCCGTCGCGCTTCGGGATCTGGGTTCAGGAGGAGATCCGGACGATCCGTACCGTGGATGGCGATGCCATCCCCCAGGAAGAGGGCGCTGGTGCCCAGCGTCCCCCGGATGAAACGGGAAGGATGGTCATGGGCAGGGATGGGGATGCCCCGCTGTACATAGTACCAGTCCGGTGCCTGCCAGACCGGATCCTTCTCCTTCCGCAGGACCTGGAACATCCCGATGGGGGTGGTGAAGGTCCACTCCCGCCCTTGGCCCTCGAGCTGGAACCCATGGCCGGTGCCGGCGGGAGCCGACCAGACCACCTCGGATCCCTCCATGAGGAAGACCCGGTTCTCGGCCACATGGACCACCACATACGGCCCGTCGTGATCCACGAGGGGGCGGTCCACCACCATCTCCCGTTCCAGGGATCGACTGGCGTACACCACCCCATCCCCGGCATCCAGGAGACCCGCAGAGGTCCCGTTTCCGCCGAAGGGGGCAGGGTACTGGGCCTCCGCGGGTGAGGCCAGGGCCACGGCCATGCCGAGGACGAACACAATGAGGCTGGTCAGGATCGCGCCACCAGACATGCCGGAATCCACTCCCTCGCGAGCTTTCATTCGAGTCTCCCGCCGCACTTCGTAGGTTCGGGCCACCAGCCCTCCCAAGATGAACACCACCGCACTGTAATAGATCCAGAAGAAGAGGACCGCAGCCACCGCCAGTCCACCATAGGCGTTGGAGTAGTCTGCGATGGAGGTGACGTACCAGGCAAAGCCCTCCTTCAGGACCTCGAAACCCACTGTGGAGAACGTAGCACCCGCCACCGCGACGGGAAACGGCACCCTGCGCGCCGGAAGAAACTTGTAGAGGAGCAGGAAGAGGATCCACGCGGAGGCGAAGGAGAGTCCGTACCCGATGGTCAGCTGGAACACCCCCGTGATGGTCCCGTCGGTCCCCAGGAACACGGTCCCCAACGCCTCAAAGGCCCGGACCATCACCGTAACCGCGAAATTGAGGAAGATGAGGCCCCCCGCCAGCAGCACCACGCCGAAGTCGAAGAGCTTCCCACGCACGATCCCCCGTTCCTCTTCCTGGTCGAAGAGGTTCCGGAGGACCACCCGGAGGGTTCCCACGAGGCGGGTGGCGATCCAGGCGAGAACCACGGCGCCCAGCAGGGAGAAACCAGCCCGCTCCGCCACCAAGCCTTCCAGGAGTCGGTTCACCATGTCCCGGAGGCCCACCTCCCCGGTGGCGGGGAGGTAGCCAAGGATGACCTCCACCAACTCCGGGCCCACCGCCCCGAAGCGGGCCGTGACCAGGAACCCGGCGATGCCCGCCGTAAGGAGGAGGAGGGGGATGACCGCCACCAGAACATTGAAGGTGATGGCCCCAGCCAGGAAGAACAGGTCACTACGCTTGAGACGCCTGGAGAACTCCACGACAAAGGCGCGAGCCCCCCCCATAAAGGAGGAGGGAGGGGCGGGGACGACCTCTTCGCCCCGCCCCTCTCCCTTCTCCTTCGGACGCCCCCCCGGAAGTCCGCCGGGAGGGGGGATCAGTCCTCGGCCTCTTCCTTCTGCGCCACGTCCCGAGCCGCATCGACGCCGGCCCGGTAGGCGGACTTGGAGCGCTCGATCTTCTCCTCCAGATCACCCCGGGCATCCCGGGCCGCGTCCTTTCCAGACTCCACCGCTTCCTTCACTGCCTCGACGCGGTCCATGAGTTCTGCCCGGGCCTGCTCCAGGCGCTCTTCCACCTGATGCTGTGCTTCCCGCATCCGTTCCTCGGCGGTCTCCCGGAACCGGGTGGCCCGCTCCCGGATCTCCTGCTGCGTCTCCTCGCCGGAACGGGGGGCGAGGAGAAGGGCCACCCCTGCCCCCAGCAGTGCGCCCAGGAGGAAGGGACCCACTCCGCCTCCACCTCCGTCCCTTTCGATGATGAAATAGGGCCCTTCGTCCCGTTCCTTCATGGTGCGCCTCCGGGTCGTTCGATGAGGTTGACGGGGTCCCACATGGGTGGGTGCCCCGGATTCAGTCTACCGGCTAACCTCTCAGGAGTACAGAGTCGGCCCTCAGGGGTTCCGGGAGGGTTCGGATGCCGCTGCAAGCGGGAAGCGGTACCCTCCCGCGTCCTCGGGTTCGAGGCTCGGGACATCATACCCGTCCCGGCCCAGGAGCCCGTATGTGAGCGTCTTCCCCGCCTCCACCCCGGGCTGATCCAGGGGGTCCACACCGTAGAGAGCCCCGGCGAATACGGTGGCCATCTGGAAGAGCATGAGGAGCCCGCCCAGCGCCCGGGCGTCCAGGCGCTCCACCTCAACCACGGCGGATGGCCTCCCGATCCTCCGCAGGGCCTCGGCGGTGGCTCGTCGTTCGGCCTCCAGGAGCCCATCCAGGGTATGGCCACCGAGGTATGAGAGGGCCGGCTCCTCGCCATGTAGCGAGGGAATCGCCACCGGGTTGTCCCGACCTCCGACCCGGAGGAAGAGGATCACCTTGTCCGGGGGCCCTTCCATGAAGAGCTGCAAAAGGGAATGCTGATCCACCGCACCCAGCGCCGGCAGGGGAGTGGGTCCCGTCTCGGTCGGCGCTCCGTCCACGCCTCGAGCCTTTCCCAGGGACTCACCCCAGAGCTGCTGAAACCAGAGCGCCAGACTCCGGAGCCGATCGTGGTACGGCATGAGGACATGGATGCGCCGCCCCTCTTCCACGTCCGCCGCATGGAGGAGGGTGGCGAGGATCCCTGCGGGGTTCTCCTTGAGCACCGGGTTCCTGCACAGGGACTCCACCTCCGCCGCCCCCCTGAGCAGTCCGGCGGTGTCCACCCCGGTCACGGCCGCCGGAAGGAGGCCCACCGGACTCAGGACGGAAAACCGCCCTCCCACCGCCGGGGGCACGGCCAGGGTCGGGATTCCCCGGAGCTCGGCCATGCGCCGGAGAACGCCGGTTTCGGGGTCGGTGGTGAAGAGGAAGTGCCCCCGGACCTGCTCTTCCTCCAGCCTCTCCCGAAGGAAGTGTTCCACCACCAGGAGCTGGGCCATGGTCTCAGCGGTGGAGCCCGACTTGCTCACGATATTGAAGAGTGTCCGTCGGGGATCCACCCGCGCCAGCAGATCGGAGACGGATCCAGGATCTGGATTCTCCATGAAGTGAAGTCGGGGATAGTGCTCCCGGTCCTCGTCCGAATCCTCATTCCAATGCGGTCCGAGAAGCGCGTCGGTGACCGCCCGGGCCCCCAGTGACGACCCCCCGATTCCCACCACCACGAGAGTCTCGAACCACTGACCGAAGGAGTCGGCCACTTCCTGCACACCCCTCCGCATCGCCTCGTCGCCCGGGAGGCGGACAAAGCCCATCTCTCCCTTTTCGATGCGGGCTTCCACCTGGGAGTGGGCGTCGCGGAAACGGGTGGCCAGATCCCCCTCCAGACGGGCCGGATCGGTTCCCTTTCCCTCACCCAGGGTCGACGAGAGGAGATTCGCGTAGGCCACCGATACAGGACTCATGACTCGCCTCGGAAGTGGGGGTGGGAGGAGGCCGGAAACCCGGTGAGTCCAGGTTCCGGGGACGAAGACCGGATCTCCCGGATCCGGCTCCCGTCGATCTCCACCGTAAGACCGTCCCAGGCCGGACGTACCGTGGGAGGAAGTCGCCGTTCCAATTCCGCGTGGCTCGCCCGGTGGGTGAGGTGGGTGAGGTAGGTCCGCTCCGCCCCCACCCGCTCCGCCATGGCCACGGCTTCCTCCACATTGAAGTGACTCGGGTGGGGATGCCCGAACCAGAGGGCATTCAGGACCAGGAGCCGAACCCCTGCCAGCCGCTCCAGCGTGGCCGGAGGAAGGGTCTTCGCGTCGGTGATGTAGCCCAGATCCCCCACCCGGAACCCCAGGACGGTGAGAGATCCATGGGGAACGGCCAGGGGTTGGACCCGCCGTCCCATGATGAGGGGACCTTCCCCCCCCTCGTCCACGTCGTGGAGGTCCAGTTCCGGCTTCGAGCTTCCCTGGTTCGGTCGGACCTCCGGGTCGAAGATGTAGCGGAATCGTTGGGAGATCTCATCCCGGAACCCGCTGGCCACGAAAACCGGGACGCTCTTTCGGGTGCGGAGGGAGAAGATCCGGAGGTCGTCGATTCCGTGAAGGTGGTCCGCGTGGCCATGAGTGAACCAGACCGCGTCCACCCGGTCCACACCCTCCCTCAGCAGTTGAAGCCTTAGCTCCGGGGGCGTATCCACCAGGAGGGTGGCCCCCTCCTCCCACGAAACCAGGGCCCCGTGGCGGGTCCGTTGGTCCCGGGGGTCGGAGGAGGAGCAGACCGGACAGTCGCACCCCACCACCGGGACCCCGAAGGAGGTTCCGGTACCCAGGAAGGTCAGCCGCACCTCAGAGATGCTCCACGCGCATGGTGTTGGTGGTCCCGGTCTGGTGGAAGGGGTATCCAGCGGTCACCAGGATGGAATCTCCCGGCGATCCCACGCCCGACTCCACGACGGTCCGTTTCCCGAAGGCAGTGAGGGCCTCGTAGCTCACCGCCACGTCCTGGGCCAGGATGGGCCATACGCCCCAGACCGCGGCCAGTTCCCGCCAGGTCTTGGCGTCGGTGGTGACGGCAAAAATGGGGACGGGGGGCCGGTGGGAAGCGACGAGACGGGCGGAGAAGCCCGAGCGGGTGATGACGAGCACCGCAGGCGCCTTCAGCTGCCGAGCCGACTCCACGGTGGCCGATGCCACGGCGTGCTCCCGCGGCGTGGCACCGGCGCGGAGGCGGTGGTCCATGGAGTGCATGTAGCGGGGTCCCGATTCCAGGACCCCGTTGGCCTCGATCTCCCCAACAATCCGCACCAGCGCCCGGACGGCCTCCACGGGGTATTTCCCCATGGCCGTCTCTCCCGAGAGCATCACCGCATCCGTTCCGTCCAGGACCGCGTTCGCCACGTCCGAGGCCTCGGCCCGGGTGGGGCGGGGGTGCTCAATCATGGATTCCAGCATCTGGGTGGCGGTGATGACCGGGCGGGCATGGAAATTGGCCTGTTGGATGAGGCGCTTCTGCACCAGGGGCACCTGCTCGAAGGGGAGCTCCACCCCCAGATCGCCCCGGGCCACCATGGCCATGTCCGTGGCCTCCAGGATCTCATCGATGGCCCCAAGCGCTCTTGCCATTTCGATCTTCGCCACCAGGAGGGCCCGCCCTGCCACCAGTTCCCGGAGCGCATCCACATCGCCCCGCTCCCGGACGAAGGAGAGTCCGATGAATTCCGCCCCCTCGTCCAGGGCGAATTCCAGGTCCTCGAAGTCCTTCGGTGTGAGGCTCGAGGCAGAGAGGTTCCCGGATGGGATGTTGATCCCCTTCCCGCTCTGAAGGAGTCCGCCCCGGACAACCGTGAACCGGGCATGGGAGCCATCGGAGTCCAGGCACACCAGCTCCAGGAGTCCATCGTCCAGGAGGACCTGGTCCCCTGGGCTAAGGTCGTCGGCCAGCTCCGGGTAGGTGGTGGGGATCTCTCCCACCTTCTGCGTCCCCTCCGGAACGAACACCACCTCCGCGCCCTCGACCAGACGCACCGGTTCGAGGAGTCGGCCCACCCGGATCTTCGGACCCTGAAGGTCCGCCAGGATGGCTACCGGACGTTTGCTGGGCTGGACGGCCTTCCGGACCCGGGCGATCATGGCTCGGTGCTGGTCGTGGGTTCCGTGAGACATGTTGATACGGGCCACGTCCATCCCCGCATCCACAAGTTGCTGGACCACCTCATCTGAGGCGGTGGCGGGGCCCAGGGTACAGACGATCTTGGTACGGAGCATAGTGTCGGGGATGGGTAGCAGGCGCCAGAAGGACAGGACCGTGTCAGAGCCCGGATCAACCCGAAACTGTTCGAGAGGAAGGACAGGGGCAAGCGCCGCCCCCCAACGTACCCGGCTTCGTGACCCTCTCGTTCCCGACCGGACATCCGGAGCGATGGAGGCCCACGGTCGTTGGCTTGCCGTCGCTACATCCGGGAGCCGACCCAGCCGGAAGCGCGGGATTTCGACACCCCTCCGCCGTCCGGCGTGTCACATCCCGTTTGGCTTGCCTGGAACTTCACACGTCCTTTCAGAGTACAAGCTTCGAATAGGTCCGTCCCATACGCCAACCGGGGGACGTACCCATGGAGGAATGACCGGGCCAGGCGCAGTCAAGCGGGGTTGAATGGAGATTCGGTACATCGATACCGAGAATGCGTTGGATGAGGCCAACGCCCTGGTGGTGGGGATGCGGCGGGTGGCACTGGATATCGAGGCCGCAGGATTCCATCGCTACGACGACCGGCTCTCCCTGGTGCAGCTCACCGCAGGTCCAGTGACCTTCCTCCTGGATCCCTTCACTCTCCCGCTGGACGAGTTCCTTCGCCCCGTTCTCGAAGATCCAGGGGTGGAGATCGTGATGCACGGGTCCGACTACGACCTCAGGCTCCTGGATCGCGACCTCTCCATCCGGCCCCAGAACCTCTTTGACACCCAGGTGGCCGCGACGCTGCTCGGACAACAGGGGATCGGCCTGGCCGCTCTCCTCGAGCGGTACTTCGGGGTCAAGCTCTCCAAGAAGTTCCAGCGGGCGGACTGGGCCCAGCGCCCCATCCCCCCGGAGATGAGGGAGTATGCCGCCCGGGACACCATGCACCTGGAGGAATTGGCCGACCTTCTGGGCGGCGAATTGAATGAGAGGGGTCGGATGGCGTGGGCCGAGGAGGAGTTCGAGGAACTGCGGAAGATCCGCTTCTCCGAACCCCGAGTCGAGGATCCCGTTGCCCGGGTCAAGGCCGCCAGGGACATGGATCCGGTGGAAGTGGCCCGACTTCGCGAGGCACTTGCGTGGCGCGACGGCATCGCCCGGGAGCGGGATCGTGCGCCCTTCCGTGTCGCGCACGATGGCGTGTTGGTGTCGGTGGCCCGGCAGAATCCGGACACGGTCGACGCACTGTCAGGTATTCAGGGGCTGAACGGGAATCTCGCCCGCGGCGAGGGCGATGCCCTTGTCGAGCGGTTTGCCCTGATCAATCAGCTCCCGGAAGAAGAACTTGTCCCCTACCCCCGACCCCCTCGGGGGTCGGGTCGCGGGCGCCCGGACCCAGAGGTTGAGGAGCGGTTTCTTCGCCTCAAGGAGGTGAGGAACCGCCTCGCCGGGGAACTGGGGCTCGACCGGGGAACCCTGCTCCCCAATTCCCTTCTCCAAAGCCTGGCCGAAGTACCTCCGGACTCGCTGGAGGCCATGGCCGACGTGGAAGGGATGCGACGGTGGCAGATCGAGGTCGCCGGCCCTCAGCTTCTGGACAGCCTGCGGACGCCGGCATCCGGAGACGGCTAACACCGGCTGGCGGCCAACACCGCACAGACGGATACAATCACCACACGGTCGGGGCCCGGCCCACCAGGCGCCGCGGCGCTCTGACGGTGCCCCCTCTTTCCCAATCGATGAACCGGAGGTTCAATGGCTTCGGAGATGCTGCAGCGAGACGATCTATCCGTCTATGTCGTGGCGGGCGTGCCCAAGAGTTTCAAGAAGAAGCTGCAGAAGTTCGTGGGAACCGAATCCAAGTCCGAGGGAGATGTGATGCTCCTGGACGAGGAGATGACGGACTGGGTTCTTGCCAGGGTTCGGGGGGAGAAGCGCAGGAGTCATGAGCAGACCCCGGCCTCCTCGGCGCTCTGGAGGGCCTATCGCGCTCTGAGTGCCGCCCGGTACCACCTTCAGGATCAGCCCATCGAGGAGCAGATCCGCAAGATCCGGGACGAGATCGAGGTCCTGTGGCGGGATGCCAGCCCCCTTCACCGTGAAGATGAGGAGGCAGAGGAAGGGGAGACCGAGGAAGGGGAAGCGGAGTTGGACGAGGCGAGTTGAGCCCGGACGGCATTTTCCATAGCCCCCTCATCGCCTGAGTCGGTTGTAGGCGAGGGGGAGTCAGCACGAGCGCCCGACCCCGTGATGCGGGGCCGGGCGCTCGCCGTTCTGCCGGGCAAACCACTCGCAGGGGGGCCCCTACTCCCCCTTCTCCTCCAGTTGGCGCTTGTACTCGATGCTGTATCGTGCGTGGGGAAGGGCGTCCAGCCGCTCAAAGGCGATGGGGTTCCCGGTCCCATGACAACGGCCGAAGTTCTCCGGATCGTTGTACAGCCTTCGGAGCGCCTCTTCGATCCGGTAGAGATACCGCCCTTCCTTTGTAGCGAAGAGCGCGGCCTTCTCCCTTTCCATGGCCTCGGTACCCTGGTCGGCCATGTGGTCCGTATAGCTTGAGAGATCCGAGTCTCCCGATTCCCGGTCGGCCTTCGCCATCCGGTCCCAGAGCCCGAGGGAGCGGAGGGCACGGCCCCGCTCCTCGTGCAGTCGCCGCTCGATGTGAGCCAACTGGTCCTTGGTCAGCACCCCCATCTTCCCCTCCGATACATTAGCTTGGCGCGTCGACCCCGACCCCGGGCGGGTCCACCTGTCCATCGGGTCTGACCGTCCGAAGTATGGGACATGGGGTTGAGCCGGGCCCTGAGACCTGGATCACCCCGGTTGTCCGAATCTCGAACAGTCTCGAAATTTATAGTAGCTGTCACCCTGCGTCCACCGTTGACCCGGTGGGTGCGATCAGTATCCTTGTCACGCCCTTGCACTTCCCTTCCGACCAGGCCTAAAACTCGTGGAATCTTCTCCCGACGAGATCACATGCCGCCGTTGCAGCGACATCAGACCCCGGCTGGAAAAGCCGCCCTTCCGAAATGAGCGGGGCCAGAGGATCCAGGACACCATCTGTCGGATCTGCTGGGGGGAATGGTTGAAGCACCAGACCGCCCTCATCAACCACTATGGCCTCGACCCCAGGGAGGCCAAGTCCCGGGATTTCCTCTACCAACAGATCGACGACGTGCTCCTGGGCGACGGCGAGGGTGAGCAGGTGGACACCTCCCGGGAGGGGACCGTCGCCTGGTGAGGCGACCCGCCCGTGTCCCCTGGGGCAGGGCCCCCCATGCAGGGCCAGGGCCTATTGCACGGCCGCGAATCAGAGGCGAACGCCCTCGCCCCGGAGAACCGGCGCGATCTCGTCAAGGGCCCCC
>REED01000005.1 GCA_007695225.1 Gemmatimonadales bacterium
AGGTGGTTTCCTCCAGCTCCACCCGGAACCGGACGAAGTGGGCGCCGGAGCGGACCTTTCCGGCGGGGTGAGCGTGGCGGCCGGCCGGCAAGCCACCACATCGTCTGCCGCCTGCCATCGCACAATGTGGTTGCCCCGACCGCGATCCGGGTGAAGTGTTGGAGATCGGACCCACAACCAGGAGCCAAGGAATGCCGTCCACCCCGATCCCGTTGGAGCGGCACATCGCCCCAAGGACCCTCATGCTTCCTACCCACGTCCCAACCCTCATTTTCGGCTTCATCGCGGCCTGGGCCCTGCTCCTGGCAGCGCCGCTGGCCGCGCAGGAGCGGGCGCAGGAGGCCGTCCCACAATCAGAGGATACGCGCTTCGCGGCCTTCGTGGAGGCATTCGTGGAGATCGAGGAAATCCGGGACGAGCTTCAGATCGACCTGGCTCGCTGGCATGAAGCGGACCGGAGGGCGGAGGTGCGCCGGGAGGCGGATGACCGGATCGCCCGGGTCCTGGACGCCCGGGAAATCCATCGGGAGACCTTCAACGAGTTCACACGCATGATCAGCACCGATGCAGACCAGCGAAGGGCTTTCGAGGAGGCGGTAGCTCGGATTCGGGACACCTCGTCCTAAGTGCCCTCATGGGCGTCCTCTTGGGCGAGTTCCCTCGCCCAGGCGCGCTCCCTAAAGCCTGACCGCGCTTCCCTGGGCGCGTCCCCTCAGCAGGAAACGCAGTTGTGGCTGTTAGTGGCGCCCAGTCCTTCCAGCAGGGCGATGGTCCGGGGGATGGGCTGGATCCGCTCAACCGGGCCGTTGGCCATGTCCACCGTCGTCTGACCCCGACGGCTGACGAGCGTAACGTCGGCACCGTGTTCCACCAGGAACAGGATCAGGTCGTTATCCCCCCGGGACGCGGCGTGGTGGACCGGACTGTATCCGCTGTGATCCCGGGCATTCACGTCCGCCCCCAACTCCACCAGGTAGCGTACCGCGGGAAGCCACCCGTCGGGCACGTGGCGATGGACGTTGGCAGCGAACCCCTGGCCGTGCCCCACGCCAGAGGCGGCGTGGATGGGATAGACCCCGGGGCCTCCCGGCTCGATCGGCGGCAGACCGGACGGATCCGCCTCCTCTTCCCCGGGACCGTACGGACTCCGACGCTCCGGTGGACGCTGGGTGGGAACGTGAGGATCCGCGCCGTAGGCAACCAGCACCTCCATCAGCTCCAGATCCAGGGCGTGGGTGGCTCGCCAGAAGGGGGTGGCCCCCCGTGTGTCCACCTGGAGGTCTCCCCGGTTGAACTGCATGTACCAAAGATGACTCGTGAGGCGTGCGTTTGGATCCGCTCCGGCCTCGAGGAGCGCCTTCGCCAGTCCGATGTGGGTGGTCTCCTGCTCCATCCATGCATGCTGCTGGGGCATCATCACCCGTGGAGCCCATCGGGTCTCGATGGCGGCATAGAGGGGGGAATCCCCGGATGTATTCCGCAGGTTCGGATCTGCGCCTCGGGCCAGGAGTTCCCGGGCCAGGTCGAAGTGGCCATTGATGGCGGCCATGAGGAGCGGGCTCGTCTCGTCCCCCCCACCCATCTGGTTGATGTCAGCGCCCCCATCCAAGAGCGCCATCGCTGCCGTCCGGTGTCCATCCCGTGCGGCGTAGAGAAGGGCAGACATACCGCCCCGGGCCCCGATCCGGGCCGTCCAGCCCGGATCATAGGTGTCCTCTTCCTCGTCGATCGAAGCGTTCCCCTCGTCCGGGGCGTCGTCCTCGGCGGACGGGTTCTCCTCGTCCGGGGCGTCCTCCTCCACTGCGGAATCCTTCGCCCCATTGGCCAGGAACTCCCGGGCCGTCCGGGCTGCGGCCTGCACCTGGCTCGGCGAGGGGATCCAGACCTCACCGTTCTCGGGGGTGGGGCGGAAGGCCGCCAGGATGCTGTCCCTCACCATGCGAGCTTGACGATCCTCCATCTCCAGTCGACGGACGTCGCTCACGTCCGACAGGAGGGCGGCATCCGCCCCGCTTTCCATGAGGAGGTGGAGCACATCGGTCCGGCCCCCAGCCGCAGCGAACATCAGAGGGGTCTGCCCCCGGAGTTCCTCGCGGGCGTTCATGTCGGCTCCGTGGTCCATCAGAAACCGGACCCCGTCGGCGGTCCCCGCACCGGCGGCGAGATGGAGGGGCGTCGCTCCTCCCGATGAGGTCCGTGCGTGGGGATTCGCGCCAGCCTCCAGGAGGGCACCCACCACAACTCCATGGCCCTCCAGGGCCGCGATGTGAAGCGGTGTGTAGCGACCGAGCCGCGTCGTCGGCTCCAACCGGGCACCGGCCTCCACCAGGAGTTCCGTCAAGGGAAGGTCCCCTCGGGTGGCCGCCCAGTGCAGGGCCGTCATTCCGTCCCCCTGGGAGGCGTTCACATCGGCCCCCTGGCGAATCAGCTCCACCACCGTTTCCCGGTCCGCGCCCCGCATGGCCGCGTCGGCGACCCCGGGGTCCTGCGTCGGTGCCACCGCACCCACGGCGCCGGCGAAGAGGAGAAGAACCGGAAAGCCCAGGGTGTAAAGCCGCCGGTCAACTCTATTGCGTCGCAAAAGACCCCCTTGAGAGCACCAGCTCTCCTGTGCTGTCACCGAAGCTCTGTACATCCTCCAGTCCCAGGGCATGAAGGACGTTAAGCATGGCGTTGGCCAGGGGGGTCCCATCCGGCGCCTTGATATGCTGATTCCCCTCGACCCTCCCGTTGGCCCCGCCCATGACGAGGAAGGGGACCC
>REED01000124.1 GCA_007695225.1 Gemmatimonadales bacterium
GATCCTCCAGCGCCCGGGCCACCCGATCCACAGGGATCATGTCTTCCAGAGCGTCATAGAGTGGGCGGAGATACGGGTCCACCTTCTCCTGGAGATCCCCGGGAAGAAAGCCCAGGTTCTCACCCGCCTCCACCGCCGGACGGGCCAGGATGATCCGCTTCACCTGTTTCCGGTAAAGGGCATCCACCGCCGCCGCCACCGCGAGATAGGTTTTCCCCGTCCCTGCGGGCCCGATTCCGATGACGATGTCATGGTCCTTGATGGCCTGCAGGTAGCCGGCCTGCCCCCGGCTCTTGGGCTGGATGACCTTCCGGCTTCCCGGAAGGGCGATGCGGAGTTCGTCGTGGGTGGGGATGGTGCCGTTTCCGTCCCGGTCCTCGAAGTCCCGGGCCAGACGAGCCACGTCCCCGGAGTCGAAGGGGGCCCGGAGGCGAGCCAGCTCGATGAGGTGCTGGGTCACGGGAACCGCCCGCTCCAGCCGCTCCAGTTCCCCGGAGAGGACCAGTTGATCCCCCCGAAGGACGACCCGGACCCCAAAGGCCCGGGCCAGTTCCTGCATGTTGGCGTCATTCACACCGGCCAGGAGGAGCTGGTCCGCTCCCTCGGTATCCAGCCGGTGCTCCACGATGGTCCGTTCCGCGTTCGCCATGCTCCTCCTGTGTCTAGTTCTCCTGCCGGCGGACCACTGAAAGGTGGAGGTCCGCCAGGTCCTTCTCCGGCACCGTCGAGGGCGCCTGCTCGAAGAGGGCCCGAGCCGCCGTGGTCTTGGGGAAGGCCACCACATCCCGCAGGCTCTTCGCGCCCAAAAAGTCCTTCACGATCCGGTCCATCCCCAGGGCGATCCCTCCATGGGGGGGCGCGCCGGAGGCCAGGGCCTCAATGAGGAACCCGAACTTCCGGTCGACCTCGGCGTCCTCCAGTCCCAGGATCCGAAGCACCTTCCGCTGCAGCCCCGGGTCATGGATACGGAGACTACCCGATCCCAGTTCCGATCCATTGTACACCAGATCGTACGCCAGGCCCCGCACCGAGAGGGGATCCTCGTCCAGCCGCCCCACATCCTCGGGATGTGGAAGGACGAAGGGGTGGTGGTTGGCCCACACCACTCCATCCTCCTCCTCCAGGAGAGGAAAGTCCATGACCCAGAGCCAGGCGTGGTCCCGAACCCGTGGGATCTCCAGGGCTTCGATGGCAGCGGTCCGCACCGCCGAGAGGGCCGGCGAGGTCATCCGGTCGGGGCCGGCAGCCACCAGGAAGAGGTCCCCCTCCATGGCCCCCATCCCCGCCCAGTGGGCTTCCCCCAGCCAGCGGGAGAGGGGACCGCTCCCCCCTTCCCCGACGCCGGCGCGCTTCGCCCAGAGGAGGCCCGGCGCACCTGCGGCCTTGGCGGCGGCCTCAATTCCCTCCACTTCCCGGCGGGAGAGGGACGCTCCGCCGGGGAGGCGGAACCCCCGGATCTTCCCCCCGGAGTCCACGGCGCCCTGGAGCAGGGCGGAATCGGCGGTGCGGAGGAGCTCGGTCCAGTCGGTGATCTCCAGCTCCCACCGGAGGTCGGGGCGGTCTGACCCGTACCGGCGCATGGCATCCCGCCAGGTGAGGCGATGGAAGGGGGGAGAGGCCTCGATCCCGGCCACCGCGGTCATCTCCACCATGAGCCCCTCGATCCATCCCAGAATGTCCTCCACCCCCACGAAGGCGGCCTCCAGGTCGATCTGGGTGAACTCGGGCTGACGGTCGGCCCGAAGGTCCTCGTCCCGGAAGCACCGGGCGATCTGGAGGTACCGGTCGAAGCCCGCCGTCATGAGAATCTGCTTGTAGATCTGCGGGCTCTGGGGAAGGGCGTAGAACTCCCCGGGGTGGACCCGGCTGGGGACCAGGTAGTCCCGGGCGCCCTCGGGGGTGGGCTTGGTGAGGATGGGGGTCTCCACCTCCACGAACCCCAGTCCGTCGAAGTAGTTGCGGACCGCCAGCACCAGCCGGTGGCGGAGGAGGAGGTTCTCCTGCAGCTCGTTCCGGCGTAGGTCCAGGTGCCGGTGCCGGAGACGGAGCTCCTCGGCGGGGAGCTCGTCCTCGGGGCCCCGGTGGACGGGGATGGCCGGCGTCTCGGCCCGGTTCAGGAGCTCCATGCGGGTCACCCGGAACTCCACCTCGCCGGTGGCGAGTTCGGGGTTTCGGGCATCCTCCGGGCGGAGGGCCACCTCGCCCTCCAGTCGCACCACGTCTTCGGCACCCAGGCGATGGGCCCGTTCCATGGAGTCGGACTCGGTCCAGTCAGGTCCGAAGGAGGCCTGGATGAGTCCGCTCCGATCCCGGAGGTCGACAAAGAGGAGGCCGCCCAGGTCCCGCCGGCGATGGACCCACCCGGTGAGCTGGTGGGCATGGCCGGCATCCGCAGCCCGGAGGCCCCCCACCATGGAAGAGCGAAGGGCGGTTCGGCGGCTGTTCGTGTTCTGGTTCATGAATGCCATCTCAAAGGTGGTCCTCGTTTCGGTCGGTCTCTGTCTCCACCCCACCCCATCAGGTAGAGGGCCGCAGCATAGCCCAGGGTGACCCCCACCACGTCGGCCACCCAGTCCACCACCGAGGGCGTCCGCCCCGGGACAAAGCTCTGATGCCACTCATCCAAGGCGCCATAGAGGTACCCCAGCCCGAGGAGAAGGGCGTGGCTTGGAGGTCGGCGAGCCCCGCCTCCGTCTCCGCTCTGGCCCCCGCTCATCCATCGCCCCCAGCCCAAGGCTAACCCCAGTATGGCATAGACGATCACATGGGCCAGGAGGGAAGGGATGAAGGTGAAGGGCTGGAGCCCATCCGGAATCTCCCGCAGCTCGCTGAGGAAGAAGAGGATCAGGACCCAAAGCAATGCCGGTCCCCACGTAAGCAGGAATCGGGTCACGGGTGTTGTGGGGGGGTGGTCCAGGCGAGGGCTCCAACCAACGGACGTGGAAGGGGGCGTTGGGCGTCACCGGGGTGCCGGATCATCAGGGCGAGCAGCCGGCGCACGTGAGCGGCGCACCGGCGCAAGTGAGCGGCGCAAAGGTAACCGGGGCCAGGAGGGGACTCAAGTAAAGGCATCTGGGCAGAGCAGGGGCTCGGTTCCCGGGACGCCGCAGGGGGACTACGTTTGGAGTGCGGGAGCGAGGGAGCCTGCTTGCCCCGGCCCCTCCCCCTTCAGGCCCTGCACAAGGCCCGGCATAGGCCCCGCATAGGGCCCCGCATAGGGCCCGGCACTCGCCGCACCCCGAACACTCTGTCCCCGGTTCCGAAGCCCATGGCCAACGCCTCCGATCCGCCCGACCGACCGACCCTCCGCCCGGATCCCCGCCCCGACCTCCTCTCCCTGGTCCCCGAGGCGTTGGACCACGCCCTGGCGGAGCACTTCCGGAGTCGGGGCCAGCCCGCCTTCCGGGCGACCCAGGTGCGGAAGTGGGTCTACGAGACCGGCGTGGCTTCCTTCCAGGAGATGACGAACCTGCCGCAGGAGGAGCGGGACGCCCTGGAGGCGGCCTTCCGCCTGGAGGCCCCGGAGCCCGAGACCGTCTCCCGGTCGGCGGACGGAACGGTGAAGCACCTCTGGCGAATGGAGGACGGGGAGCTCATCGAGTCGGTCCTCATCCCCACCCCGGAGCGCCTCACCCTCTGCCTCTCCTCCCAGGCGGGGTGCGCCATGGGGTGCACCTTCTGCGCCACCGGATGGGGAGGCTTCGGCCGGCAGCTCACCACCGGGGAGATCGTGGCCCAGTACCGGGGGAGCCGGGCCTGGGCCGAGGCCCACGACTACGGCCCCATCCACAACCTTGTCTTCATGGGGATGGGGGAGCCCCTGGCCAACCGGAAGGCGGTGCACCCGGCCCTCACCATCCTCAACGCCGGGCTGGGGGTGGGGGCGCGGCGGATCACCGTCTCCACGGTGGGGGTGGTGCCGGGGATCCGGGAACTGGCGGCGCGGCCGGAGCAGTTCGGGCTGGCCCTCTCCCTCCACTCCCCGGAAGAGGCGCTCCGGGCGGAGCTCATTCCCCTGGAGAAGCGGCATCCCCTCCCGGAGATCATGGACGCACTCCACGCCTTCCGGGACGCGGGGGGCCGGCGGATCACCTTCGAGTACACCATGATCCGCGACGTGAATGACGCCGAGGCGCTGGCGCCGAAGCTGGCGGCCCGGGCCCGGGAGGTCCACGCCTTTGTGAACCTCATCCCCTTCAACCCCATCCCGGACCAGGACTGGCTCCCCTCCCGCCCGGAGCGGGTGGAGTTCTTCCGTCGGACGCTGGATGCCGCAGGGGTGTCGGTGGCGGTGCGGGAGCCCCGGGGGCGGGACATCGACGCCGCCTGCGGCCAGCTCCGGGCCAACGCCCTGGTGGAGCTGGAGGGGCCGCGGCGGAAGCGGGGCCGTGCCAGGGGAGCGAAGGTGGCGGGGGCCCCGGCGGCCGGAAACGGCGCCGAAGGGTAGCCGAGTGGCCGCATGAGACGCGGCCCGCTCCCCGCATGACGCTTTCCGGGGCCGGGTCCACCGGGCATTCTGGACCGCGGTCAGGCGGGCCGGCCCTCCGAGGACGTCCCCCGGCGACCCAGGACGACGAGGATGGGAGAGGTGCGTTCGAGGGGCTCCTCGTCCCATCCCCCCCACACCGCCTCGATCTCGAAGCCGGCGACCTCCAGGAGCGCCACCCACTCCGTGGCCGTCCGGATCCGCATGGCATGCTCCTTCACCCTGCCATCCGGCCAGGTCAGCCGCTCGCGGTTCACCCCCTCGAGGGCGTCGAAGCGCCGCTCCACCTCCACCGTCCCCCCCTCCGTTTCCCCCTCCAAAGCCAGCCACCGCTCCCGGGGCTGGAATCCGATCACGAACGAATCCCGGTGCATGGTCTCCAAGAGGAAGGTGCCCCCGGGGCGGAGGGCGCGGTGGATCCCCCGGAGGACCGTGAGATCCTCCTGGTCGGAGAGGAAGTACCCCAGGGAAGAGAAGAGGGAGAGGGCGGCGTCGAACTCCCCATCGAATGCCAGGGCACGCATGTCCCGCTCCTCCCAGCGCACGGATAGGCCCATCTTCGCCGCCGCCGAAGCCGCCTCGGCCAGCGCCGCGGGGGAGATGTCCACCCCCGTGACCCTCAGGCCGGCTTCCGCCAGAAGGAGGGCGTGGCGACCCCACCCGCACCCGACGTCCAGAATCTCTCCGCCCAGGGGGAGGGCCATCCACTCCAGGAGTGCTGCGGTCTCGGCGCGGGCCTCTGCCGGGTCCAACCGACTCCGATAGAGTCGGAGCACGGCCTCGTCGAAGTAGGATCGATACCAGTCAGGATCCGCCATGGAAGGAACCCGGTGTGGGGAGGCGCTTCAATCCCGCTGGATCCCGTCCTCCTCCGATACCGGAACCCCCCGCATCCGCCGCACCTTCTCGCTGTATCGCTCGTAGAACTGGCGATGGGCGTCCATCAAGTCGATGTCCCGCCCCTCGATGAAGGCCCGTTCGATGGTGGTGGCGTACTCCAGGGGATTCCCGGTGGTGATGAGGAGGGTGGCGTCCTTCCCCACCTCCAGGGAGCCCACCCGCTCGTCGATCCCCAGGATCTGGGCCGGGCTCAGGGTGAGGGCCCGAACCGCCTCCTCCTCGGGAAGCCCGTGGGCCATGGCCACCCCCGCCTCGTAGGGGAGGCGATTGGCGTAGGGAGCGCTGGATCCGCCCACGATGGCGAAGGGGACGCCCGCCTCGTGGAGTCGGGCCGGAAGCCCGAAGGTGTGGTCGTAGGGCTCCCAGTTCCGGGCCGGGGCGGAGAGGACCGAGGTGAGGAGGACGGGAATCTCCCGACGGGCCAGTTCGTCGGCCATGAGGTCCGCGTCCCCCCCTCCCAGGATGACCAGGGGCACACCCTCCTCCTCGGCCCAGTCCACCGCGTCCCGGATCTGCTTCAGACGGCTGGCGTTGACCACCACCGGGATCTCTCCATCCAGGACCGGGATCATGGCCTCCCAGCGGGAGTCGTGGTTCACGTGGGGTCCGCCGGCCTCGGCGGCCTCCCGTGCGGCCTTGTAGGCCCGGGCCTGGGCGAAGGCCTCCCGGAGGGTCTCCTGCCCCTCCCGGTAGATCCGGTCGTTTCCGGGGTTGGGCCACTGGACCATGAGGCCGGTGTGGGGCTTCAGCGTCATGGTCTCCCAGGTCCAGCCATCCAGCATCATGGCGGCGGACATCCCCGAGATGACCCCCCCTCCCGGAGAGGAGAGGGTCACCAGGACCCCGTTGGAGCGGGTGGTGCCGATGTGGCGGCTCTCGGGGTGGAAGGCCACGTGGGCCCGGGCGTTGGGGTTCACCGGCCCCAGCTCGTTCAGGTCGATGGTGACGTCGAAGCCCCCGATCTCGAAGAGCCCCATCTGGCTCCAGCCGTCGATGAGCCCGGGGTAGATGTGCATCCCGGTGGCATCCACCTGTTCGGCCCCGGAAGGGATCTGGACCTCGGCGCCGGTCCCCAGGGCGGTGATGCGGCCATTCTGGAAGACCAGGGTCCCGTTCTCGATGACTCCGTGGGAGACGGTGTGGAGGGTGCCTCCCACCAGGGCGATGGGCCGATCCTGGACCGGGGCGGGCATCTGGGCCGCCGCCGGGCTCGGAAGGACGAAGGCCACCAGGACCAGGCCGATGAGGGCGAGGGGAGTGAGCGCGCCCCGATGGGTGTGGGTGACCCAGGGGATGAGCGCGGCGAAGGGGGTCGGCATGCTTCGGCTCCTGGTCATCAGCGGGACCCTCCGGTGGAGGTCGTGGAGGTCGAGGCACGGTTCGGGCTCTGCTCCCTCACCAGGGCGAGGAGGCGCTCCCGTTCGGTCTCCACCTCAGCCCGGAGCCTTTGGTCCTCCTCGATATCGTAGTACTTCCGCCCCTCGATCCAGGTCTGCTGGGCCACCGTCCGGGTGGAGAAGGGGTGGTGGGACCAGAGGACGAAATCCCCGTCCTTCCCCTCCTCCAGGGAACCCACCCGGTCACCGACCCCCAGAACCCGGGCGGTACTGATGGTGATCAGGGCCATGGCCTCCTCCTCGGTGACCCCGGTGCGGAGCATCTTGGCCGCCTCCCAGTTCATCCGGGCGGCGATCTCCGAGTTGTCGGAGTGGAGCGAGGTGAGAACCCCCGCCTCCAGAAGGACCTTCACGTTGTAGGTGGTGGCGTTGTATGCCTCCATCTTGAAGCCGGACCAGTCGCTCCAGACCACGGCGGCGGCGCCGTGGGCGGCCATCTCGGAGGCAACCCGGTAGGCCTCGACCCCGTGGTGGAAGGCGTCGATCTGGAGTCCCAACTCCTCGGCCAGGCGAATGAGCATGAGGATCTCGTCCTGGCGGTACGAGTGGGACTGGATGGAGATGTCCCCATTCATGATGTCCACCAGGGCCTCCGTGCGAAGGTCCCGTCGGGGGGGGATCCCCTGGGGATTCCGCTCCCACTCGTCCCAGGCCCGCTGGTAGTCCCGGGCCGCCATGAAGTGATCCCGGATGATCTGCTCCGTCCCCATCCGGGTGTCGGGGTAGCGCCCCTCGCGGCGGACGGGGTTCTCCCCCAGGGCGAACTTCACCGTCCGGCGGGCGTCCTCCACCCTGTACTCGTCGGCGGTGCCACCCCACCGCATCTTCACGAGCTGGTTCTGCCCCCCGATGGGGTTGGCGGAGCCGTGCATGATATGGGCGGTGGTGAGGCCCCCGGCGAGCTGCCGGTAGGCCCAGATGTTGTTGGCCGTGAGGACGTCCCCAACGCGCACCTCGGGGACCATGGCGCTCCCGGTCTCGTTCACCCCGCCGCTGATGCCGGAGTGGATGTGGGCGTCGATGAGCCCGGGGGTGACGTGGCGCCCCTCGGCCTCGATGACGGTGGCACCGGCGGGAGCGGAGAGCCCCTGCCCCACCGCAGCCACCCGGCCGTCGGAGACCAGGAGGTCGGCGTTCTCCAGGATCCCCTGGGGACCCATGGTCCAGACCGTGGCGTTCCGCACCAGGACGTGCTCCACCTGGTCCGGGTGGCCCACCCGGCCGAAGGGCATGACGGGGGGAAGGTCATCGGTGTAGAGGGAGGAGACCGGGGGGATGGCGGGCGGCGCGGCGACGCTGGAGGATCCGACGCCCCCGCCACTGAAGCCGTTTCCGCCATTGCTCCCGTTGTCCGCCTGGGCCAGGAAGTCGGTGACCTGGAAGCGGCTCCCCTCCACCCAGACGTCCAGGATCCGGGCTTCGTTCCGAAAGAGGTCCCCGTCCGCCACGATGAGGTTGGCCAGCTTTCCCACCTCCAGGGAGCCGTGGGTCCGGTCCAGCCCCAGCATCCGGGCGGGCCGTACCGTCAGGGCCGAGAGGGCCTCCTCGGCGGACAGGCCCCGGGATACCGCCCGACGAAGGTGGGGAAGGAAGTCCGAGGGAGAATCCAGCCCGTCGGTGGTGAGGGCGAACTCCACACCGGCGGCGGCCAGGCGGGCGGGGTTCTCCGGAGCCAGGTGCCAGTGGCGGAGGGTCTGGAGCTCCACCTCCAGGGCCTCCTCCGGGGTCGCCACCTCCGGCGCTTCCGGGAAGATCAGGGGAAGGATCACCGGCACCCCGGCCTCCCGCACCCGGTCCGCGATGCGGTACTCGTACCCGCTTCCCCGGATCCAGAGGGAGAGGGGGAATTCCTCGGCGAAGCGGAGGGCCCTCAGGAACTCGTCCTCATCCTCCACCTGGAAGAGGAGGGGTTGGTCCCCGGCCAGGACCGGGGCAAGCTCCGCCAGGGCCTGGTTCACCTCGGGGCGCTCCAGCCCCTGGGGGTTGCTGGCGTAGGCGGCGTGGGCCCGACCGTACCAGTCCGTGTCCAGGAAGGTCTGGCGGATGAAGGTGATCCCCCCCATGGCCGAGGTGGGATAGCCGATGCTGACCCGGTTGTCCCGGGTGAGGATGGCGGACTGGGCCACCCCGGTGCGGAGGACCCGCCGGGAGACGTCCCCGTCCCCCAGGTTCACCACCGCAACGTGTCCCCGGAAGAGTCCCAGGCGGGGCACGGAGACCGCGGTGGCGAACCCCTGCCGGCGGAGGGCCTCGGTCCCGCTCCGGTCCGGGGCGAACTCGGCGGCGGCGTCCACGAAGGACCGGACCTGGGGGTTCCAGTGACGGGGACCCCGATCCTCGTCCTCCTCCGGGGCCTCGGTGCGCATCCCCACCGAGGCGTGGGCGTCAATGAAGGCCGGATAGACGGTGCGCCCCGCCAGGTTCCAGATGCGGGCTCCGGCCGGCGGAGACACATCGGCGCCCACGGCCTCCACCACCCCGTTCCGGACCACCAGCGTCCCCCGTTCCACCACGTTCCCGGGGGCGATGACGATGCGGGCGTCCACCAGGGCGTGGACCCGGGGGGTGTTGTCCCGGAGGCCCTCCACAGGGGTGGTCACCGGGGGGGTCTGGGCCGATACGGGCAGGACGGCACCCACCGCCAGGAGAGCGGCGGAATGAAGGAGGATCCTGGCGCACCGGAGAACTCGGCTCCGGGGCCGGCCAGGGGAGTCCTCGGACGACCGGTGGAGGGAGGTCCCGGCTGAAGGTCGGGTTCGGTGGAGCGGATTCATGAAGCCTCCTGCGTGGAGCGACGGGGGAGGGACCGCTGGAGCCGTCTTCCCACCGGCGACGGGGTGTCCGGCCGACGAGCCGAAGCTCCCCCTACGGATGGCTGGGACGGGGGGAGAAACCCCGGGGTCGCCCCTCGGTTCCGGAGCACCCCAGAAGGCTGTTGAAGAAGTACAGGGATGGGCCCCGGATCCCTGGAGTCCCGGGGCCGGCGATGGACCCGGGTGTCCCCACCCGGGGCTCACCGGTGAAGTCCACCATCAACTCCGGGGCCGCCGCGGTGATGGCCGCGGCACGGGTGGTCTCGGAAAAAGGCGGTCCCGCGGGGGAGCCGATGCCGGAGAGCGGATCCCGCGCAACCGAGGGGAGCGGCTCTACCGGATCCGCTGCCCGATCCGGTCCCAGCGCACCTCGCGGATGAAGGAGAAGGCCTGGGGGGAGTCCCGGTCGTAGGAGAAGTAGAAGAACATGGCCTTCCCCTCCAGCCGCCACTCCTCGATGAGCCCCCAGTAACGGGAGTCCAGGGAGAAGTCCCGGTTGTCCCCGAGCATGAAGTAGTTCCCCTCGGGAACCACCAGGGGCCCCCAGTTGTCCCGGGTGGGAGCGTAGGTGGCCCGGTCCACCCCTGGGGCCAGGTGGGCCGCCTGCCAGCGCATCCAGGGATGCTCGTCATCGCCGGCGAAGTCCCGCCACTCCGCCCAGGGCTCCTCCACCCGCTCGCCGTTCCGGAATAGCTCCTTGTCCCGCATGGAGAGCGTGTCGCCGGGCATCCCCACGATGCGCTTCACCAGCTTCATACGCTCCTCGTGGGTGGGATCGAAGACCACCACCTCATTGAGGCGGGGGTCCCCGTAGCCCGGGGTTCGGAGGTTGGTGCCGGGGATCCGGGCGCCCAGCGCCACCCGGTTCACCATGAGGAAGTCCCCCACCATGAGGGTGTCCTCCATGGATCCCGAGGTGATGACGAAGGTCTGGACCAGGAAGGTCCGGATGACGATGAGGAGGATGAGGGTGAGCCCCAGCGACTTGATCCACTCCATGGCGGTGCTCTGGGGGGCCCCTTCCTCGGCGCCCGTTCCTCCCCGGTCCCGGCGGCCCCGCCCCCCCGCCCTCTCCCTGCGGGCCTCACCGCGGGTGCCGCGGCCGCGGCGCCCCGTTCCCCGATCCCGACCGTCCGCTGGCGTCACCCCTTTCCCTCCGGCTGCTGGTTCGAACTCCCCGGGGTCCCGGCTCCCGGGCCATCCCCCCCCTCTCCATCCGTCTCCTCCTCGGTGGGCTCCTCCCCCGCCGTGGCCTCCTGGCCCCAGGTGGATCCCAGGAGGACGGTGACCTCCACCAGGAGGGTGGAGTCGGGCTCGGACCGGACCTCCCGGATCCCCAGCGCCGCCGCCACCGCCTGGGCCGCGCCCAGCTCCCCGCTCCGGTGGAGGACCACCGAGGCCTCCCGACCGAAGGTGGAAGCATTCCCATAGTGGACCACATCGAAGCCCTCATCCCGAAGCTCGTCCCGGACCTCTGCAGCCATCCCCCGGACGCCGCCGGCATTCAGGACCTCCACCCGGATCCGGGCTCCGTAACTGGGAATCGGCCGCTCCTCCAGGGGCGCTTCGCCACCACTCCGGTCCAGGGATCGGAAGAGGTCGCCTCCGTCTTCATCCACGAGCGTGGCGCCGATCCAGATCCCGGTCCCCGCCAGGACCAGGATGAGGAGACCTCCCCAACCCATTCGGCGGCCCTTCTTCCCCCCCTTGCGCCGGGACCCCTTTCGGCTGCGTGCGTTGCGGGCCAAGGTCTACTCCCCCACCAGGGTGTTCCAGAAGTCCACGGTTTCGGCTCGGAGAGGCCACCCCCGCGCCATCTGTCTGGTCATCCGGGCCCGGACCACCTCCACCAGGACCCCTTCCGGGTCCTCTGGAAAACGGCGCGCCAGGGCGCCTCGCCACTCCCGCTCGAAGGACCGCCCGGGTTCCAGGAAATCGGCGGCGTAGAGGGCCCGTCCCACCGCATCCAGTTCCCCGTGCCCCAGTGTGTGGTAGGCCACCGCCCGAAGGAAGGACTCGTCCTCCACCCCCTCGGCCTGGAGCCGGGTCGCCGCCGCCGGTCCGTGAAGGAGGGAGTCGGGAATCCCCCGGAATTCCGGGGGGACCTGGTCCCGGAGGATCTTGGGGTCCGCGTCCCGGAGGACGTCATGGAGGGCGCCGGCGGCCACCCACCGGATCCGCTCCTCCTCGGCCAGGGCCAGCACCTCCGCCCACTCCGCCAGGAGGGCCATGACCCGCCGGATATGGGCCCGACGCAGGGGTCCGGCCTCGCTCCAGGAAGGAAGCTCGCCCTCCGCCGCCTCTCGGAGAAGGGGATGGATCGGCCCCGGGCTCATGGAGGCGATTTCCCGGCAGGCGGCCCGGACCCTGGGGACGCCGGGGCCACCGGATCCGAGGGGGGGCCGCCCGCGGTGGGGTCCACGGGAGCATGGAAACCCACGGGATCGGGGACCTCGGCCCCCAGGACCCGGTTGTCGATGAGGCGGGTGCTCCCCAACCACGCCGCCACCGCCACCACGTTCCCAGGGGCGGCCTCGCCGTGGGCATCCAGCGTCTCCGGGTCCACCACCTCGCTGTACTCCAGGCGGAAGAGGGGCTCGCCCTCCATCCGGGCCCGTACCCGGTCCGCCAGCACGGACCGCCGCCGTTCCCCGGCCCGGAACGCAGCCTCGGCCTCCTCCAGCGCCTGGAAGAGGGCCGGCGCCGCCGAACGCTCCTCCGGGGTCAGATAGGCGTTCCGGGAGCTCATGGCCAGGCCGTCGGCCTCCCGAACCAGGGGCGCTACCTCCACCCGGACCCGCATCTCCAGGTCCCGCACCATTCGCCGGACCAGCACCGCCTGCTGGAAGTCCTTGCGCCCGAAGACCGCGACTTCCGGCCGGAAGAGACCGAAGAGCCGGGCCACCACGGTGAGGACGCCCTGGAAGTGGCCGGGGCGGTGGAGACCGCAGAGACGCTCTCCCAGGGGCCCGGGGACCACCCGGATGGTGGGGGGACCGAAGGGGTACATCTCTCCCGAGTCGGGGACGAAGGCCAGCTGGGCGCCCAGGGACGCGGCCCGGGCCAGGTCCTCCGCTTCGCTTCGGGGATACCGGTCCAGGTCCTCTCCGTGGCCGAACTGGAGCGGGTTCACGAAGATGGAGAGAGCGGTGTGATCGGCCTCCGCCGCGGCCCGCTCCAGGAGGGAGAGGTGCCCCGGGTGGAGGTATCCCATGGTGGGGACCAGGGCCAGCGTCCCCCCCCCGGCCCGGAGAGCCTCCAGGGCGGCATCCAGCTCCCGGCGGGTCCGAGCCACCTGGAGGGGAGCGCTCAACCCCCGCCCCCGGGGAAGGTGTGGTCGTCGCCGGGGTAGCTCCCCTCCCGCACCTCCCGGACGTAGGCCCGCGCTCCCTCCAGCGCCGGGCCGTGGAGGTCGGCGAAACGCTTCAGGAAGCGGGGGGTGAACCCGGGATTCATCCCCAGGGCGTCAGGGAGGACCAGGACCTGGCCGTCGCACCCGACCCCGGCGCCGATCCCGATGGTGGGGATGGCCGATGCCTCGGAGATTTCCTCCGCCAGGGGACCGGGAATGAGCTCCAGCACCAGGGAGAAGCATCCCGCCTCCTGGAGAGCCCGGGCCTCCTGGCGGAGGCGCTCCGCTGCCTCCCCTTCCCTCCCCTGGACCCGATACCCCCCCAGGGCGTGGACCGACTGGGGGGTGAGGCCCAGGTGGCCCATGACCGGGATCCCGGCCGCCACCAGGCGTTCCACCGTCTCCAGGGTCCGGGGGTCTCCTCCCTCCAGCTTCACCGCCTCGGCGCCGGCCTCCACCATGATCCGGCCGGCGTTGCGAAGGGCCTCTTCGGGGGAGATCTGATAGCTCAGGAAGGGGAGATCCACCACCACGAAGGTCCCGGGGGCCCCCCGACGTACGGCCCCGGCATGGTGGATCATGGCCTCCACCGTCACCGGAAGGGTGGAGTCGTGGCCCAGGACCACCTGCCCCAGGGAGTCTCCCACCAGGATCATGTCCACCCCTGCCTCTTCCAGGATCCGGGCGAAGAGGACGTCGTAGCAGGTGAGCACGGCGATCCGCTCCCCCCGGCGCTTCATCTCGAGGAAATCCCGGACGGTCCTGCGGCGGGGCGGCGAGTTGGGTTGGGCGGACACGGGTGCACCCTTGGGGGGAGGGGGCCAACGGGCAGTCGGGATGCCTCGGGAGATGCCTCGAAGGCGACGCCGGACGATAGAAAAGGGCCCTCCCGGTGTCAAACCCCGGGCAGGTCTCCTACCTTGAGTCATGCGCTGGGACCCCCTCCTCGTCGAAGCGGTGGCCCAGGAGCTGGACGGGACCCTGGATCGAGCCCGGGTCCGGTCTCTCCTCCTGGAGCCGGACGCCCGTCGTGTCCTCCTCTTTCTCCGGGAGGGCACGCTGGTGCTGGAACTGCACCCGGCCGCCGGGTGGATCTCCCTCCTGGAGCCCGGGGAGCCTCCTGCCGACGCCCGCCCGCTGGCGGCCCGGGTCCGGGGAGTGCGGGCCCTGCCGGATGAGAGTGTCCTGGTCTTTTCCCTGCAGCGGATCCGGGGGAAGGACGAGGGGGTGGAACTGGTGGTGGAGTTCACGGGGAACCGTTGGAACGCCCTGGTGGTGGGGCACCGGAGTCGGCAGATCCGACATGTCCTCCTCCCACGGGAGGAGAAGACCCGCTCCCTCACCGTTGGGGCCCCGTACCAAGCCCCTCCCTCCACCGGCCGGAACACCACCCCCTCTCCGTCCTGGTGGGCAGAGACGATGGCCGGAGAGGATCGGGGCACCCTCCTGCGCTCGGTGGCCTGGACCTCGTCCCTGAATGCGCCGGTTTTCCTGGAGGGTGGGCCGGACGACGGTGAGCCGGCCGAAGGTGGGCCGGACGACGGTGAGCCGGCCGAAGGTGGGCCG
>REED01000185.1 GCA_007695225.1 Gemmatimonadales bacterium
GATGATCCGAGTAGAGTCCCCCCCCGGTGGAGAACTCCTCGGAAAGCTCGATCCCCGCTTCCCCCGCCGCTTCACGGACCTGCCTCAGAAGGGGTGCGGGTCCCGTTCGCCCCATGGCCCCCAAGCCCATCGGAGCGCTCACCACGTCCAGGTTGAGGACGGCCACATAACGGTCCAGGGACCCATCCTGCGTGCGCTGATCCACATGGGCCCGGGATCCGTAGAGCCCCAGCTCCTCCCCCATCCAGAAGGCGAACCGGATCGTGCGGCGGGGCCGCTCCCCGGTGGCTCGCACATGAGCGGCCAGGGTCCGGGCGATGTCCAGCACCGCCAGGGATCCCGATCCATTGTCCAGGGCGCCGGTGGCCAGGTCCCAGGAGTCCAGGTGCGCGCCCACCAGGACCACCTCATCGGTCTCCCCCTCCAGATCGCCGAGGACGTTGGCGGCGGTGGTCCGCTCCATCCAGTTGTCCACCATGAGGCGGACCCGGATCCCACCGTGGGCCTCCAGGGCTTCCCGAAGCCGGGTTCCGGTGGCGTGGTCGGCGGCTACGGCAGGGATCTCAGTGGCCACATCCCCCATCGTCGCCACCCCTACCGGGACCAGGGGCCCCTCCGAGTCATTCACCTGGATGAATCCCACGGCTCCTGCCCGGGTGGCCAGCGTCACCTTTTCGGTGCGGTGGACCCCCCTCCCGTACCCCGGGGGGGAGGATACGTCCACCAGGACGACGGTCCCGGCCACCCGGTCTCCCAGGGCCTCGATCTCCTCGGCAGTGCCAAATCCGGCGTCCAGGAGGGGGGCCTCCAGGTCGTGACTCCCCACATGTCCCAGGGAGAGGATGTTGAGGGGCCCGGGGACCTCACCCGCCGGCACCACCACCTCCAACGCGGCCTCCCGTCGATCCCATGCCAGGAGATCGAAGGATTCCTCCCGGACATGATCCACCCCGAAGGCCTCCATCTGTCGTCGGACGAAGGCCTGGGCCGAATCCCCCGAGGGGAGAGCGGAAATCCGGGCTCCGATCCGGTCCAGGAGGGTGTCTGCGTTGGCTTCCACCCGGGACTCCGCCAAAGCCAGCGCCACCACCCACTCCAGCCCCGGATCCTCCAACGCCACCCCAGGGGGAAGCCCCGTCTCAGGGGAATCGGCCGCCTCGCATCCCATGAGGAGAGCCCCCATGAGGAGAGCCCCAATGAGGAAGACCACCGGGGAGAGAGGTGCGGGGAGCAGGGTCATCCGGACGGCGGAGGGACGATGGCGGGTTTCCAAGAAACAGCTCCAGGCGGGGGATGGGTATATGAGACCCGGTGGGTCTGAGAGGCCCCATCGGTCCAGGAGGCCCGATGCGTGCAGAAGGCCTGGCAGCAGGCCTGGACGGGCCCACGCAACCATCAGGAGGGCGACCGGACCCCATGCAAGCTTCCCGCCGCGGGGCCCCAGCGTCAAGGCTGGTGAGCCGGCCCCACCTCCAACCTGTGATCCAGGATCTCCCGGATGGTCCCGGCGAGATCCACGGGAGTGAAGGGCTTGCTCAGATATGCGAAGTGCGTCCCGGGGGCTCCGGCCCAGGCCAGTTCTCCCTGGAGACGGCCTGACAGGTAGAGGACCCGGTGGGGCCCGAACTCCGCCTCCACCCGTTCCGCCAGCACGAATCCGCTCATTCCGGGCATGATCAGGTCGGTGAGGACCAGGTCCACCCTCTTGAGCTCCTTCAGGGTCGCCAGTGCGCTGGGCCCATCCGGCGCCTCAACCACCCGATATCCCAGCTTCCGCAGGAGGCCGGCCATGGCCCTCCGGGTAGCCGGATCATCGTCCACAACCAGGACATGCTCGCTTCCTCCGGGAAGACCGGGGTCCTCCTGGGGCTCAGGGTCCGGGGGTGCCTTCCCACGCAGTCCCACCTCCCGACGGGCCGTGATGGCCTGGATCTCAGCCTCCAGGTCGAAGGACTCGTCCAGAGGTAGAGCCTCCGCCACCCGGATCGCGTCCCGCCCCGACTCCTTGGCTTGATAGAGCGCCCGGTCCGCCGCCGCGACCCAGAGCTCCGGGGTGCCCATCCCCGCATGATATTGGGCGATCCCCGCCGAGAACGTCACCCGGCCCCAGGGGAGCTCCTCCTTCGCAAACTCTGTCCGGACCCGATCGGCGAAGATACCGGCTCCCGCGGCATCGCACCGATGGAGGACCGCCAGGAACTCCTCGCCGCCCCAGCGGGAGGAGAGGTCCATGCGCCGGGTCGCCCGGCTCAGGGCAGCGCTGAAGCGTCTCAGCACCTCGTCTCCCATCCGGTGACCGTAGGTGTCGTTCACGGCCTTGAAGTTGTCCAGGTCCAGGAGGACGACACTGGCGGGCTCCCCTCGACTGGCAACTCCGAAGGCGGAGTTCAGGAAGATGCTCGCGTAACGTCGGTTCGGAAGCTCGGTGAGAGGGTCGGTGAGGGCCATCTCCTCGGCGGCCCGAAGCTTCCGGCGGAGGAGTTCCGCCAGGAGTCCGACCCCCACGCAGACTCCTACGTAGGTGCACACCATCCAGAGAAGCGTTCGGTAGGGAGGTGTCCCGAGCCCGAAAACGACCAAGGAAGCCGGCACCAGGGAGAGGGCTGCCATCCCTCCGGCCAGGGCAACCGAGGCCCCCTTCCACCCCCGATAGTAGGTGAGGAGAAAGGGGGGGTTGAAGACGTTGAGCCAGAGAAGGAACCCCCAGTCCTGGACCATCCAGACCGGAGCCGCCAGCGCACCCCCCACCGG
>REED01000147.1 GCA_007695225.1 Gemmatimonadales bacterium
CGAAGGTCCTTGCCTGACGGTCCAGATAGAACCCATTTCAGGGGAAGTGGACGCGGTGGAAGTGACGTTCCTCCCAACCATCCTGATGCCATGTTCAGGACCCGACAGGGATCTCCGAGCCGGGGGTCGGTCCTCTCCATGTCCCGTGCCCTCTCCATGTCCCTTGCCCTCTCCCTGGCCATGGCCTGCTCGGGCCCGGACGGGCCAGGGGGCCCGGCCGACCGGGCCTCCCATGGGGAGGCTCCGGGCACCCCGGTGACGGTGGACTCCCTCCCTCTGGTTGCAGTGGGGGAGACCCCCGGGGACCTGAATCACGAGTTCCACCGCGTGGCGGCCCCCTTTCTCCTCCCCGATGGGACGATCGTCGTCCCCCTTCGGGAGGCGGCCGCCATCCGACTCTTCCATGGGGACGGGACCTTCCGGGAAGCCCTGGGCCGCCCGGGTGAGGGCCCGGGGGAGTTCCGGTTCCTCTCCACGGCATGGTCCCGGGGCGACACCGTGGAGGCCTTCGACATGGACACCCGTCGCATCACCCGCTTCCCGCCAGGGGAGGCGCCCGTCACGATTCCCCTGGAGCCGGGGCCTTCCCTGGACCTGGTGGTCCCCGGGAGCGCTGGATCCAGTGGGGCTGAGGGGGTCAGTGGGTCCGGTGGGTCCGGCAGAGAGGAAGGGGGATGGGTCCTCGTGGGAGTCGAGGCCATCGGGTCCGATGGCCGGGACCGGGTGGTCCTCCACCGATTCGGACCCGACGGGGCGCACGGGGGCCGGGTGGCCGAGATCGGAGGGCTCCTCCGGGGCGTGACCCCCCAGGAGGGGCGGGGGCCGATTCCCCTCTCTCCCCGGGCGGCCTTCGCCGCAGGGGGAGGAGAGCTCTTCCTGGGGGAGACCCTCACCCCCCGGATCCAGGTCCTGGACCGGGAAGGGACCCTCCTACGGGAGATCGCCTGGGAGGTGGAGGGCGATCGATCCCCCCTCCGCGCCCAGGAGGCCGTGGCCGAATCCGTTGCGCTCCTCCGCGGAGGGGAGGACCCTGGGGAGCAGGCGGCGCTCCGGGAGGTGATCCGCGGGGCCTCCCGCCCACCGACTCTCCCCGCCTGGGCCGGCCTCCTGGTGGATCCCCTGGGCTTCCTCTGGGTGCGGCCCTATGACCCCCTGGTCCACGCCACCCCCCTCGGCGGCCTCACCTCTCCCGGGCCCGGCGGGACCTGGCTCCTCTTCACCCGGGAAGGCGCCCCGGCGGGCTCCGTGGAGATCCCCGCCGGGCTGGAGCCCACCTGGATCGGGGAGGATCGCCTCGTGGGGATCCGGCGGGACCCCCTCGGGGTGGAGTCGGTCCGGGTGCATGAACTCCACCGGCAACCGGGGAGGGAGGCCCCATAGGGGGCTGGCTCCCCTCACGGTCCGGTCACTGGCGGGTCCCGGTCGTGGGGCGTCCTTCCGGGATCATCCGATCCCCAGGTACCAGGAGGCGATGGAGAAGTAGATCAGCACGCCGCAGATGTCCGATATGGAGGTGATGAGGGGCGCGCTGGCCGTGGCAGGGTCCAGCCCGAATCGGGTGAGGAGGAAGGGGAGCGACATTCCGATGATGCTCCCCACCATGACGATGAGCATCATGGTGAGGGATACCACCACGATGATCTCGGGAGCCCGGAAGGAGGCGATGGCGGCCACGCCCAGAGCCATGGTTGCCCCCAGGATCACCGCCACGGTGAGCTCCTTCCCGAGCATACCGAACCAGTCCTTGAGGCGTACATCTCCGATGGCGATGGCCCGGACCATCAAGGTCGCGGACTGGGAGCCGGCGTTTCCGCCGGAGTCGATGAGGAGGGGGAGGAAGAAGGCCAGGGCGATCATCGCCTCCAGGGTGTCCTCGAAGTAGGCGATTCCAGCCCCTGAGAAGATGTTCATGAAGACCAGGATCATCAGCCACCCGATCCGGGCGCGGTACAGGACGGCGATGGAGGCCTCCTTCAGGCCGATCCGCACCGGGAGGGTCGAACCGAGCTTGTGGAAGTCCTCGGTGGCCTCCTCCTGGGCGACGTCGAGGACGTCGTCCACGGTGACGATCCCCACCAGCACACCATTGGAATCCACCACCGGGAGCGCCACCTGGTCGTAGCGCTGGATCATGCGCACCGCCTCCTCACGGTCGGCGGTGGCCGGTACGGCGGCGAAGGTGTGGTCCATCACACTCTCCACGAGATCCTCCGGCTCGGCCAGGATCAGGCGGCGCAGCGCGATGTCGTCGATGAGCTTCCAGTCCTCATCCACGATGAACACCCGGTTCACCGTCTCGGCGATCTCCCCCTTCCGACGGACTTGACGGAGCGCCTGCTCCGCCGTCCAGTGCTTCCGCACCGCCACATAGTCGGGCGTCATGAGCCGGCCGACACTCTCTTCGGGATAGCCGAGAAGGGCCCGGGCCTCCTGGAGGTCCTCCGGCGACAGGAGGTTCATCAACTGCTGGGTGACGGTGCCCGGAAGCTCCTCCAGAAGGGCGGTCCGGTCGTCGGGGTGAAGATCCTCGAGGAGGTGCCGGGTCTCCTCGTCGGTGAGATCCCGGAGGAGGAGCTCCTGCTGGTCCGGATCCAGGTGGGCGAATGCCTCGGCGGCGGGGTCCCGGGGAATCGCCCGGAAGACGAGGACTCGCTCCTTCTTCCCAAGATCCAGGAGGAGGTCCGCGAGGTCCGCCGGCGGAAGGTCGGCCAGAAGCTCTCTCAACCGGGTCCAGTCCCGGCCCTCGATGTAACGTCGAATCTCCGGCTCTCTGGTGTCTTGTAGTTGCATGTCCTTGATGGGGTGCGAGGAGAGGACTGGAGGGAGGATCAGCGGATGGGGGTGAAGAAGGCTCGAGGGGTGACCGCGATTCCCAGTGCGAAACCGATGTCGGGCGTGTCCCCGGAGACGGAAGCCCCATAGCTCCCATCCACCAGAAGGAGGTCAGGGATCACCGCGACTCTCAGGCCGCCCTGCGCACCCTGCTCCGAACCTTCCCCGAAGAACTCTCCGATGAGGGTGACCCTCTCGTGGAGCACCACGTCGCCACGGATTCCGTAGATGGGGTCGTGGTTGCCCACCTCGTGCTGATAGGCCCATCCACCGTTCAGGTGGAACTGGGCCCGTCCGTCGGCCAGGGTGTAGGTCAGGGGGAGGTATGCGAACACCGACTCCAGGGGCACCCCCGTGACCTGGGCGAAGGGATCGAAACCGAACCCGCCCACCACGGAGAGCCCCACCCTCCCGGGATCGTCGGGGAGGAGGGCCACCTTCGCCTGGGCGACGTACTCCACCTGACGGTTCGTCTCGGTCCCCTCCGGCTCATCCAGATACCCGACGCCCAGGGTAAACTCCACTCGGCCAATGGGTGTGCAGGCGGGGAGGAGCCATCCTGCCGACTCGCCGACCCAGCCCTCGATCTGGCAGGCACCGGGGTCGGTGATCCCGGCATCATCCACCACGAACTGCTGGGCATCGGCAGACCCGGCCGTCATCGTCACGAGGGCGACGAGGAGGCCTGAGAAGGCGAGACCGGTCCAGGAGATACGGATCGGAAGGAGATCGGGGAGCATCCTGACTCCGGGTTGGGCTGAAGGTGGGGCATGGCATGGGGACCGCGAGCTCTTCCAGGAGTGAGGAGGGTGCCCGCCACGGAGGCCGGTGGCCCTCCCCATCCCAAGGTCCGACTGCCATTTCATTTATGCAAAGAGTCTGCCAAGGAGCATATCATCCATGGGACCCCGCCGGGGCATCCCGGACCCGCCAACGGCCGGACCCGCCACTCTACGGACCCGCCACTGGCCGGACCGCCTCGGTCGTACCGGCTCGGTCGCACCGGCTCGGTCGCACCGGCTGAGCGCCCCGCCTTTTCCCTGGTGCGACCGTCTCGCTATCATGGCACCCTCCCCGACCCCTCCGTCCACTCCACCCACCCGCAGGAGCCGCATGTCCCGTATCTGCCTCGTCCCGACCGTCGGCCTCATCCCCAACATCCGCCTCGTCCCGACCCTCCTCCTCTTCCCCGCCCTCCTTCTCCTGGGGTGTGAGCCCCGGGGAGAGGAGACCGGCTCGGGTGGTGCACCCGCCTCTGGGGAGCCGGTGGCGGGAGTGCCCATCCCGGCGAGTGCCGAACTCGTCTCCCAGGACGCACCGCGGCCCGATGCGGTGGAACAGAGCTACCGCGTCCCCGGCCTCACCGGTGAGGAACTCGCCGCCTGGTACGACGAACGCCTCCCCCGGGGGGAGGGGTGGGAAGGGTGGAGCTGGTGTGAGGAGGAGGAGCGAGGCGCCCGGCTCCACCGGTTCTACTCCCGGCCGGGAACGGACCGGATGCTGGCCGTGACGGTGGCCGCCGGGGATCCACCGACCCTGGTCCTGGCGGAGGATGGCTCCGGACCCTGCTGACGGGGAAGCAGGCCGGGGGATGGGCGGGTCGAGGAGAGGTAAACCCGTGCCGGCTTGCGATTCTCAACGTCCTCTCAGGGGAGATACGGAGCACGCGCCCCCATGATCCGCGCCCGTTCCCCCTCGTTCAGCGGCAGGTGGGTGCGCAGCGTGCTCACGGCACCGGGAAGGGACATGGCACTCCAATCGCTCCCGAAGAGGATGCGCTCCACGCCCAGCGCTCGCACTGCATCGGCTACCCCACGGTTGATCTCCTCGATCTGGGCGAGAAGCTCGCTGTCGCCTCCGGCCCTCTCCGGCGGCACGGCGGTGGCGGCAATGTCGAAGAAGAGGCGACCGTTCGGATCGACTTCAGCCTCGTCCAGGAGCCGAGCGAAGGCGGCGACGGCCGCGGCGGTCGGTTCGTCGAACCCGCCCCACCCTGCCAGGTGGGCGATCTGGATGGGGACGTTCGGAGCGCGGGGGAGAACCGCTTCGACAAACCGCTCCACATCGACTCCGCCGTAATCGGGTGCCCGGGTTCGCATGTGCACGAGGAATGCGAGGCCGAGGGTGTCGCCACGCCCAAAGAGCCCGGCGAGGCGCTCGAGGTGATCGTCATCGCGCAGATCCACGTCGGAGTTGGCGAAGTGGAGCTTGATTCCGACGATCCCGGGCAGCTCCGCACAACGATCCACTTCGGCCGGTGCAAAGTCGACCAACGGGTTCACGGCGCAGAACCCCACGAGCCGATCCGGATGCCGCGCCACCTGGGCGGCCACCCAGTCGTTCTCCTCTCGCATCCGCTCCTCGGGGTCAGGAATCTCCAACTCAGGGAAGCTGAAGAAGTAGGCCACTGACACGACCACTCCCGTGGCGATGTCGGCGGAGTCGAGGGCCGCCACGGCCTCAGTAGCCGTGAGCGCCCCATCCCCCTCGTCCACCAACCGCTGGCCTACCACCTCCTGGATCCGGAGAAGTGCCGCGACCGCCGATTCACTCCAGATATGCATGTGATGATCCGCCACCGGGGCGGTGAGGGTGGACAACGTCTCCGAGGTCCTTTGCGGCTGGGGGGTGTCCAGCTCACCTGTGCAGGCTCCGGGTGAGAGGGCCACGAGAAGAGATAGAAGGAGGAGTGGGGACGGGACGCGAGGGTTCCGACCGTTCAACCAAGAGAGTTTCATCGTGGGCTTTCAGCGTGAAGGGATTGGCTTTCCCGGCCCGTGCGAGAGTCACCGCCCGCGATCGAGTTCGTCGGGAAGTCGTCTCGGTGATCGAGCCGTTCCTGCGTCTCGACTGGAGCGGGCACGGCGAAGGGAAGCATCGGGAGGACGGCGAGGAAAGGGGGGAGCGGGTCGCGCTCTTCGGGGCCTTCGAGTTGTCAGCGGGGCCCCGTTCCACTACGTTCCTTGCAGGTAAAAAGTACGGTCGCCTGAAAGGCAGGCCTCCAGAGACGGAAAGAAACGGAACTGGGTGTACTTGACCCGGGTCCGGTTTTTTTTGCCCGGTTACCAGCGCCGAATGCGGGGGCGTCATCTTTCCCGCGGAAAACAAGGTGCTCGGTAGGTGCGGAAACACCGGATCCAACTGAGGCCAAGGACACGTAAGGGAGTACAGTATGCGCACGACTGGAACTGTGAAGTGGTTCAACGACGAAAAGGGCTTCGGATTCATCACCCCCGGAGACGGCTCCAAGGACTGCTTTGTGCACCACAGCGCCATCCAGGGGAGCGGCTTCAAGTCGCTCGCCGAGGGCGCCACGGTGGAGTTTGACGTGGTCGAGGGCCAGAAGGGCCCCGCCGCGGAGAACGTCACGCAGGTCTGAGGCCACGCCTCAGCCACTCGCCTCCGGGTAACCCTGGAGGCGAGTGCAAAAGGAGCCCCTCCCGGCCTTGGCCGGGAGGGGCTTTTTGCATCCGGGGGTGAGCCGGTCCCGGGTTTACCTCCCCACCCGGGTGTACCTCCCCACCCGGTTGGCCACGAGAGATGAGGCCCGGAAGCCCACAAGCCCACAAGCCCACAAGCCCACAAGCCCACAAACATGGGGGTCCCCGAGAGACGTTGGCATTGAAACGGGTCCCATGGGTGACGGGAGCCGGAACCGTCTTTCACGACATTCGACGCTTGTGGCCCCGGTGGTCTATATGCACACATTGAATGCCAGCACTCTCGAAGGAGCCGTCGGATGTGGGGAAAAGGTTCACTTCGGCGCGGAACGCCACCTCCCCCTCGAGCCCAAAGCCGCTCTCCGCTCAAGAGCCTGGTGGACCGCATCGGCGATGAACCCGGGGCGGTTCAACTCAGCTGAACCCCGTTGGGCCGGACCGACTCGCACAGTCGCGTGCTGAACCACGGGAAATTGCCCAAGGGCGCACCCGTCGCGCGCCCGATCCTCTCGTGACCAACCCCAAGGTCGAACTCTTTGCCGAATTCGCCCGCATCGGAAAGGTGCTGGCAATCCGCTCCCGCCTTCATCCTGCTGGACCTTCTCTCGCAGGGCGAGAATCCGGTGGAGACCCTTGCCGAGCAGACAGGGCTCAGCGTGCCCAATGTCAGCGACCACCTCCGAGAACTCCGGATGGCATCCCTCGTCCAGACCCGGCGTGCGGGCCGGCAGATCTACTACCGGCTGGCAAGCCTTGTCGTCCTCCAGCTGGTCAGGTCCCTCCAGGATGTCTCACACGAGAGCCTGGCGGAGGTTCGCGAGCTGGTGAGCGACTTCTACCAGGATCCCGATGGCCTTGAGGCGGTGGATATGGAAACCCTGAACCGAGGGGTTCAGGAAGGGGAAGCGATCCTCATGGATGTCCGTCCCCCCGACGAATGGGCCGCACGGCACATCCCGGGGGCCGTTTCCATCTCCATCGACGAACTGGAAGACCGACTCAAGGAGCTACCCCAGGCTGGGCGATCCTGGCCGACTTACAAGGTCCCTACTGCCTCTTCTGCCGCCCAGCGGTGAAGCGGCTCCGAAACCATGGTCTTCGTGCCTACCGGGTGGGAGAAGGGGTCGCAGAGTGGGGGGAAACGGGGATTCCCGGTGGCCACCGGCACGTCTCCACAGAGCTGATGGTTCGTAGGGTCCCAACGCGGCCCTCGGGCGCTCAACAGATCCGGGCTCGAGCGCACGGCCCTGCCCCTCATCGCCGAGGAGGATTTCGGGATGATGGCCCGGGGAGCCCTCCTCTCCTCGGTCGTGTCCGCTATCGCGACCTTCGGGTTTGTGAAAGCGGGGCCGAACTTCTTCGCCGGTCAGCGGAGGACGGCGGTGGGCGTGTACCGACTCTGGCGAGACGCCGGCTAGGCGTTCGGCGCCATTGTGGCCGGGCATTGTGGCCGGGATCCTCGCGCACCTGCTCGGGATCGCTCCAGCGATTCTGGCCGGGGGAATCCTGGCCTTGCTCTCAAGTGGCCTCGTCTGGGTGCGAATGCCCGAAACGCTTCTTTCCGCCGACAGGACCCATTCATGAGACCCGCTTCATCCTCAATCACCCCAACTACGGCACCGAGCACGCCTTCAACGCGAACGCTCAACGTCGCTCGGTCCCGGGCATGACCTTCTTCCGCGCTTCAGAATCCGGCGGTTCAGGGGTCGCACCCCAACTCCTGGCGGGCGGTCTCGTCGTTGACGGGGATGCAGGCGCCTGAAGGGAGCCGATCCGGGACGTACCGCAGGAGGTCAGGGTCGCGGAGCCCTCCCTCCAGGAAGGCAGTGATGGCATCCACTTCCGCGGCAGTGAGTCCGAGGGGCTGGAATTCCCGGGCCAGGCGCTCCGATGGGACCCGGGGGTTTTCGGGCACCCCGTGGTTCTTGTATTCCACCACCTGCCGTACCGAAGCGAACGAGGCGCCATGGCCGTAGAAGGGGGAGTCCAGGAGATTGTACAACTGGGGAGTCTTGAAGGTGAAGTCGTCCTCGGCCCGGCCGGTGAAGCCTCCCCGGCCGCGTCGCAGCTCTTCGGACACCTGACCCCCGAAGGGCCTGAGGTCGAGGTTCGCTTGGTCGTGCGCCCCATCGATATCGTGCATTCCCAGGGCATGGAAGGTCATGGAGCTGAGCGCAGGCCCCGTGTGGCAGCTCACACAGCCTGCCTTTCCGAAGAAGAGCACAGCGCCTTCCTTTTCGTTCTCGGTGAGGGCATCCAGCGCCCCTCGTAGCCAGCGCTGAAAGGGAGCCTCGTTCGCCAGCACCGTCCGCTCCCACGCCGCAATCGCCAGGGCGGTGTTCAGCCGCCGAATCGGCTCGCGGTCTCCAGGGAAGGCTCGACGGTAGAGATGTCGGTACTCGTCGATCTCCGCGATGCGGGAGAGTTCAACCGATGCCATTCGGTGAACCTTCATCCCACCGTACGCCTGAGCCTCCAGCCCATGGAGGCCCAGGTGATTTGACTCCAGCACTGCCCCGACCCACCGATCTTCCGTACCCAGGTTCGGGCCCACACCCCCGAACTGTCCATTCCAGAGCATCAGTTCCTGGAATGCCGCATTCAGGATTGTGGGCGTGCGGATGGGCTGGAGATCGGGGGCATGGGGCTCCGAGTCGTACTGAGGAAGTACGTTCCGCCCCTCACCCCTCAGGCCGAACCCGTCCCCCCCCTCACCGACTCCCTGGACCCGATTCGCCTGGAATCCAGCCTGGGCGAAGTGGCACGAGGCGCACCCGTAGCTTTCCCGGCCCTCCGGTCGGAAGTGATCCACCGCCAGCACGCTCTCATGGAAGAGGAGGCGTCCGAGTTCCACCTTGGCCGGAGTCAGGGGATTCCGGGGATCCTGGGGGATCCGCCCGAGGGCGGTGCTGGGGGGGAGTTGGAACACCCCCAGGCCGTCCTCACCCGCCGCCTCGAGGAGCCTCTGGCGTAGTTCCTGGTCGAGGGCCGTGGCCGAACGATGGAGACCGGGGAGGTCACCGGGCCGCCCGCGGCTGGCCCCGCCTTCCCCAAGACCGGACTCCAGGGCCGGGCCAGTCGGGATCGGCCGATCACAGGCCGTCATGACGGCGGTCAACGCCGCCAGGAAGATGGATGCGGTTTTCCAGGAACTTCTCATTCCGGCGGCTATCGTTTGACCAAGGACCTGTGGAGGCGGTAAGAGGGGCCTCGGTTCTTCCAATCAAACCGGACCCCAACCGCCACGGGCGGCAAGGGCTGGGGGTGGGCTCTCGCCACACCCCCAGCCGCACCCGCTATCGAAGCTCGATGACCCTGGCGTTGAAGGCCTCGGCCAGGACGAACACGCCGGGCCGGGGACTCACCAGTCCGGTCCGGAAGTGGAGGGGGCCCTCAAGGGCGGGAGTACCGCTCGGAGCGCTTCCGAACACCCCGTTTCCGGCAATGGTGACCAGGGTCCCGTTGGGTCGGATCTCCCGGAGGCGACGGTTGTTGGTGTCGCCGATCACGACCCGCCCACTGGCATCCACGGCCAGAGTGTGGGGGGCCGCGAGCATGGCCTCGGTCGCCGGTCCTCCTTCGCCCGAGAAGCCTCGCTCCCCGGTTCCCGCCACCGTGCGGATCACCCCATTCCGATCCACCGCACGGATCCGGTCATTGCTGGTATCGGCGATGTAGACCTTCCCGGCCTGTCCCCAACGGGCTGTGTACGGAATGGAGAGCTGCGCAGCTTCAGCCGGTCCGCCGTCGCCGGAGAACCCACGCTCACCGGTGCCGGCCACGAGCTGGAGATTTCCGCGCCGGTCGATGGTGAGAACCCGGTTGTTGAAGGTGTCGGAAATGAGTAGCCGGCCGTCGGGCGAGACATCCACGCCGAAGGGGAAGCGGAGTTCGGCTTCTGTGGCCGGTCCCCCCAGGCCCCCGGAACCGGCGGTTCCCGTGCCGGCGACGGTCCGGATCGTCCCACTACGATCGATCATGCGGATGCGCTGGTTGTAGGTATCCGCAATGTAGATTTCACCCCTCGGACCCACGGCCACATCGAACGGGAAGAAGAGCTGGGCCTCCATGGCATCTCCGCCATCTCCCCCGGATCCGATGGCGCCGGTACCTGCCACGGTCAGGATCTTCCCATCCACACCGACGATTCGGATACGATTGTTGTAGGTGTCGGCGATGACCAGGGACCCATCCGGCCGGGCATCCACGCCTTCCGCCCGACTCATCTGAGCTCCCGTTGCCGGCCCGCCGTCCCCGGAGAAGCCAATATCACCGCTGCCCGCCACCCGATGGACATGGAGAGAGAGCTGGGAGCGGGGTCCCGTGTCCGCCTGCCCCAGGTTCAGGCTGGCCGATGCATCGGGAGCCAGAGGCTGGTATGCCTCCTGGCAGGCGGCGGCTAGAAGAAACGCTGACATACCCGCCATCCACGCCGATAACCGCAGCCGACCCCCTGTCCGGGTCATGCGCACACGAGGCTTTGCCGATGGTTCATGCGATGTCATCCGTCTCCCTCCTGCTGGGTGTTGAGATCAACTGCGGCGGCAGCAATACAGTAATGCGATCTTATTATCACACAAGGGTGGGACGTACGCCGGCACGGATCGGACCACCCGTCACTCGGACCCTTGATCCAGCTGGCCGTTCGTGGGTAACGTCGGCCCCGAAAGCCCCTTCACCCCCGATCCCCACCCACGCAGGGCGGATCCCTTCCAGGGCAGTCTCCTTATGCCCACCAGACCTCCATCCCAGGCCCGCATGCGCCTCGACCCTTCATCCTTCCCCGGCTTGCCCCTCGACCCTCCATCCCTCTTCCGCCGCCTCCTTCTCTTCGCTTTGCTGCTCCTGGTGGCAGCCTGCTCCGACACCACCGCGCCGGAGGATGTGTGGGTGGACCTGGACCGGCTCTTCGCCCCTGCCGCGGAGGCAGAGGTGGCCCAGGTTCGCAGTGAATGGACGACCCGGCCGGCGGCGGCGACGGGGGTGCGCCAGGAGTCGGCCGCGCCCTTCCCCATGGCGGGGGTCCCGGGGCGCCTCCGGATCGTGTCCCACCTCGTGGACGGGCACCGGCACTACGGCGCCATCGTGGTGCCGGAGGGGGCTGAATCGGGGAGCCTTCCCGTCCTTCTCTACGCCCACGGAGGTGATTCGGGGGTTTCCGTGGAGGAGTTGGCCCTCCTCTTCCTGGGGCTGGGCGAGGGAGCGGCCGCCTTCGTCTGGGTCGTTCCCTCCTTCCGGTCGGAACCCCTCAGGGCCGGTGGGCAGGTCTTCCGCTCGGAGGGTGAACCCTCTCCCTGGGACCGGGACGTGGACGACGCCCTATCCCTCCTCTCGGTTGCTCTCCAGGAGGTGGCGGCTGCGGACCCCAGCCGTGTCGCGGTCCTGGGGCTGAGTCGGGGAGGAGGGGTGGGACTCCTCATGGGAGCCCGGGACCCCAGGGTGAAGGCGGTGGTCAGCTACTTCGGACCCACCGACTTCCTCGACCCCTGGATGCGGGAGATCGCCGATGATGCGCTTCAGGGGCGGCCCCGTGACCTTCCAGGGTTGGCCTGGTTCGATCGGACCTACCTGCAGCCCCTCCGCCGGGGGGAGGTCTCCCTGGACACCGTGCGCCGGGAACTCATCCGCCGCTCCCCTGCCCTCTTCGCTTCGACCCTCCCTGCCGTCCAGATCCACCACGGCACGGCGGACCCCATCGTCGCCTTCAGTCAGGCCGAACGGTTCGACGCGGTGATGCGCGGCCTGGGGAGGGACGAGCCCTCCTACCAGTTCTTCGCGTACGTCGGGGGCGGTCACTCCCCCCTGGGCCTGACGGGAAGCGCGGGGCGAACCGCCTCATTCCTCACCCGGTTGGTGGGGAGCGTTCCTTAGGTGGCCGCTCCCTCGCAGTGAGAGAGGCGAACTCACATGCGCGACTCTCCCATGAACCCGGGGCGGTCCACCCCCCTCACGCCACCTCCCTCGCCCACCGGTACACCCGCGCCGGCATCGTCCGCTCGAGCCGCCACGTCATGCTCATGGGCCGGTCCCCCTCGTGCCGAAGGTACTGAAGCGGCCCCAGGAACCAGAACGGCGCCGTGAGCCCGTTCTCGAGCCTGTGGCTCTCCCGCACGAACAGGAGCGGCGTGTACCCTCGCCTCCGGTGCTCGATGTACCGCCGCCCCGTGGGCGAGGCCGGGCTGGTGGTGGACTGGCTCTCCCAGTGGAAGATCCTCTCTGTCCCGGCGAAGTCCCTATACATGGTCGTGGGCGAGAACCGCGCCTCCGTCTTCCGGATCGTCACGAAAAACGCATCCACCTTCCGCTCCGCCACGTGGAGCACCCCCTCGCGGTGCGTGTACGGCGCCGCGAAGCTCCCTTTCCCGAGCGCCAACAGGATCTGCTCCCGCGTGTACTGGGCATGCAGCTGCAGCACCCCGGCCCCCCGTATGGCCTCCGGCGCCGCCAGCGACCGGAGCCCCCGGAGCCGCATCTCCACCACCTGCCTCAGGTCCTCCCGAAGCCCCGGCGCGCCGACCACGAAGGCGTGCACTTCCTCCAGCGTTCCGCGCCCGGGGCGTTCACTTCCCCAGAGGAGAGAGTGCGCCAACTCCAACCGCACCCGACCAACTCGGTCGTTCGGTCCCGGCACGCCTCCACCGGCATCGCCCGCGATCCCCCTCCGCATCGCCTCCAGAACCGCCCGATCGTCGGACAGCGCCAGCGCCCGCATCCCGCGCTCGAGCCCCCTCTCGTAGGGCGCCACCTCGGCGCACAGCGGCGGCGACCCCGCCGCCTCCAGGAGCCGGCACGGCAGCCCGTGGCGGAGCAGGTCGTCGGGGTCGTCCAAGTGGAGCCAGTCCAGCATCTGCTGGAGGGCGGGCCGCGGCTGGCCGTCGGCATCGGTGCGCTGCCGGAGCTGGGCCAGCTGCTGCACGACCTTGGGCTTCCTGAGCCCCACCGTCTCCCGGATGTTGTCCAGCACCACCTGCGTCGACTGCCGGTCCAGGTGGATCAGGCACCCCGACGGAAGCCAGGGGAACCCCTCCTCCACCTGCTTGTCGATGCGCTCCGACACGCTCCGGGTGAGCGCCCGAAACCGGTCCGCAAAGCGGAAGTTCCGGTGCTGCGGGGCAATGAAATCCAGCACCGTCAGGTGGGGCTTGTCCTCGTGGAGCCGGAGCCCGCGGCCCAGCTGCTGCAGGTACACGGTGAGGCTCTCCGTGGGCCGAAGTAGCAGCACCGTATCGACCTCAGGAATGTCCACGCCCTCGTTGTAGAGATCCACGGTGAAGATGAACCGGATCCGGCGGTTCACGAGGTCCCCCTGCACCCGGTTTCGCTCTTCCGTGGGGCTGTCCGCCGTGAGCGCCGCCGAGGGGATCCCCCACTCCGTGAACTTCTTCGCCATGAACCGCGCGTGCTTCTGGCTCACGCAGAACCCCAGCCCGCGCACCCGCGCAGGGTCCGCCACCAGGTCCACGAGCTGATCCCGCACCCACTGGGCCCGGGCATCGTTCGCCCCCAGCACCCCGTCCAGCTCCGAGGCGGCGTAGCTTCCGGCCCGCCAGGTAAGGTTCGTGAAGTCCACCCCCGGCGCATCCGACACCCCGAAGTAGTGGAAGGGCGCAAGGAGCCTCCGCTCGATGGCGTCCGGCAGCCTGAGCTCGTGCGTGAACCGCCCCGCGAGCTCCGGGTCGTCGGACCCGAAATCCTTCCGGATGTCCAGCCCGTCCGCCCGCTCAGGGGTGGCCGTGAGCCCCAGCAGCACCTTCGGCCGCACGTGGGCCAGGATCGCCTGGTAGGTGTTCGCCGCCGCGTGGTGTGCTTCGTCCAGCACCACGTAGTCGAAGTGATCCGGGGCCAGCCCGTCGAGCCCCCGCGACTGCCAGCTCTGGACCGAGGCGAAGAGGTGCCGCTCCTGAGTCGGCCGCGCCCCTCCGACCAGGAGGTCCCCAAAGTCCCGGTCCCGGAGCACCTGACGGAAGGAGGCGAGGGACTGCTTAAGGATCTCCTCGCGATGCGCCAGGAAGAGGAGGGTGGGGCGGGGCGGGGTGGTGCCATCGGGCTCCGGCACGTCCTGCACCACCTTGGCAAAGCGCTTGTAGTCGAACGCCGCCACCATGGTCTTCCCCGTCCCCGTCGCTGCGATCACCAGATGCCGCCGGATCCCCTCCCGCCGCTCCGCCTCGATGGCCTCCAGGATCTCCGACTGGAACCCGTATGGCCTGAGATCGAAGAAGGG